>PHCO01000053.1 GCA_002842265.1 Betaproteobacteria bacterium HGW-Betaproteobacteria-18 | reverse complement strand
ATCGATCCCGGGATCGGTTTGGCCGCGCCTGATGTCTATTGGGCTGTGAATATCATCACTTGCCAGGAAAAATCGCTCGCACCACCCGACCGTCGGCGAGCTGGCACTGGCCCTCGCCGCCGCCCGACATGCCGCTGGCTGGCGCAACCAGATGGAAGCGGCAACGCATGCGCTGGTCGCCCTGCCCTGTCAGCGTAGCCACCACCTTGCCGGAATAGTGGGTGATGAACTGGGTCGTCGGGTAAGGCTGCACAAAAGGACCGCTCCAGTACGGCCAGTCGTACCAGCCACGGTTCCAGTGCGTCCACAATGGCATCAGCACTTCAGACCGCGTCTGCTGGGTGATTTGAAAAAACTTTCCCTGGTAGCTCATGTCGGGCAGCGCCGCCGTCATGGTGCCCGACAGACCGCCGTCGGTGCTGGTCCAGCTGAAGGCGACCGGCTCCCCTGCCGCGCCGCCGCCCGCCAATTGCCCGCCACCGATACCAGTGGTGGTGCAGGCGGCCAAAGCCAGGTTGAGCAGCAGAAGCGTTGCCAGCGATGTTGTGGTTTTCATGGGCTACTCCATAGTGAAATCTTGCCAATTCCCTGCGTAGGTACAGCGTCCAGACACGCAGTGAAAATGTATTTGTTCAGTCTAGGCACGATAGATTCTGAAGCATTGATTATTCTCATGCTACGGGTGTCTGTGATCAAGGTGAATGGCGGCAACACTATCATTGCCTGATTACAAAGTATCAAGCGCCAACAGGAAAACGCCCCAGGAACCCCATGAGTCACGACCACGACCACGCCCCCGCCAGCTTCAACCGCGCCTTTGCCATTGGCATCGTGCTCAACCTGGTGTTTGTCGGCATCGAGGCGTTTTATGGCTGGCGTGTCAACTCGCTGGCCTTGCTGGCCGATGCCGTGCACAACCTCAGCGATGTGGCCGGCCTGGTGCTGGCGTGGGGCGGCGCGCTGGCCATCAAGCTGCGCCCCAACGCGCGCCACACCTATGGCTTCAAGCGCGCCACCATTCTGGCGGCCTTTGCCAATGCGCTGCTGCTGTTGCTGGCCATGGGCGGCCTGGCGTGGGAAGCCATCGGGCGGCTCATGTCCAACGAGGTGTCGCTGCAGGAGCAAGGGGTCACCATCATGGTGGTGGCCGGCATTGGCATTGTGATCAACACCGCCACCGCGCTGCTGTTCATGCGCGGGCGCGCGTCCGACCTGAACATTCGCGGCGCTTTTTTGCACATGGCCGCCGACGCGCTGGTGTCGGGCGGCGTGGTGGTGGCCGGCGCCCTGACGCTGTGGCAAGGCTGGACCTGGCTCGACCCGGTGGTGAGCCTGGGCATTGCGCTGGTGATTTTGTGGAGCACCTGGGACTTGTTCAAGCAGTCCCTGCACCTGCTGTTCGATGGTGTGCCAGCCCACATCGACCCGCAAGCGGTGCATGACTGCCTGGCTGCGCTGCCCGGCGTCACGCAAGTGCACGACCTGCACATCTGGGCCATGGGCACCTCACAGGTGGCGCTCACGGCGCATCTGGTCATGCCGCAAGGCGGCGCCGACGATGCCTTTCTGCTTGATGCCACCGAACAATTGCATGACCGCTTCGAGATCACCCACGTGACCTTGCAGGTGGTCAAGGCACCGTTTTCACCCAGTTGTGTGCCCGTGCCAGACAAGGGCACGCCGACTGAGGCAGAATCCTTTCCTGTATGAATCCTAACCCTGCCATCGCCACCGCCGCGTCTTCTGCCGAGGCCCTGAACCGCGACTGTTTTTGCCGCACCCTGAACGTGGAGCGCCTGCGCGAGCAGCTGGAGAGCGACCCCAGTTTGCAGGGCATGATGGCCAACATCACCAAAACCCGGCCCAATTTGTTTTCCTCAACGGTGGTGTTTGTCTCGCAACAGGTGCAGCAGCAGATCAGCGCCACCATCTCGACCATCGAACGTGTCGCCGCCCTGCCCGGCTACCAGGTGCAGGCGCTGTCGCGCGCAGACGCCTCGGCGCAGCACGACTTCGGTCCGCTGGGCGCCTGCATGGGCTACGACTTTCACCTGAGCGCCAACGGCCCGCAACTCATCGAGATCAACACCAACGCCGGTGGCTTGCTGCTCAATGTGGCACTGGCGCGTTCGCAAGAGGCGTGTTGCGACGAGTTGGACTGGGCTTTTCCGTCCCTTGAGCGGCGCGACACCCTGAAAAAAACCATTTTTGACATGTTTGCGTCCGAGTGGCAGTTGCAGTGCGGCGCCGCTCCCTGGCGCTCGCTGGTGATCGTGGACGAGGCACCGCTGGAACAATACCTGGCCCCTGAATTTGAACTGTTTCGCCAGTTGTTTACCCAGCATGGCATCATTGCTGCCATAGCCGACCCCGCCGAACTCATCTGGCAAAACGGTCGTCTGCTGCACCAGGGCACGCCGGTCGATATGGTTTATAACCGCCTGACCGACTTTTACCTCACCGAGCCCTGCCACCTGGCCTTGCGCCAGGCCTATGAAGCCAGCGCGGTGGTGCTGACACCCCACCCCCGCGCCCATGCGCTGCTGGCCGACAAGCGCAACCTGATAGCTCTCAGCCAGGACGAACTGTTGCTGGCCTGGGGCGCTGCGGCGGCAGACCGCAAACTGCTGTCAAACTGCATTCCAAACACACGCCTGGTCACACCTGAACGCGCCGACGAACTGTGGGCACAAAGGCGCCAACTGTTCTTCAAACCGGTGGCGGGTTACGGTGCCAAAGCCGCTTACCGGGGCGACAAGCTCACGCGCCGCGTCTGGGCAGAAATTCAGGAAAGCGACTTTGTGGCGCAAGCATTGGTGCCACCAAGTGGCCGCATGACCTTGGTCGATGGCGTGTTGACCGACCTGAAATTTGACATCCGCGCCTACAGCTATTGCGGCCAGGTGCAACTGCTGGCAGCGCGCATGTACGCCGGCCAAACCACCAATTTCCGAACCCAGGGCGGCGGTTTTGCGCCGGTGATTGTGGTGCCCTCAGCCAAACTTGCCTTAGAGGCGCGCTGATGTGCGGCATCTGTGGCGAATTGCGCTTTGACGGCGCCACGCCCGACATGGCGGCCATCAGCCGCATGTCTGACCAGCTGGCGCGCCGTGGCCCCGACCACGCAGGCAGCTACCAGGACGGTCCGCTGGCCTTTGGTCACCGCCGGTTGTCGATCATTGACCTGTCCGCCCACGCGCACCAGCCCATGGTCGATGCGGCGCTGCAACTCACACTCATTTTCAACGGCACCATTTACAACTACCGGGAATTGCGCGCCGAGCTGCAAGCCAGGGGTTACCAATTTTTTTCGGAAGGCGACAGCGAGGTCATCCTCAAGGCCTACCACGCCTGGGGCGACCAGTGCGTGACGCGTTTCAAGGGCATGTTCGCCTTTGCCATCTGGGACCAGCGCAGCGGCCAGCTGTTTCTGGCGCGCGACCGCTTTGGCATCAAGCCGCTGTACCTGAACCAGACCAGCCACCGCCTTCGCTTTGCCTCCACCCTGCCTGCGCTGCTGGCCGGTGGCGGTGTCGATACCACGCTCGATACGGTGGCCCTGCACCACCACTTCACCCTGCACACCGTGGTGCCCGCGCCGCGCACGGTGTTGAATGGCGTGCGCAAACTGCCGCCCGCCAGCACCATGACCATTGACCCGGACGGCAGCGTGATCGAGCAGGTCTATTGGACGCTGGACGCCACGCGGCCCGAGCAAGCACTGACGGAAGCCGAGTGGCTGGCTGCCACCCGGGAGCAACTTGGCCTGAGCGTCAAGCGCCGCCTGCTGGCCGCAGACGTGCCGGTGGGCGTGCTGCTCTCAGGCGGCCTGGATTCGAGCTTGTTGGTCGGTCTGCTGGCAGAGCATGTGCCGGATTTGCGCACCTTTTCCATCGGCTTTGAAGACCTGGGCGCAGGCGCCGAAAAAGCCGATGAATTTGAATACTCGAACCAGATCGCTCAGCACTTTCATACCCGGCACCAGCAGTTCAGCATCCCCAACCAGGAGGTCATGCAGCGCCTGCCCGAGGCGGTGGCGCAAATGACCGAACCCATGGTCAGCCACGACGTGATCGCGTTCTATTTGCTGGCTGAACGGGTGGCCAAGGAAGTCAAGGTGGTGATGTCGGGCCAGGGCGCGGACGAAGTTTTTGGCGGCTATTTCTGGTACCCAAAAATGGACGCAGAAACCGGCACGCCGCTGCAGCGCTTCAGCCAGCATTATTTTGACCGCGACCACGCCGAATACCTGCAAATGATCGCACCAAAGTTTCAGGTGGACGATGTCACGTCCAGGCTGATTGCAGCTGAGTTGGACAAACCGCATGCCGACACCTTTCTGGACCAGGTCTGGCGGCTCGATGCCACCACGCTGATCGTCGATGATCCGGTCAAGCGTGTGGACAACATGCCGATGGCCTGGGGCCTGGAAGTGCGCACGCCGTTTCTGGACCACGAACTGGTTGAGCTCGCCGCCCACATGCCACCCGAACTCAAATTGAAGGAAGGCGGCAAGTTTCCGCTCAAGGCCATTGCTCGCGGACTGATTCCAGACGCCGTGATCGACCGGCCCAAGGGCTACTTTCCGGTGCCGGCGCTCAAGTACGTGCGCGGCCCGTTTCTGGCAATGATGCGCGGCATTTTGATGTCGGACGCCTGCCTGCAGCGCGGCCTGTACCAGCGCGATTACGTGGACAAGCTGCTGGCCAACCCGGAAGCGCCCGAACACTTCACGCGCATCAATGGCAGCAAACTGTGGCACCTGGCGCTGCTGGAATGGTGGCTGCAGGTGCATGTGGACGGCATCTAGTTTTTCTCGCGCTTGGCAGCCACTGTCGCCTGATTGATATTGGACTGCAAGTAGGCAAAAAATTCCCGATCGGCGCCGAGTATGTGCCGGGCCACCACATCGTGCGCCAAAAATTGAAACAACTCACCAGTCGCCAGTGTGCCGTCATGAAAATGTTTGACCAGCACCACGGCTTTGTCAACCAGCTTGCCGTGAATGGCCGCATGCTCGTCGGCGCGCGGATAACCCGCTGCGCGGATGATGACCTCTTCGTCCTTGAAATGCTGCACCACATCTTTCACCAGCGTATTGACCAGTGCAGCCACCTCTGCTTCGGGGCGGCCCGACAGCACAGCACCGAGCAACTGGTTGGCGTCTGTAAACAGGCCGCGGTGCTGATCATCAATGACCGGGTTACCACTCTCGTACGCCGCATGCCAGGACAGTCGTACAAAATTGGTGGCCACATTTCCTCCAGCCGCACCGCGTTGAGGCGTTTCCGGGGCAAGCTGCACCTGATTGCGGCCACCCGCCTTGGCCCGGTAAAGTGCCGCATCGGCGCGTTTGAACCAATCTTCCCAAGTCTCATCCGCCCTGCATTCGGCCACACCCAGGCTGATCGTCACTTGCCCAACATCAGGAAAAACAGTCTTGGCAATGCTCGCGCGCAGTCGCTCAGCCAGCAGTGCCACGGTGGACAGCGTGGTATCGGGGCACAGCACCACAAACTCTTCACCCCCCCATCGCGTCAGCGAGTCGGAAGCGCGCAGGCTGGACTGCACCACACTTGCCATTTTCACCAGCACCTGATCACCCACGCTGTGACCGCAATCATCATTGACCTTTTTGAAAAAATCAATATCAAGGATCAACATGCTCAAGGGGTGGTCGTAGCGCTTGAGTCGATCCATTTCCTTGAGCAGGGCTTCTTCAAGCCGGCGCCGGTTCCAGGCACCGGTAAGCTTGTCGGTGCTGGCCATTTGGGACAGCTCGACCAGGGATTTTTGCAACTCCTGGTTGGTGTTCTGCAAATGCTCCAGCGACTTCTGCATTTTTTCGATATTCCCTGTCCGCAAGGTATCGAGCATGGCGGCTCCGATGAACAAGATTTGGCCATCAGGTCCATGCACCGGAAACTTGAACCACAGGCATTGGACCGGCTTGCCGTCAAGCAGAAAATCCAGCTGGTCGCTGCAGGTAGCGGCGCCATCGCTGATTTGCCGGTCAGATTGCTGAAGCTGCGCAGCCACTTCGGATGGAAACAGATCGGCATTGGTCAGGCTGGTGAACTGCTCAACGGTCTTGTTGAAAAATGTTTGCATGATCTGGTTGACCAGCATGTAACGACCATCCATGGCCTTGACGGCCACTCCGGCACCCAGCGTCTGCGGCATCATCAGCGCGATCAGGCCTGATGCCCGGATCATGTGCGCCTTGGCAAAACTGTAGATCAAGTCGTTTTCATTCATATTCATCTCCTGAAACGACTTTAGCAGGTCACTCAGAGCGCCCGCCCCAAGCGCCCAATGCCCTCTTCAATCTTGGCGACATCGGCGGTGGCGAAACTCAGGCGCAGCGTGCTCAGGTCAGGGTCCTGCGCATAGAACGGCGCGCCGGGCACAAAGGCCACCAACTTGTCGATGGCGCGCTTGGCAAATTCAGCGGCGTTGGCCGGCTTGCCATTGGCACCGGTGAGCCTGGCCCAGAAGAACATGCCGCCCTTCGGCTGGTTGAATTCAATGGCACCCCCCAGTTCACGGCGCAGCGACTCGGCCATGACCCGGGCGCGTTCGGCGTAGGTGCGGCGCACCACGGCCAGCGCGATGTTCAAACGGTTCAGCGTCAGGTAGTGGGCGCAGATGGCCTGCGTCAGGTTGCTGGTGTGGGCGTCGCTGAACTGCTTGCACATGGTGGCCTTGACCAGCAACTCGGGTGGCGCAATCAGCCAGCCCACGCGCAAGCCGGGGCTGAGGATTTTGCTGAAACTGCCGCAATGCGCCAGCCAGTCGCGGCTGCCGGGCACGCCGTTGCTCAGGGCCAGCAGGCTCGGTGGCGGTGGCGTATCAAAGTAGAGCTCGCCATAGGGGTCGTCTTCGACGATCAGCGTTTGGGTGCGCGCGGCAATTTGCAGAATACGCTGGCGCCGCGCCAGGCTCAAGGTGGCGCCGCTGGGGTTGCCAAAGGTCGGAATCAGATAGACCAATTTGGGCTTGTGCTCTTCGATCAGGGCCTCCAACTTGTCCACATCGACGCCATCAGCATCGATCGGCGCGCCGATGATGTGGGCGCCGTAGAGCCGGAAACACTGGATGGTGGCCAGAAAGGTGGGCGCTTCCACAATCACCTTGTCGCCAGGCGAAATCATGGTTTTGCCGATCAGGTCCAGCGCCTGCTGGCTGCCGGTGGTGACGATCAGGCCCTCCGGCGCCACCGTGCTGCCCTTGCCCGCCATGAAGTGGCTGATGCCTTCGCGCAGTGGCTGATAGCCCTCGGTGGCGCCGTACTGCAGCACCGGACCGGGGTTGCTGGCCAATACCGCCTGGCTGGACTGCGCAATGCCCTCGGCATCGAACAGCGCGGGGTCGGGAAAGCCGCCGGCAAAGCTGATGATGCCGGGCTTGCCCAGCAGCTTGAACAGCTCGCGGATGGCAGAGGTTTCGATGGCGTCGAGTCGGGTGGCGAATTGCATGGGATAAGCTCGGATAAATGAGAGCCAAATTGTCACCGAAGAATCACCCCTGCCTCACCCATGTTGGCAGCCAACTCGAATGAACGCATGAACGCCACCGCTATCGAGCATTTTTTTGCCACCCTGGCCGCCGCCAACCCGCAGCCGCAGACCGAGCTGAAGTTCAGCAATGTGTTCGAACTGCTGACCGCCGTGCTGCTGTCAGCCCAGGCCACTGACGTGAGCGTCAACAAGGCCACACAAAGCCTGTTCCGGGTGGCCAACACGCCGCAAAAGATGCTGGCTCTGGGCCTGCCGGGGCTGGAAGCGCACATCAAAACCATTGGCCTGTACCACAGCAAAGCCAAACACCTGCTGCAAACCTGCCAGATGTTGGTGGAACGCTACCATGGCGAGGTGCCGCGCACCCGTGAGGCGCTGGAAACGCTGCCCGGTGTCGGCCGCAAAACGGCCAATGTGGTGCTCAACGTGGCCTTTGGCGAGCCCACCATGGCAGTGGACACGCATATCTTTCGGGTCAGCAACCGCACCGGGCTGGCACCGGGCAAAAATCCGCTCGAGGTCGAAAAGAATCTGCTCAAACGTATTCCCGAGCCTTACCGCGTGCATGCCCACCACTGGCTGATTTTGCTGGGCCGCTACGTCTGCCAGGCGCGCACACCGCAATGCTGGCACTGTGCGGTGGCGCCCTACTGCGACTTCAAGGATAAAACCATTCAAAAAAGCTGACGCTGTCGCACGACAACCGTCAAGCGACATCTTCCAGCCAGACTGAAGGTGACTGGTAGCGCCAGCACTGGCCGTAGCCAGGCGCGTCGCGCGACCAATCCGCCGCAGCGTGCACCTCGCGCTGGCCCGAGGCCAGCAATCGTGCCGCCCGAATCACACCGGCGTGGGTCAGCCACACCTGCGCCACACCGGACAGGCGGGCGGCAGCGGCTGCATCCCACGCCTGTGCTACGCGGGCCATGAAGTCGGCCACACACTCGCCGCCACCCACCCGGTAGCGCCAGAAGTCGCTGGTCCAGGCGTCAAAGGCGTCGGGCGGCAAAGCGTCCCAGCGTTGCCCCTCCCAAGCGCCAAAGTTCATCTCTGCCAACCCTGCCTCGGTGTGACAACTCAAATCGGGCCGCACCGCTTGCAGCGCTTGCGCCAATTGCTGGCATCTCAGCAGCGGCGAGGCGCTGACGAAAGCATTGATCGGCAAGCGCTGCGCCAGTTCCTGGGCCGCTTGCCGCGTGGCATCCGCATCAGCGGGCACATCCAGCGCGCCATAACAGATGCCGGGCGCAATCAGGGGCTGCGCATGGCGCACCAGCCAGATCACAGGCTCAACCCCAGCCCGAGGTAAAACGCCACTTCGCAAACCTGCTGCGTGGCCCCGAGACAGTCACCGGTGAAACCGCCCAGACGCCGCCAAAACCAGCGCGCCATCACAGCCCAGGCCACCAAAGAAGCCATGAGGGCATTCAACAGCGCCTGCAGCAGACCTGCATCGGTCACATTGATGGCCACAAAATTGGTGGTCGCTTGCACATAAACCGTCAGGGCCAGCGCCAATACACACCAGATCAAACCAGTGCGCAGGGCCACCCCGCTGATTTGATCGGCCAGAGGTTTGGACTTGGTGCCCGCCGCATCGCCCACATGCACCAGCAGCCGGATGGTGAGCAGCGGCCAGGTACGTGACGCCACATGGGCCACAAACAGCGCCGCCACCATCAGCGGCGCACTCACGTCGCCCAACAACGCCAGCAGTGCCACCTTGCACAGCAGCACCAGCATCACCGCAATGGCGCCAAAGGCACCCACGCGCGAGTCTTTCATGATGAGCAGGGCACGGTCCCGGTCCGCACTGCCGCCCAAGCCATCGGCCACATCGGCCAGCCCGTCTTCATGGAACGCGCCGGTGAGCAGCACACCCAAGGCAGTGCCCAGCGCCGCGGCCACCAGGGGTGCCGAGCCGGTGGGCGGCAGCCATTGCAGCAAACCGGCAGTGAACAACGCCAACACTGCACCCAGCAGAATGCCCACGCCCGGGAAATGGCCAGCGCTGGCACGCAGCATGGCCGGGCTATAACCCACCCAGTTCGCCAGCCGCCCGGTGACGGGAATGCGGGTGAAAAACTGCAGGCTCAACAGGTAGTGGCGTATGAATTGAAGCAAAAAAGAGGGCATGAAGTGGTGCATCAAGGATCAGTCAGACACTCAAACAAGCCTCCGGGCGTTACACCTGCACGGCTCGTTCCGCGGTCTTCTCCGACACCCCGGCCGACTCAAAACTGGCCATCTCGCGCAGCATGGCGCAGGCGGCTTGCAACAGCGGCCAGGCCAGCGCAGCGCCCGAGCCCTCGCCCAGGCGCAAGCCCAGGTCCAGCAGCGCCTGCACACCCAGATGCTGCAACATGAACTCATGCCCGCGTTCGCCCGAGCGGTGCGCAAATACACAGCGCTGCAGCACCAGCGGCTGCAGGGCGTGAGCGACCAGCACGGCACTGCTGGCAATAAAGCCATCAACCACGATCACGCGGCGCTCTTGCGCGGCTTGCAGCACGGCACCCACCATGGTCGCGATCTCGAAACCACCAAAGGCTGCCAGCGCGTCCAGCGGTGTTTTGGCCTGTGGGTGGCGTGCCAGCACCTCACGCAGAATCGCCGTTTTGCGCTGCACCGCGGCGGCGTCCAGGCCGGTGCCGGCACCGGTGCAGACCTCAATGTCCAGCCCGGCCAGACGCGACAGCAGCAGCGACGCCGCCGAGGTGTTGCCAATGCCCATTTCACCCAGCAGCAGCGCATTGCCCGGTAGCGTCTTGACCAGATCGATACCGTTCTGCAGGGCTTGCTGGCATTGCAGCGCGGTCATGGCGGCTTGTTTTGACGAGTCGGCCGTGCCGTGTTCGCTGCCCGCCACCTTGCAAACTTTCAGGCCTGGGCGCTGCGCGCCTGCGGGTAAACCCGCCAGAAAATCATGCTTGACACCACAGTCCACCACCGTGAGCGCAATCTGGTTGGCGCGTGAAAACACGCTCACCGCCGCACCACCGGCCAGAAAGTTTTCCACCATCTGCCAACTCACGTCCTGCGGGAAAGCTGACACGCCACGGCGAACCAGGCCATGGTCACCGGCAAAAACAACCATTTGCGGATCTTTCAAATCGGGACTGTCCGAGCCCAGAATTTCGCCAATTTGCAAGGCCAGTGCTTCAAGTCGCCCCAGCGAACCCAGCGGCTTGGTCTTGTTGTCAATTTTGTGCTGTAGCACTTGGTTAAAAGCTATCAAACGAATATCGTCAAGGGCGGGAAGTGCAAAAGTCATTGTTTTCATAGTTAAAAATCAAGTCAGCAAGGCAGTTTGAGGGGGTATTCAATCGATTACTGTATCGACTGGCAAACGCCGGTTGGCTGATTCAAAGAGGTGGTTGAGCAAGTCAAGCTTTTCTACCACCTCGGCAGTAATCATCTTGGGATCAACAATGGCTACCAAACGGTGTAGCTCCCCTTTTTTGAGCAGCATGGCACCACTCACACGCTCAGCCAGCTTTCTAAAAAACTCTTCGGCAAAAGTACTGAGCTTGATCCGCTGGGTTTTAGCCTCCCAGACAATGCGCGCCGCCTCTGCTGGGGCCTTTTTCCACGCTTGGAAATCCGCATCCAAAGACTGAAAAATCTTCTCGAATACCAGCGCATCAAGCACCTCATCAATCTCAAATGCAAAACCACCAAACAATTCCAATTCAGCGTACTGTCCCTGTGCATAGCGCCTGAGTACATCAGGTGTCACAAAATAATTTTCAGCCTCATAACGCCGCCAGTAACTCAATTGCAGTCCACCTTCAATCGCACCCTGGCGATCACGTCCGTCGTTGTCAAGTATCGCCAGACCCATGAGCTGAGGCAGCAAACTGCTCAAGCCTTTAAAGTGATCCCTTGGTGTCGCGCTAAAGCCACCTTCGACCCGCTCTAACTCGCTGTCAAGTGATTTATCGGGATAGTTGTTTTGGACATAATAAGAATTGATACGCTCATCCCAAATCTGAGCGACCGGGTGCTGTAACCGCTCAGCCAGGGCGCGCAGCATATCAACATCGGTCCCACCCTCGACATACAGCACATAACCCCGCTCACGCGCTTTGATGTAATGTTCGGCACCATAGTGTTTCAGACTATTGCGAATATCCGTCTTGCGTGCCAGATCGTCGGCTTTGCCATCCATTAGCAGTGTCAGATTGTTGTCCAAGGCCTCGTCCAAAATCACTTCCGAATGGGTCACCATCACCACCTGCGACTGGTTTTCGGCTGCTATGTCACGCAGCAGTACATACACCTGTTTTTGCCGCAAAATTTCCAAGTGTGCATCAGGCTCATCAACCAGCAAAACACTTCGTTTGTGGGAATACAGGTAAGCAAAAATCAACAGCATTTGTTGAAACCCACGGCCACTGGAAGAAACGTCCAAAGCCTCACGCACATCGGGCTGCTTGTACCGCATCTCGATCGCGCCACGCGTGGTTTCCTGCGGCGTTTCAAGCGTCACGTTGAACAGCCGACGCATCAGTACCACGATGCGCTTCCAATCATCTGGGGTGTCTTTTGCCACCATCAGACACAAATTGCGCAACACCTGAGCCGTCTGGCCTTGGCCCAGCAATACATCAATGCGCCCTGGCTGCAAAATGGGCTCTTCAGTCTCCAAGCCAGACATCGGGTAAAGCAATTCCACATTGATTTGTGCTGCGTAATGCATGAACTCAAGGTTAGCCAGCACTGCATCGTCTGGTTTGCAATAGACCAACTCATCACCTTTGTTGGTAAAACGCATCGGCAAGTCCAAGACACGCCCCTTGAACTCAATGCCAACTGTGATCGTTATTGGAATATCTTTTGTACCAGCACGCACATTGGTGTTGTGCCAAAAAAAACGAGTCCGGCGTACCGGCACCGCCACAATGTTGAGCCGATTTAGAGCCGTAGCGGTACGTTCTGTGGCGGATGACTCTTTGCGCACGTCGTACCAAGTCTTGACCGCTTGGGACCATAGCGCCAAGGCCTGGATGGCGCTGGTTTTACCGCAGTTGTTGGGGCCGATCAGCACTGCAGGGTGATCAAGCTCAATACGCTGTTTGTCGCCAAAACGTTTGAAGTTTTCTATCTCAAGGTAGTGAAGCAGGCGCATCAATGAAGCTCCAAAGTAAGGACTCTGATCAGGATAACAACATAAAAGCAGCTGATAGAACCCGTTGGTATTGCGTTATCGGCTTTGATTTCGATAGCAGATATGAAAAAACAATGGCATCCCCATTTTCATGTAGATTTGTTGGAGGTACCAAGTTCATCATGAACTGCTTTCTTCAATCACGACATCGGTTTCCCGCACCAGATAGGCCATGCCAGCGGCCTCGTCTTGCTCAATGGCGATTTCTACGGCGCGTTTGGCGGCCTCCAAGAGGCGTTCGCTTTGCGCTTTGAGGGTGAAACTCTGCTGGGCCAGCTTGTCAATTTTCTGCTGCGTAGCCTTGTCAATTTCAGTGCACCAGAAGTTGGCGATGTCTGCCGGATACAACTCGATTTGCCCTGATGAACCTTTGAAATGTTGATCGACCTGGTACTGGCCCGCAATGGAGTTGAGATACAAAGCCAGGCAAATCGGGCTCATGGCATCCGTTCTAAGCACCGTCACATGGTTGTCTGGCAGCGCTTTTTCAGAATACAAATAGGGGGCGGCACGGCCAATGGTGCCCACGCCAGTTCCGTTCATCAACACATCACCCTGTTGAATAACTACTGCATTGGTTTTGTCGGGCAAGCTGGCAAACCGGGTATCACTCATATTCACTTGGCCACGCTGTACATGTTTGGAGTTGACGACGGGCAAGCCTTCTTCGGCGTAATCAGGCTGGGAGCCACGCTGGTTAAAGCTGAGTCGGTCGCCCAGCTTGAAAATTTTGTTGGTTTTTGCCAAAGCTTGGTACAGCGCTTCGTATTTGGGCTGGTAGTGCTCCGCATCCAGTCGCCCAGTGCTGGCGAAAGAATCTTTGAAGGATTTGATATTGACAGATTTAGGGCTCGGTGCGAATTCGGTTAACCCAAGAGAATCCAATAGAAAATTATCGACTAGGAGTAATTTTTCACTTGAAATTTCTTTATTTGAAAACGATTTGTAAACAACTCGATCCAAAGAGTTTTGAAATATTTTTGAGAATTTTGGTATCCGAAGCTCTTTGAATTTGGCAAGACTAAAGTTCGCCTGATTACCTTGCATGGACAGTTTATCGATCTCCATCCGTCCATAAATTGAGTTCAGAAAGACAGTTAACGTGGAAGAATTTATATACTTTTCATCTGGACAAACCTTGAACAGATGAGATTCATAAACATAGTCGTAATCCTTGGCGACCAATGCAGATTTACCTATTAACTTTGGGTTACCATTTGTTCTACAAATAAGAACATCATTTTTCCTCAATCTATGCAGTTCGTAATCTTCCTGATTAAAATTTTTGCAGTGCGCAGTAGGAATACCTGCAAAAATTCCATCAAATTCATGCATTCGTAAAACCAAATATCCATCACTATCATTGTTGATGCCATAAATTGAGTTGTAATTAGCTGATTTAATGATTTCTTCTCCGCGATAAAACTCGGACATATTTGATGTCTTTGCTGTGTGGTACTGCGCCTCTAATCTAAGTTGCTGACTTACTACGACTTGGAATTTTTTCTCCGCAATCTCCAGCCCCTCCAACAAGCCCCGATACCGGGCCTCATTGAAAGGGCTTAGAGAAAAAAACCTAGTCGCTCTTTTTTCGCAAACTCAATAAACGCCTCTGCAATACCATCAGGCGTGCGCTTGCCGTCTTTCAGTGAATGGCTGAACAGATCATGTTTGACCACCAGGTGTTCATGCTCGTCCAGCACAAATTCATCCAGATCACTGGCTGAAACTTTGTAGCGGTCCACGGCCTCCGAGGCTGGCACCATGCCCGGAATGGTTTCAATGGCAATGTCGTTCCCAGCAGCCAAGTCCTTACGCTTGATATAAATCTTGTCGCCGCTGTTGTCCTTGCTCGGCTCGCGCATGGTGGCAAAAAAGATGGGGTAATCATCCAATCTGGGGTTCAGCGGGCCAGCCGCGGCATCGTCATTCCACTTCTGCAAAAAAATCACACTGGTTTTGGTGCCGGTGTGCGGCTTGAACACATTGCCGTGCAGGCCCACCACGGCCAGGATGCGGCAGTGTTCGGCCATGTAATCACGAATGCGTTTGTCGCTGGAGTTGTTGAAACGGCCTTGCGGCAGCACCAGCGCCAGGCGGCCACCGGGTTTGACAAAACTCAGGTTGCGCTCGATGAACAAAATATCGCGCCCTACGGCAGTCTGGTATTTGCCGTCGGGCTTTTTGCCCAGCTCGTACTTGGCCAGAATGCGGGTTTCTTTGATGTCACCCGCAAAAGGCGGGTTGGCCATGAGCACGTCAAACTGAAAATCGCGGTTTTCGTCTTTGGTGGCGCGTAGTTTGCGCAGTTTTTTCCAGCCTTCGCCATACACGTCTAACCAGTCTTCGGTTTTGGTTTTTTCGTCCCAACGGTCGTAGTCCAGGGTGTTCAGGTGCAGCACATTGGTTTGACCGTCACCGGCGATCAGGTTCAGGGTGCGGCCCACGCGCACGGCTTTTTCGTCAAAGTCGATGGCAAACACCTTGTCTTGCACATAGGTTTCGCAACGCAGCGGCTTTTTCTCGGTGGTGAACAGGTGGCTTTTGGACAAGCCCTGCTCTTTCATGATCTGCTCCCACACATGGAAGATGCCATGCACCGGAAAGCCGCAACTGCCCGCAGCGGTGTCAATCAGCGTCTCGTGCTCTTGCGGGTTGAGCATCTTGACGCACATGTCAATGACGTAGCGCGGGGTGAAATACTGGCCCTTTTCGCCCTTGCTGCTTTTGTTGATGAGGTATTCAAACGCCTCGTCAACCACTTCGAGGTTGGAGTTGAATAGTTTGACCTTTTCCAGCGATGCCACACACACGGCCAGGTGGCTGGGGGTCAGGTCAAGCTTGGCGCCTGTGGGGAAAACGCCTTCCCACCTGGCACGGGCTTTGTCAAAAAGGTCTTGAATTTTGGCTTTGAGTTCAGTCTCAGTGTCGCCGTAGTTTTTAAACACCAGGTGGCGCTTTTTGTCGCGGCCGCCTTCCATTTCATCAAACAGCTTGGTGAAGACGAGTTTGAACAACTCTTCAAACACATCGACACCGGCATTGGCCAGCACCTCGTCTTCCATTTCCAGAATCAGGTCTTTGAGCGACTTTTTCTCAGTAACCAGTTTATCCAGACGCACCAGGTCATCAATCGTCCAGCGCTCAGACAAGATGTCTGACAGCTTCTCATGCGCCGACGGAATGCCCGGAATGTCTTCAAAGTAGTTGGGGTCTTTGCGGTGGTAAAACGAAATGGATTCGCCATTGCTCCACACGCCCATGGGCGCGCCGGTGGCGTTGCAATAGCTTTTAAGCTGCTCTTTGCCGTCTTTGAGTTTGGGTTTTTTTAGCTCAACCAACACGTAGGGGGTGGTGGGTTTGTCCTTGTCAAAGATGCAGATGTCTGCGCGTTTTTTCTCGCGGCCAAAGGTCACGCCGTACTCAAGCTCCATGCGGGTCACGGGGTAGCCATGGTCGTCACGCAACACCATCACGTAGAGTTGGCGCACGGCTTCCTCGGGAGTGAGCTTGATGGG
>PHCO01000052.1 GCA_002842265.1 Betaproteobacteria bacterium HGW-Betaproteobacteria-18 | reverse complement strand
CACGCCCACCGTCACACCGCAGCACTGGCCTTGACGGTTGCTCTTGGTCAAACACAAGCCTTCAAGCCAGCAACACCACCCATACATTTGTGCCTGGAAACTGCCCGCGACCATTTGCGCAGCATGGCGCTGGACTGGCCACAACGCCTGCCCGAACCGGGTATCGGTGGGCCTGATATGCAATGGTTGCGCGACTGCCCCCTGCCCCTGGTCGCCGCACGCGCACCAGCCGATGCGGCCGCGGCTTTGGATCAACTGAAACAATTGCGGGACTGGCTGGAAAACCGCATCCTGAGACAACCCTTCAGCCTTTGGCTGAAGGATTTTGAGGCGCCAGAGGCTATGGCAGACTGGTGCCTGGCTCACGCCACCCGCTTGCCACCGGCCCGTTTTTTGGGTGCCTGGTACCCCATGGCCAGCCGCCTGCACATACCGGCACGTTGTCTGCAGGTTCTGCATCAGGACCAAGACCAACAGAACCGCCAGCTGACCGAATTGGCGCAATCCATGGTGCAGGTGCCCGACTTTGTGCAAACCCCCACCTGGCACGGGCAATGCGCAGAAAACGGCCCCTGGACGCGGCTGCGCTGCGGCGGCCCGGATGATGGAGCACCGCGCAGCGCCTGGTGGCGCATGAGTGCGCGCTGGCTGGAGCTGCTGGCGCTGGCCAATGCAGCGTCAAACCCCATTGACTGCGCTGCTCCCTTGTTGTCCAGCGGTTCGCTTTGGCTGGCCGAGGGCCAGGCACTGGGCTGGTGTGAAATGGCGCGCGGACTGTTGCTGCATTGGGTGCAGTTGGATGCGCACGGCAGCGTGCTGGATTACCGTGTGCTGGCCCCCACCGAGTGGAACTTTCACCCGCATGGCGCGCTGGCCCAAGCCGTCACAGCTTTGACACCCCAGGACCAGGTGCCAGCGGCCATGCTGGCAGCAGCCTTTGACCCCTGCGTTAGCTGTACAGTCGCCACCTGAAAGGAAAGTGCGATGACCTTCAACGTGTTATGGCTTCAATCGGGTGGTTGTGGTGGCTGCACCATGTCACTGCTGTGCGCCGACACGGCAGATTTTCCGGCCTTGCTAAAAAACAGCGGCATCCACATGCTGTGGCACCCGGCCCTGTCGCTGGAGGGGCAGCAGGACCTGATAGACATTCTGGAAAACTGCCTGAGTGGCCGCACGCGCCTGGACGCCCTGTGCCTTGAAGGCGCGGTGTTGCGCGGCCCCAACCACAGCGGCCGCTTTCACATGCTGGCCAGCACCGATATGCCGATGATGCACTGGATTGAAAAGCTCTCTGCCGTGGCCACGCATGTGCTGGCAGTGGGCAGTTGCGCCGCCTGGGGTGGCATCACCGCAAGCGGAAGCAACCCCACCGATGCCTGTGGGCTGCAATATGAGGACGAGCAAATCGGTGGCTTGCTGGGCAGTGCCTTCTGCGCCAAAGGGGGCATGCCGGTGATCAATATCGCGGGCTGCCCCACGCATCCGGGCTGGGTGCTTGACACGCTGATGCTGCTGGCGTCCGGACAGCTCAAAGCAGACGACCTCGACCCGCTGGGACGGCCCCGCTTTTATGCCGACCAACTGGTGCACCACGGTTGCCCGCGCAACGAGTATTACGAGTACAAGGCCAGTGCCGCCCAGCCCACCAACCTGGGTTGCCTGATGGAAAACATGGGCTGCAAAGGCACGCAGGCACACGCCGACTGCAACACCCGGTTGTGGAACGGCGAGGGTTCGTGTCTTCGCGGTGGCTTTGCCTGCATCAATTGCACGGCGCCGGGTTTTCAAAGCCCGGGCCATGCGTTTCACCTCACACCCAAACTGGCCGGCATTCCAATTGGTCTTCCCACCGACATGCCCAAGGCCTGGTTTGTGGCGCTGGCCTCGTTGTCCAAAAGCGCCACGCCCAAACGCGTCAAGGTCAATTCACGCAGCGACCATGTGGTGCTGCCACCCGCTTCACGCAACACAAGGCTGCGCTAAATGATTGCTCACCCATGACCCGCCGTTTGATTCTTGGTCCTTTTAACCGCGTCGAAGGCGACCTTGAAGTTCAGCTTGAGGTCGCCCATGGCCGGGTCACGCAGGCCCAGGTCAACGCCCCGATGTTTCGCGGGTTTGAGCTGATGCTCAATGGCCGCGACCCGATGGATGCGCTGACCATCGTGCCGCGCATTTGCGGCATTTGTTCGGTGTCGCAGTCGGTGGCGACGGCTCGGGCGCTGGCCGATGCCTGTGGCGTGGTGATGCCCCCCAACGGCGTGCATGCCACCAACCTGATGCTGGCCTGCGAAAACCTGGCCGACCACTTGACGCATTTTTATCTGTTTTTCATGCCCGACTTCACCCGCGAGGTCTATGCCGGGCGCGCCTGGTTTGGGCAGGCTCAGCAGCGCTTTGCAGCGCTGGCGGGTAGCCCCACTGGCGGTGGTCTGCACAGCCGCCAGGCCCTGGCCGCACGCGCGCGCTGGTTTGAGTTGATCGGCATCTTGGGCGGCAAATGGCCGCATACCGGCGCCATTTTGCCGGGCGGTAGTTCGCGCGCCATAGAAGCTACGGAGCGCGTTCGCTTGCTGGCGCGGGTGCACGAGATGCGCGCATTTCTGGAACAAACGCTGTTTGGCACGGCGCTCGAAGAGCTGGCCGAGCTGGACAGCCTGGCCGCCTTGCAGTGCTGGCGCGCACGCGCGCCGGGCAGCGACATGGCCTTGTTTCTGGACATTGCCGATGAGGCCGATTTAGCCAGCCTGGGGGCCGGCCCGAGACGCTACCTGAGCTACGGTGCCTATACCCGGTTTGACGGCGCGCACGCCCTGGCGCGCGGCGTCTGGGATGCCACGTTGCAGCAAGTCCTGCCGCTCGATACCCGCCAGATCACCGAAGACCCGCGCCATGCCTGGTACGCCGAAAGTGATGGCAGCGTCCCCTTGCACCCGATGGCTGGCACAACGCAACCGCAAGCCGACAAAGCCGGTGCCTACAGCTGGAACAAGGCACCGCGTCTGGCTGGCCAGGTGCTCGAAACCGGCGCCATCGCCCGCCAGTTGGTGGACGCTCAGCCACTCATTCGTGCCGCAGTTTTGGCACAAGGTGGCTGCGTGTCAACCCGTGTCCTGGCAAGGCTGCTGGAGCTGGCACGCATCGTGCCCCTGATGGAGCAATGGTTGACGGCTTTGCAGCCGCACGCGCCTTTTTACCAACCGCATGTCCTGCCCGAACAGGCGCAGGGCATCGGTCTGACCGAGGCAGCGCGCGGGGCCTTGGGGCATTGGCTGCGCATCGAAAAAGGTCGTATCAGCCACTACCAGATTGTCGCCCCCACCAGTTGGAATTTTTCACCGCGCGATGTGGCAGGCACCCCTGGCGCACTGGAAGCGGCTTTGGTCGATGCGCCCATGGACAGCGCTGGCGATGATGTAGCTGGCCGCCAAAGCGTGGCCGTGCAGCACATTGTGCGATCGTTCGACCCGTGCATGGTCTGCACGGTGCATTAAGCCATGTCACATCGCCCCCCAGCCGAGTTGTATTTGCCGCCTGAAGACCTCGAAGGTGTCGGCGAAGACACCTGGCTCGACGTGATCCACAAAATGGAAGAGGTGTATTCCAGGCTGGTGACGGACGAGGTGGAACTGGAAGAAAAAAACGCGCAACTGGAACAATCACAGCAGTTCATCTTCAGCCTGCTGTCAGCCATGAGCGACGTCCTGATTGCCTGCAACCAGGACGGTTTGATCGAAGAAACCAACGCGGCCCTGTGCGACCTGGTGGGCCGCAGCGAACAGGAGCTGCGCGGCACCCCGGTGCTGGACTTGCTGGCCGATGCGCAAAGCGTGCAACGCTGGCAGTTGGCGATGTACCACGCCGCCTCGCACGAGGTGGCCGTGGTCGAACTCAATTTACGCGATGCCCTGGGTCAGCCGGTGCCGGTGGATATGAGCTGCACGCCGCGTCACAACAGCGTCGGGCGCCAGGTGGGCCGGGTGCTGGTGGGCCGCCCAATGGGTGAACTCAAACGCGCTTACCACCAATTACGCACTGCGCACGACGCCCTCAAACTGGCGCAGCAACAATTGCTGCACTCTGAAAAAATGGCCTCGCTGGGCCGGTTGGTGGCTGGCGTGGCCCACGAGCTCAACAACCCCATCAGCTTTGTGCTGGGCAATGTGCATGTGCTGCAACGCTATGGCACGCGCCTGAGCCGCTACCTGGAGGCCGTGCACCAGTTGGACCTGCCCGAGCCGGTGCGCGCACTGCGCCAGGAATTGCGCATCGACCATCTTGTCAACGACCTGCCCTCCCTGATGGAAGGCACCCTTGAAGGGGCCCAGCGCACGGCAGATATCGTCAATGGACTCAAACGCTTTTCAACCGCCAGCCAGGGTGAAGTGACCCGGGTTGAGCTCAACGCCGTGGTGGAGCGCGCCATCCAATGGGTGCAAAAAGGCACGGCGCCGCATTTTGAGATTCACTGGACGCGTGGCCCGGATTGCCATGTCAACGGCAACGCCGGGCAGTTGTTGCAAGTGATGATGAACCTGATCCAGAACGCCTCGGATGCTGCCAGCGCCAACAGTGCTGCTGGTGCTGCTGCGCCGCAACTCCAGATTAGCTTGACGCAACAGGACGGTCAGGTGGAAGTGCGCTTTGCCGACAACGGCCAGGGCATCACGCCAGAGCACCTTTCGCGTATTTTTGATCCATTTTTTACCACCAAAAGCGTCGGCAAAGGCACCGGCCTGGGGCTGTCGATCAGTTATGGGCTGGTGGAGCAGCACGGCGGCCATCTGACCTGTGCCAACCTGCCGCAAGGGGGGGCCGAGTTCACGCTGGTTTTACCCTGCGCGTAGCCATCCGTCATATAAAAACCCCAACGGCTTGCGCACATTGGGGTTGTGATTGCACCGTCAAAGACGGCTTTGATCGCAATTACATGTGGTCGATCATCACTTGGCCAAAACCCGAGCAGCTCACCTGGGTGGCACCGTCCATCAGGCGGGCGAAGTCATAGGTGACTTTCTTGCTCTTGATCGAGCGCTCCATCGACTTGATGATGGCATCAGCGGCTTCGATCCAGCCCATGTGGCGCAGCATCATTTCGGCTGACAGGATTTCAGAACCCGGGTTCACATAGTCCTTGCCAGCGTACTTGGGCGCGGTGCCGTGGGTCGCTTCAAAGCAGGCCACGTTGTCAGACAGGTTGGCACCCGCTGCAATACCAATGCCGCCAACTTGTGCAGCCAATGCATCAGAAATGTAGTCACCGTTCAGGTTCAACGTGGCGATCACGCTGTATTCTGCCGGGCGCAACAGGATTTGCTGCAGGAAGGCATCGGCGATACAGTCTTTGACCACGATGTCCTTGCCTGTTTTGGGGCTCTTGAACTTGCACCATGGACCACCGTCAATCAGCTCGGCACCGAATTCTTTTTGTGCCAGGGCATAGCCCCAGTCACGGAACGCGCCTTCGGTGTATTTCATGATGTTGCCCTTGTGCACCAGGGTCACATTGGGCTTGTCGTTGGCAATGGCGTACTGGATCGCCTGGCGCACCAAACGTTCGGTGCCTTCACGCGAAACGGGCTTGATGCCAATGCCGGAAGTATTGGGGAAACGAATCTTGGTGACACCGAGCTCGTCCTGCAGGAATTTGATAAGTTTCTTGGCCTTGGGCGACTCGGCTTCAAATTCGACACCGCAGTAGATGTCTTCGGTGTTTTCACGGAAGATCACCATATTGGTTTTTTCAGGCTCTTTGACCGGGCTGGGCACGCCTTCAAAATACTGGATGGGGCGCAGGCAGACGTACAGATCAAGCTCCTGACGCATGAACACGTTGAGCGAGCGAATACCGCCGCCCACAGGCGTCGTCAACGGACCTTTGATAGAAACTACATATTCGCGCAGCGCATCCAGGGTTTCAGTGGGAAACCAGACATCGGGGCCATAAACGGTGGTGGCCTTTTCACCGGCATACACCTCCATCCAGTGAATCTTTTTCTTGCCAGCGTAGGCTTTGGCCACGGCAGCATCGACGACCTTGATCATCACCGGGGTAATGTCAAAACCCGTGCCGTCACCCACAATAAAAGGAATGATCGGCTGGTCTGGCACGTTCAATGAGTTGTCGGTATTGACGGTAATTTTTTGGCCTTCTGAGGGCACCTTGATGTGCTGATACATGGACTTGAGTCTCCGTTAGTTGATCAATGATCGAGGGTAGGCCAGCGATCAAACTGACCTGTGTTTTCTAAACTTTTTTATTCTAGTCCCAATAAATTACCGAATGTTGTCAACCGGCTGGCCGGCCTACGCGTTGTTACGCTACCTTCATCAATTAAGAAGGTTTTTTTGTAATAACGTTATCTCAAGGAAATTGGAAATGAACAAACTTCTCGCTGCTCTGGTTGCTGGTCTTTTTGCTGTTGGCGCTTTCGCTCAAGCTGCTGCTCCCGCTACGCCTGCTGTCAAGGCTGCTCCCGCTACGCCAGCTGCCCCCGCTGTCAAGGCTGCTCCTGCAGCTGCTGCTGTTCCCGCTACGCCTGCCACCCCCGCTGTCAAGGCTGCTCCCGCTAAAGCAGAAGCAGCTTCTGCAGCCAAACCAGCCAAAAAGGCTAAAAAAGCTGTTGCCAAAAAAGCTGCTGCCAAGGCATCTGCTGCCCAGTAATCAAACCGTTCCGGTTTGACATCGATGCCCGCGCTCGCGGGCATTTTTTTTGAGTCAAAATCCAGCCATGAATACTTTTGCGACCCGACTTCTGTTCCTCGCCCTGCTGTGCTGTGGCAACAGTTTTGCCCAAGGCACGCCGCAAATGAACTTGCCGCGCGTCAAGCTCACGGCGGGCATGTATCTGGTTGACACCCAGGTGGCGGCCACGCCAGAGCAGCGTGCCACCGGCCTCATGTTTCGCCAGCAGATGCCGTCTGCTGAAGGCATGCTCTTTGTCTTTGAGCAGCCCGGCGAACAATGTTTCTGGATGAAAAATACCCTGTTGCCCTTGACGGCAGCTTTTGTGGCGGATGACGGCACCATCGTCAACCTGGCCGACATGGCCCCGCAAACCACCGAGTCGCACTGTTCTGAAAAACCGGTGCGCTTTGTACTGGAAATGAACCAGGGCTGGTTTACCCAAAAAGGCATCAAACCAGGCTTCAAGCTCAGCGGCCTTCCCTTCAAGGCCAGCGCAGCGCATGGAACGGCTGCGCATTGACAAGTGGCTGTGGGCGGCACGTTTTTACAAGACGCGCAGTCTGGCCAGTGAAGAAATCGACAAAGGCCGGGTGCAGGTCAACGGCCTGGTCGTCAAGCCCGCGCGCGAACTCAAGGCGGGCGACAGCGTGCTGCTGCGCAACGGCCCCGTCAGCCGCACCGTGACCGTGCTGGCGCTCAGCGACAAGCGTGGCCCGGCGCCGGTAGCCGCCCTGCTCTACCAGGAAACCGAAGACTCCATCCGCCAGCGCCTGCAGGCAGCCGAGCAGCGGCGGCTTGCACCTGAGCCGGCCTTGACCCTGAACCAGGGCCGCCCCACCAAGCGCGACCGGCGTGACACCGACCAACTGCGCCAGCACGACTGGGACGCGCGCTGGAGCGCCAGCCTCAAGACTTAAACTTTCAGGAGTTACGCAAAATTGTCCCGGCTAGGCGTTCCGACGCAGGCAGTACAGACGTACGGCAAGGCGGAACAACAACGCTGGGGCGGTTTTGCGTAAGTCCACTGTTTAAAACGTGATGTTCATGATAGCTGTGTCCTTGACTTCTTCCATCACCACATAACTGTGCGACTGCGAAGGGACCGGGATTTTTTGCAGGATGCTGCTCAGCAGTTCACGGTAATCTGGCATGGCATTCAGGCGCGCTTTCACCAGGTAATCAAAGTTGCCTGACACCAGGTAGCACGCCATCACCTCGGGCATGTGCAACAGTGCCTTGCGCACCTGGTCAAACACATCCCCCGACTTGGTGGCGAGCGTGATTTCAACAAACACCAGCAGCGTTTTGCCGACCGATTTGGGATCGACCTGGGCGTGGTAACCGGTGATGACCCCGTTGCGTTCCATGCGCCGCACCCGCTCGGCACAAGGCGAGGTGGAGAGCCCGATCTGCTCGCCCAATTCGGTCATCGAAGTGCGGCCCTGGCGCTGCAATATGTCCAGGATTTTTTTGTCAATGCGGTCGAGTTCAGCCATCTTTTTGGTTTGGTTGGGGTTTTTCAATTTAAGTTTGTATTTTCTGCTGAAATCACCATTTAAAACAAGGAAATTTGCTGCTGATGCTTATCTAAACTTCACAAATCAATCGTTAACAGTGAGGTTCGCATGAAAGTTGTTGTTTTTGGCGCTGGCGTCATCGGTATTTCAACGGCTTATGCTTTGGCACGCGCCGGGGCCGATGTGACGGTGCTTGAGCGCCAGAACGGCCCGGCGCTGGAGACCAGTTTTGCCAATGCCGGCCAGGTCTCGCCCGGCTACTCCACACCCTGGGCCGCCCCTGGCATTCCGCTCAAAGCCCTCAAATGGCTGTTCCAGAAACATGCGCCCTTGGCCTTGCGCGCCGACGGCTCGCTGTTCCAGTTGCGCTGGCTGGCTGGCATGTTGCGCAACTGCACACCGGCGCGCTACGCCGTCAACAAGGAACGCATGATGCGCGTGTCGGAGTACAGCCGGGACTGCCTGCGCCAGCTGCGCGCCGACACCGGCATCCAGTACGAGCAGCGCACCGGCGGCACGCTGCAGGTGTTTCGTTCGCAGGCGCAGCTCGATGCCGTGGCGCGCGACCTGGACGTGCTGCGCGCCTGCGGTGTCGCGCATGAGGTGCTGGACCGCGCTGGCCTGGCCCGGGTGGAGCCCGCGCTGGCCTACACGCAGGACCGGCTGCTGGGCGGCCTGTGGCTGCCGCACGATGAAACCGGTGACTGCTTCATGTTCACCCAACAACTGGCCGAGAAAGCGCGTCAACTGGGCGTGCAATTCCGCTACGGCGTCGATGTCAAACAGATGCTAACGGATGGGCACGCCCTGCAAGGGGTGCAACTGGCCGGGCCAGAGGCCGAAGTGGTCAAGGCCGACAAGTATGTGCTGGCGCTGGGCAGCTACACGCGCCAGTTGGTGCAGCCGCTCGGGCTTGATTTGCCGGTGTACCCGGTCAAGGGCTATTCGCTTACCGTGCCGCTGCGCGATGCCAGCCTGGCGCCGCAATCGACCGTGCTCGACGAAACCTACAAGGTAGCGATCACCCGCTTTGACAATCGCATCCGGGTCGGCGGCATGGCCGAGTTGTGCGGCTTTGACCTGGCGCTGAACCCCAAACGCCGCGCCACGCTCGAAATGGTGACGGCCGACCTGTTCCCCGGCGGCGACCTGCCCAAGGCCGAATTCTGGACCGGACTGCGCCCGCAAACACCCGATGGCACGCCCATCATCGGCGCCACCCGGCAGTACCCCAACCTGTTTTTGAACACCGGCCACGGCACCTTGGGCTGGACCATGGCCAGCGGCTCCGGTCAGTTGCTGGCCGACCTGGTCACCGGCCGGCAACCCGCCATCAGCACCGAAGGCCTGGCGCTGGACCGCTACAGCCCGTCCGCGCCGATTCGCAGCCTGCCCAAGCGGGCCGTCAGCGCCACGGTCTGAGTCGCGCTACCAGCCTATTTCTCCAGTACATAGGTGCCCGGCGCATCGGCTAGTGCCGGAAATTTGCGGCTGGTGGTGGCGTAGGCCGGCACCATGTCACCGGTACGCTGGTGCAGCCAGGCGGTCCAGTCGGGCCACCAGCTTCCGGGTTTTTTCTCGGCCTGGGCAAGCCAGCGCTCATGGTCGTCGTTGGCCTCGGGCTCGGCCACCCAGTAGCTCCGTTTGGGCGGGCTCACCGGTGGATTAACGATGCCCAGGATATGCCCCGAGGTCGAGCGGACAAAGCGCACAGGCGTCTCTGGATTGACATCGCGGCGGATCAGATAGCACTGCTGCCAGGGCGCAATATGGTCTTCTTCGGCGGTCACCGCATAGAGCGGTTGCGTGATGCGGTTAAGGTCAATCGACTCGCCGCCGATGCTGAGCTGGTCACGCTTGACCAAGTTGTTGTGCAGGTACATCTCGCGCAAATAGTAGGAATGCATGGCTTGCGGCATGCGTGTGGTGTCCGTGTTCCAGAACAGCACGTCAAACGGTTGCAGTTTCTCGCCCAGCAAATAGCTCTGCACCCAGTAGTGCCAGATCAGGCTGTTGGAGCGCAGCAGGCGGAACGAACTCGCCATCTCGCTGCCATCCAGATAGCCTTTTTTGGCCATCATGTCTTCCAGTGCGCTGATGCTGGCTTCGTCAATGAAGACTTCGATCTCACCGGGATGCGAAAAATCGGTCAGCGAGGTCAGCAGTGTCCAATGCGCCACCGGCATCTGGTCTGCGCCATAGCGCTTGTTGGCCCAGGCCATGTAGGTGGCCGCCAGCGTGCCACCGATGCAGTAGCCCACCAGATGCACCTGCGATACCTTGCAGAATTCGGTGGTCGCGCTGACCAGCGCATGGATGCCTTTCTGCAGGTAATCGTCAAAACGGACACCCTGCATGGCCGCGGTCGGGTTTTTCCAGCTGCTGATGAACACCGAAAAGCCCTGGTCGGTCAGGTGCCTGACCATGCTCTTTTGCGCCGTCAGATCGAGAATGTAGAACTTGTTGATCCACGGTGTAACGATCAAAATGGGCATCGCGCGCACCTGTTGGGTGGTGGGCGCATAGTGAATCAGTTCCACCAGCCGGTTGCGAAAGATCACCTTGCCGGGCGTCGTGGCCAGATCCTTGCCCACGGTAAAGGCATCGGGCGCGACCATCTGGATGTTTTTGGCAGCCACATCACGTGTTAAATTTTTCAAGCCTTCCTGAAGGCTCTCTCCTTTGGTTTCAATAAAGCGGGCCATGGCCTGCGGATTGAGCCAGAAGAAGTTGGTGGGCGACACCATGTTAAGCCAGTTGCGCTGCCAGAAAGCAGCTCGGCGGCGTTCGTGACCCGACAAACCTGGTGTTTCCAGGCAGATTTTCTGCAAGCGGTTGGAAAACGTCAGATACCATTCCTTGTAGATGTCCCATATGGCCGTCTCGGTCCAGACCAGGTCGGCAAAGCGGGCATCATCCGGGCTCTGTTCAAACACTTCATGGGTTGGCATGCCGAGCAGGCGACGCATGCCATGGTCATACAGGGCGACCCAGTCCGTGGACAAGTCATCGGCAGCTTGCAAAAATTCTTGCGGATGCATCAACAACGCCACTTGGGCATTGATCTGGGAGGACATGATTCCGAAAGGATCGACCTCCTTGTTGATGGCCCGGATGGCCGCTTCAAGCGGCGCCAGGCTTGTACTTTCAGCCCCTTCAAGGTGCGTAATTTGACGATTGGACATGATGGATGACCTCTGCTGTCATGCCAGAATATTACACCGCTCGCCCAAAAGAAAAGCCCCAGTTAAATCAATAACTGGGGCTTATTCTGGCGGAAACGGAGGGATTCGAACCCTCGATGAGGCTCTACACCCCATACTCCCTTAGCAGGGGAGCACCTTCGGCCACTCGGTCACGTTTCCTGAAAATCAGAGCCGCGATTATGTCACGACTTCGGCTGTTTATCAGGCCGGCGCCTGCTCCAGACCAAAAGCTTTGTGCAGTGCCTTGACGGCCAGTTCCATGTATTTCTCGTCAATCACCACCGAGGTCTTGATCTCACTGGTGGAAATCATCTGGATATTGATGCCTTCTTCGCTGAGCACGCGGAACATGGTGCTGGCCACGCCCACATGGCTGCGCATGCCGATGCCGACGATCGACACCTTGCAGATCTTGGTGTCGCCCACCACTTCTTGCGCACCCAGCTTGGGCACCACCACGTTTTTGAGCAAATCCATGGTCTTGGCGTAGTCACCGTGATTGACCGTGAAGCTGAAGTCGGTCTTGCCATCCTTGCTGATGTTCTGGATGATCATGTCAACTTCGACATTGGCATCGGCCACAGCACCCAGAATCTGGTAGGCAATACCGGGTTTGTCGGGCACGCCCAACACAGAAATTTTGGTCTCGTCGCGGGTGAATGCGATGCCTGAAACGATGGCTTGCTCCATGTTTTCGTCTTCCTCAAAAGTGATCAGGGTGCCAGACTTGGCTTCTTCATTAATGTCGATGTCCCACGGCGTGAAGCTTGACAGCACACGCAGTTTGACCTTGTACTTGCCGGCAAATTCGACCGAACGGATTTGCAGCACCTTGGAGCCCAGCGAGGCCATCTCCAGCATTTCCTCGAAACTGACGGTGTGCAGCCGGCGCGCCTCGGGCACCACGCGCGGGTCGGTGGTATAGACGCCATCGACATCGGTGTAGATCAGGCATTCGTCGGCCTTCATGGCCGCTGCCACGGCCACGGCCGAGGTGTCGGAGCCGCCTCGGCCCAACGTGGTGATGTTGCCTGCTTCGTCCAGACCCTGGAAACCGGTCACGATGACCACGCGGCCAGCATCCAGATCGGCGCGCACGCGTTTGTCGTCGATCGACTCGATGCGGGCCTTGGTGTAGGCGTTGTTGGTGCGAATGGGCACCTGCCAACCCGCGTAGCTCACCGATTCCAGCCCCTCGGCCTGCAGCGCAATGGCCAGCAGGGCGCTCGAGGCCTGCTCGCCGGTGGCGGCCAGCATGTCGAGCTCGCGGTGGTAGGCATCGGTCAGCTTGCCCGGCGCCAGTTCCTTGGCCAGGGCCAGCAAACGGTTGGTTTCGCCGCTCATGGCGCTGGGCACCACCACCATCTGGTGGCCGGCGCGCGCCCATTTGGCGACACGTTTGGCGACATTGCTGATGCGCTCGGTAGAGCCCATCGAGGTGCCGCCGTATTTATGAACAATCAGGGACATGAAGGAGGTTGAGGTGGGTTACAAAAGCTGGGGATTGTACCAATCGAGGGCTTTCCCACGCCTGACACAAAAACCGTGGCCCACCTTCAGGTGCAACTGGTGACCGCGAGTGCGGCAAGCTTCAAGCTGTGCTGTTAATTCTTCCAACTGTGCGCTTGAAGGTGTGACCTGGTGCACGCTCAGCAACCAATGGCGCAGCACATTGGCGCGCCGCGGGCGGCTCAGGGCCTGCAGGGCCTGGATGTCGGGCGGCACGCCGATGCGCGCCAGGTCTTCGGCCGCCACCTCCTGCAACAAGCCTTGCGCCTGCGCCGCATGGCGGCTGCTGCGGGCAAAGGTGTCACGAAACTGCGGGAAACAGGCCTGCAGCGCGGGCATCAGGCGCGCGCGGATGCGGTTGCGGGTAAAGCGTTCATCGGTATTGCTGGGGTCTTCAATGAATGCAGCGCCCTGCGCCTTCAGCCAGGCCCGAATCGCCGCCCTGCTTACCTGCAGCAAGGGGCGGCAATACGTCAGGCCAGCGCGCTGCCATTGCGCCGCCATGGCGCTGATACCGGGCAGGCCGGCGCCCCGGCTCAAGGCCAGCAGCAGGGTCTCGACCTGATCGTCGGCATGCTGGGCAATGGCGATGGTTTGAAAGGCAGCTGATCCATGCTGAGCCCGCGCCAGCGCCTCAATGGCGTTGTATCGCGCGTGACGCGCCACCGCTTCGGGGCTTTGCCCTGTGGCATGCCGGGCATCGACCTTTTGCACCAGCAAGGGCACGTTCAAAACGACGCAAAAGGCCTGGCAATGGCGCTCAAAGTCGTCGCCCGCCGCCTGCAAGCCGTGGTGCACATGCACGGCCATCACCTGGCCGGGCCATTGGCGAGCACAGGCCAGCAGCAGCGCGGTGGAATCGGCACCGCCGCTGTACGCCACGGCCAGCGGCAAGGCCGGCTCAAACGCGGCCATGGCCTGCTCAAAGGAGCGTGTCATGGCATGACAAGCGGGTTATTTGCCCGTGGTCTTGGTGTCGGTGAAGCGGCCATAGCTTTGCAGCCGCTCGTAGCGCCGCGCCAGCAAATCGTCAACCTTGAGGTCGCTGACCTGGCGGTACGCTTCCGTCAAGGCACGCTTGAGGAACGCTGCCATTTGTTTTGGATCGCGGTGCGCGCCACCCACCGGCTCGTTGACGATTTTGTCGATCACGCCCAGTGCCTTCAGGCGGTGCGCGGTAATGCCCAGCGCATCCGCGGCTTCCTGCGCCTTGTCAGCGGTTTTCCACAAGATGGAGGCACAGCCCTCGGGGCTGATCACCGAGTAAATGGAATACTGCAGCATCAGCAGTTGGTCGCCCACCGAGATCGCCAGTGCACCACCGGAACCGCCTTCGCCGATGATGGTGACGATGATCGGCACCTCCAACTGTGCCATCTCGAAAATGTTGCGGCCAATGGCTTCCGACTGGCCGCGCTCTTCGGCGTCAATGCCGGGGTAAGCGCCGGGCGTATCGACAAAGGTGAACACCGGCAGCTTGAACTTTTCGGCGGTTTTCATCAGCCGCAGCGCTTTGCGGTAGCCCTCGGGCTTGCTCATGCCAAAGTTGCGCAGGCCGCGCTCCTTGGTGTCGCGGCCCTTTTGCTGGCCAATCACCATACACGGCGTGCCATTGAAACGGGCCAGCCCGCCGATGATGCTCAGATCGTCGGCAAAGTGCCGGTCGCCATGCAATTCGACAAAATGGGTGAACAGCTCGTTCACATAATCCATGGTGTAGGGGCGCTCGGCATGGCGCGCAATCTTGGTGATCTGCCACGGCGTCAGATCACTGTAGATGTCCTTGGTGAGCTGCTGGCTTTTCTTGGCCAACTGGGTGATTTCAGCCGAAATATCGACCGCCGACTCGGTCTGCACGTAGCGCAGCTCTTCTATCTTGTTTTCCAGCTCGGCAATCGGGTTCTCGAAATCGAGAAAAGTTTTTTTAGCCAATGTATGCTCCTGTTCAGCGGTCTTTTTGATCAGTTGAGGACAGAGCAAATTTGCTACGCAAATCTTGGTCTGTCCCGCAAAGTTTTTGGTTTAGTATTCAACCGGCACCGGATCCAACGAACGCCAAATATACCAAGTTGCCACGGTGCGGTAGGGCGCCCAGGCCAGCGCCACCTCGCGTGCGTCGCTGCGGCTGACGGCCTCGCCCGAGAAATAGCTTTTGCTGATGCCATTGATCAGCCCCACATCGTCCAGCGGCAACACATTGGGGCGCATCAAATGAAAAATCAGAAACATCTCGGCGGTCCAGCGGCCAATGCCACGGATGGCCACCAGCTCGTCGATGATGGCCTCGTCGTCCATCGCCGTCCAGTCATCCACACGCACCAGGCCACTGTCAAAATGAATTGACAAGTCCACCAGGTATTCCACTTTGCGGGCGCTCAAACCGGCAGCGCGCATGTCGTCGATCTTGAGCTTGAGCACCTGCGCGGGGGCCATCCTGGGCGCCAGTTTGGCAAAGCGGTCCCACACGGTTTGTGCTGCCTTGACCGAGATTTGCTGGCCGACCACGCTGCGCGCCAAGGTGGCAAAGGCGTCGCCCCGGCTTTGCAGGCAGGCCTGACCAAACTGCGGGATCAACCGCTTCATGACACGGTCCTTTTTGACCAGATGCCTGCAGGCATCCTCCCAATAAGCTGGCGTCGCACAATTTTCTGTCGCACTCATCTCTTGATCGCCCTCATTTGGCAACTTCCCAGCTGGTGCCGCTGGCGGAATCCTTCAGCACAATGCCCATGGCCAGCAGTTCCTGGCGAATACGGTCGGCCTCGGCAAAGTTTTTGGCAACCTTGGCGGCGGCCCGTTCGGCAATACGCTGGGTGATGTCGGCTTCGCTGACACCGGCACCCGACTGCAGATAGCTTTGCGGGTCTTGCTGCAGCAACCCCAGGCAGCCGCCGAGGGCTTTGAGCAGACCCGCCAGCGCGCCTGAGCGGGTGCGATTGACCTCGCTGGCCAGCTCAAACAGCACGGCGATGGCTTCGGGCGTGCCAAAGTCTTCATCCATGGCCGCTTTGAAGCGCGCTGCAAAAGGTTCAGCCCAATCTATCGCGACAGGTTCTGACGTCACCCCATCGAGCGCGGTGTACAGGCGCTTGAGCGACTGGCGGGCGTCTTCCAGGTGCACGTCGCTGTAGTTAAGGGCGCTGCGGTAGTGTGCACGCACAATGAAAAAGCGCAGCGTTTCGGCGTCAAAGCGGGCCAGAATTTCTCGGATGGTGAAGAAATTGCCCAGGCTTTTGGACATCTTCTCGTTGTCGCGCGTGACAAAACCGTTGTGCATCCAGAAACGCGCCAGCG
>PHCO01000051.1 GCA_002842265.1 Betaproteobacteria bacterium HGW-Betaproteobacteria-18 | reverse complement strand
GACATTAAAAAGTCCAAAGGACGCTGAGCGCCCGGCGTCTGCCCCACCCCCGCCGACTCAACCCCAACGCAGTCTTATTCAGCAAAGGCGCTCAGTTCACCAACTGCGCCAGTTCACCCCGCGCATATTGCCCGGCCACCTCGAACAGGCTGTGGCCCTTGATCTTGCTGCCCTGGCCTTCGCATCCAAATTCCAGGTAGCGCTGTTTGCACAGGGCTTTGGCGGCTTCGCGGGCCGGTTTGAGCCAGTCACGTGCATCAAATTTTTCGGGGTTTTCAAACATGTATTTGCGCACCGCGCCGGTCATGGCCAGGCGGATGTCGGTGTCGATGTTGATCTTGCGCACACCGTACTTGATGGCTTTCTGGATTTCTTCCACCGGCACGCCGTAGGTTTCACGCATCTTGCCACCGTACTGGTTGATGATGGCCAGCGACTCTTGCGGCACGCTGCTGGAGCCATGCATCACCAGGTGCGTGTTGGGAATGCGCTTGTTGATGGCCATGACACGGTCGATGGCCAGGATGTCGCCGGTGGGCTTGCGCGTGAACTTGTAAGCGCCGTGGCTGGTGCCGATGGCAATGGCCAGCGCGTCGAGTTGGGTGCGTTTGACAAAATCGGCCGCCTGCTCGGGGTCGGTCAGCATTTGCTCGCGGGTCATGGTGGCTTCGGTGCCATGACCGTCTTCCTTGTCGCCCTTCATGGTCTCCAGAGAACCCAGGCAGCCCAACTCGCCCTCGACTGTGACACCGACAGCGTGCGCCATGTCCACCACCTTGCGGGTGACCTCGGTGTTGTACTCATAGCTGGCAATGGTCTTGCCGTCCGCCATCAGCGAGCCGTCCATCATCACCGAGCTGAAGCCCAGGTTGATGGCGCCCTGGCACACGTCCGGGCTCTGGCCGTGGTCCTGGTGCATCACCAGCGGAATGTGCGGGTAAGCCTCGATGGCGGCCAGAATCAGGTGCTTGATGAACGGCTCCCCGGCATACTTGCGGGCGCCCGCGCTGGCTTGCAAAATGACCGGCGCACCCACTTCATCGGCCGCCGACATCACGGCCTGCACCTGCTCCAGATTGTTGACGTTGAAAGCCGGAATGCCGTAGCCGTTGGCCGCGGCGTGGTCAAGCAGTTCGCGCATAGAAACAAGTGCCATGGTGATGTCCTTTAAAGGTTGGTAACAGGGTGGTAACTGCGACTAATTCTAGCGACACGCCTGCGCCACCGTGAATGGCTACCGCCCCCGGTCAAGCTCACGACACCCGGCAAATCTTGAGCATGTTGGTGCCGCCGGGCGAGCCCATCGGTTCGCCACAGGTAATGGCATAAATGTCACCGGTTTGCACCACACCGCGGGACTTCAGGTCGGCTTCGGCTTCGCCCAGCGCGGTGTCGCGGTCGGCGCTGGTGTCGATCAAGAGCGGGCGCACATTGCGGTACAACGTCATTTTGCGTTGCGTGGCAATTTTGGACGTGAGCGCATAAATGGGCACCTGGATCAGATGCCGGCTCATCCACAGCGCCGTGGAGCCACTGTCGGTCATCGCCACAATCGCCTTGGCACCCAGGTGATGCGCGGTAAACAAGGCGCCCATGGCGATGGTCTGGTCGATCCGCGTGAAGGTCTTGCCGGTGAAATCAGCTTCAAGCTTGAACATTTCCCCGCCCTCGGCAGCGTGACAAATCTTGGCCATTTCAATCACCGTCTCCAGCGGGTATTTGCCAGCGGCGGTTTCGGCGGACAGCATCACCGCATCGGTGCCGTCGAGCACGGCGTTGGCCACGTCGCTGACCTCGGCACGGGTGGGCACCGGGTTGGTGATCATCGACTCCATCATCTGCGTGGCAGTGATCACCACCCGGTCGTGCTCACGGGCCAGCTTGATCATGCGTTTTTGCAGCGCCGGCACCACGGCGTTGCCCACTTCCACCGCCAGGTCGCCGCGCGCCACCATGATGCCGTCACTGGCGAGCAAAATTTCTTCCAGGCGCGGAATGGCCTCGGCGCGCTCGATCTTGGCGATCAGGCCAGGCCGGTGGCCGTCGGGGGAAGCCACGCTGCACAATTGGCGCGCCATTTCCATGTCGGTGGCGCTTTTGGCGAAGCTCACCGCCACGTAATCCGCCTTGAAGCTCATGGCGGTGCGGATATCGTCCATGTCCTTGGCCGTCAGGGCTGGCGCACTCAAACCGCCGCCCTGCTTGTTGATGCCCTTGTTGTTGGACAACTCGCCGCCCAGCTTGACCGTGGTGTGAATCGCCTCGTCCTTGACCGCATCGACCACGATCACAATCAGGCCGTCGTTGAGTAACAGCACATCACCGGCTTTGACTTCGCGCGGCAAGGCTTTGTAATCCAGCCCCACGGCGTTGACATCACCGAGTTCGGTGCGCGCCGCATCCATGACAAATTTCTGGCCCGACTGCAAAACTACCTTGCCTTCGGCGAATTTGCCGACCCGGATTTTTGGCCCCTGTAAATCGGCCATGATGCCGACCTCGCGCCCAGCCCGCTTGGCTGCCTCGCGCACCAGGCGTGCCCGCTCGATGTGGTCTTGCGCCGTGCCGTGGCTGAAGTTCAGCCGTACCACGTTGACCCCGGCGCGAATCATTTGCTCCAGCAGCGCGGGATCACTGGACGCTGGGCCTAAGGTGGCAACAATTTTGGTCGCGCGACGTGGCATAAGAGAGACTCCATGTAATTTAGTTTCGTGATTTTCACACAAGGAAGTTACAAAGCAGCAACAAACACGCCCGTCCTACCAACCCAGCCCCAAGTGCAGCGGCAGATACACCGCCATGCCAGAAACAATGGTGCCCAGCACCGCCTGGCCTTTACCCTGGCGCCAGAAAAAATAGCCGGCCCCGACCAAAGCCGCGTAAATGCGGGCGTCTTGCCAGGTGCCAATCAACGCGCCTTGCGCCATGACCACCTCGGGAACCACCACCGCTGCCAGCGCCGCAATCGGCGCGTATTGCAAGCCGCGCTGCGCCCAGTGCGGCAGGTGCCAGGGCTGGTTACTCATGAAAAAGAAACACCGGGTGATGACGGTGACCAGCGCCAAACCCACGATCACGCCCAGCGTCCAGAGATCGGTGCCGCTCATGTCGGGGCCGCTCATGCCACGGCGCCCGGCCTTTTGGGCCAGCTTTCTTCAATGATCAGGCACAGCGCCACCGCGCTGGCAATGGCCACCACAATGTTGAGCTTGAGCGGCAGCGCATAGGCCGCCACCGCGGCCATGCCCGCCACCCCGGCGGCAACACGGCGCAAATGGCTGGATGCCAGCGAGCAGCCGACCCCGAGCAATGCCAATATGCCGGCAAAGCCCAGGCCCCAATGGGTCGGAATCACATTGGCCAGCGCGATGCCCAGCAAGCTGGCGCCTTGCCAGCTGGCCCAGTTGAACAGGCTGCCGCCACTCAGGTAAGCCAGTTGCTCACGCCGTTCAGCGACATGCTCTGAAGGGTGGTGGTAGTGCCGGGTGAACAGCACGTAGCTCAAATCGGCCGTCAGGTAACCATGAGCCAGGCGCCAGCGCAATGGCAAGTGCATCAGATAGGGCCGCATGTGGGCGCTGAACACCACAAAACGCAGGTTGACGCAAAAAGCGGTGGCCAGGATCACCCACACCGGCGCACCCGCCGTCATCAGGGGCATGGCCGCCAGTTGCGAGCTGCCGGCAAACACCAGCAAACTCATGGCAACCGCCTCGAACGTGCTCATGCCTGACTTGACCATGGCCACGCCGGTCATCAAGCCCCAGGCAGCCAGGCCTGGCGACACTGAGGCCATTTCGCGCAGTCCCCTGCCAAACGCCGGGTGCTGCCACCAACTGCGGGCATGGGCCAGCAAACGACACATCAGCCCAGCACCTGTCCGACTTGCAAGGGGCAGCCGCGCAGGAACTCGGCACTGGAAAGGCGTTTGCCGCCAGGGCGCTGCAGTTCGGTAATGCGCACCGTTGAATCAAGCGCTGCAACCGCAATACCGGAAGGCGCTATCGCCATGATTGCTCCAGCAATTTGAGTGTCTTTGGGCATACTGTCGCCCACCCCGGCCGCCCAGATTTTGAGCGTTTCTCCAGCAATCCGGGTGCTGGCTCCGGGAAACGGGTTGAAAGCCCGCACTCGCTGGGTAATGGTTTGCGCCGACTGCGACCAGTCAATCGCGGCCTCGGCCTTGTCAATTTTGCTGGCGTAAGTGATGCCGAGGGTCGGTTGCGGCACGGGGTGCAGCTTGCCAGCGGCAGCCAGCGCCAGCGCTTGCGCCATCAGTTGGCCACCCACTTCAGCCAGCCGGTCATGCAAACTGCCCGTGGTGTCAGAAGACAAGATCGGCAGCGACCGGGAGAGCAACATGTCGCCGGTGTCCAGGCCGGCGTCCATTTGCATGATGGTGACACCGGTCACCGTATCACCGGCCTCGATGGCGCGGTGAATCGGGGCGGCACCGCGCCAGCGCGGCAGTAAAGAAGCGTGAATATTGAAACAACCCAGGCGTGGGGTGTCCAGCACCCACTGTGGCAGGATCAGGCCGTAAGCCGCCACCACCATGGCATCAGCCTGAGCCGCTTCAAGCGCTGTGCGGGCGGCCAGGGCATCGTCAGGGTATTTGCCGTCCAGCCGCAGGCTGCGCGGTTGTGCCACAGTCAGGCCATGTGCGAGTGCAAATTGTTTGACTGGCGAAGGGTGCAGCTTCATGCCGCGCCCGGCCGGACGATCGGGCTGGCTCAGCACCAACACAATCTCATGGCCGCCCGCATGCAACTGTTGTAAAGCCACAGCCGCAAATTCGGGGGTCCCCGCAAACACCAGCTTCAAGAACGGTCCTCGCGCTGGGCTTTGAGCAGCTTGGTCTTGATGCGGTTGCGTTTGAGTGGCGACAAATACTCTACAAACACCTTACCCATCAGATGATCCATTTCGTGCTGGATGCACACCGCCAGCAAGCCGTCAGCCTCAATCAGGCGTTGCACTCCCTCGCCATCAAGCGCTTCAACCTTGACCGCGTCGTGGCGCCGGACACCGTCGTAAATGCCGGGCACCGACAGGCAACCTTCCTCGTTCAGATGCATCCCGGGGCTGGCCCACAGAATTCCGGGATTGATCAGCACCAGCGGCACATCGCGGCCCTCGGAAATATCCATCACAATCAGGCGTTCATGCACATTGACCTGGGTGGCGGCCAGGCCAATGCCCTTGGCCTCGTACATGGTCTCGAACATGTCGGCAATCAGGGTTTTGATGCGCGCATCCACCGCTGGCACAGGTTTGGCCACGGTGTGCAACTTGGGGTCGGGATAACAAAGAATTGGGAGTAAAGCCATGGTGTCACTTCAAAGATGTCGTTATTTTCGCTATTTTTGGCATGCTGCGCCGATTACCCGGGGGACAATCGTTGTCCCGGCAAGGGCTTGGGCGCACAATCTGATGCGAGTTAATCAAATGCAAAACACCATGGCCAAAACACTTTTTGACACTGTTTCCAATAAACTGACATGGACGGCACTCGCCTGTGGCTTGCTGGCAGGTCCCGTGTTGGCACAAAATTTCCCGATCACGACGCAGCAGCGCGCCATCGCCAACCAGGTCGCCCAGAGCGGCGTGGCGCTGAGCGAACTGAGCCCCAATGCCCCGCAAAGCTACACGGTGAAGTCTGGCGACACACTGTGGGACATCTCCGGCATGTTCCTGAAGAGGCCATGGCGCTGGCCCGAACTGTGGGGCATGAACCTGTCCGACATCAAAAACCCGCACCTGATCTACCCCGGGCAAACACTTTTTCTGGACACCAGTAGCGGCCGAGCGCGCCTGAGCATGCGACCAGGCGACGACCTGCCCACCGTGCGGGTCTTGCCACGCACACGCATTGAAAATTTGGCAAGCAGCGCCCTGCCAACGCTCAAGAGCAGCCTGATCGAACCTTTTCTGGCCGAACCCGTGATCGTCGATGAGCAAGGTTTAAATGCCGCACCGCGGATTGTCGCGGCACAAGACAGCCGGGTACTGCTCACCCGTGGCGACCGGGCCTACGCCCGCGGCAACGCCGGCTCCGAGTTGCTGGATAACCCCAACAAAAAACAGCAGGCGTTCCGGGTATTTCGCAACGCCACACCGCTGAAAGATCCCGTTAGCGGCGAAGTGCTGGGCTATGAAGCCCAATACGTTGGCAAAGCCTTGCTGGCGCGCAGCGAAAGCAGCAAGGACAGCGTTGACGCTGACGGCAAAAGCCGCACCGACATCGTGCCGGCCACCATCGACATCATTGACGCCAAGGAAGAAATGCGCGTGGGCGACCGCCTGCTGCCCGAGCCGCCGGTACAACTGCAAAGCTATGTTCCCCATGCGCCCACGGGCACCATCGACGCGCGCGTTGTCTCGATTTACGGCAGTGCCGTGGTCAATGCAGCACAAAACCAGGTGGTGAGTCTCAATCGCGGCAGCCGTGATGGTCTCGAGCCGGGCCATGTGCTGGCCATCATGACCGACGGCGCACGCCTGGTGGACAAAACCGATGCCAATCGGCCCATGATCAAATTGCCCGATGAGCGTAATGGTTTGCTGATGGTGTTTCGAACTTTCGAGAAAGTGTCTTACGGCCTGGTGCTCGACATCACCAGCGGTGTCAAGGTGGGTGATCGACTGGTCAACCCACGCTGACATCGCTAGCCTTGGGTGACCATGGAACGCGATGAACTCAAGGCATGGTTGCGGCTGACACTGAGCCCGGGTATCGGTAACGTCACAGCGCGCAAACTGCTGGCAGCTTTTGGCTTGCCACAAACCATTTTTGAGCAGCCTTCCTCCGCCTTGCGGCAAGTGGCCACGCCGGCACAGACGCAGGCTTTGCGCAGCGAGCCCGAGGCGCTGGCCGGGCTGCTGGAAACCACCTGGGCCTGGCTCAATCAAAGCGACCTGAATGGCTGCCAACGCCAAATCGTCACGCTGGGCGACCCCGGCTACCCGCAAGCCTTGCTCGACATTGACGACCCGCCATTGATGCTATACCTGCTGGGCAACGCCCACTTCAAAGAAGATAAGTCGCCAGACCCTGCAGCGCCATGGCCGATTGAGTCGCAGCGCTGCCTGGCCGTGGTCGGAAGCCGCAACCCAACGCCGCAAGGTGCGCGCAATGCCAGACACTTTGCCAAAGCGCTGGTTCAAGCCGGCCTGACGGTGGTCAGCGGCCTGGCTTTGGGGGTGGATGGTGCCGCCCATGAAGGCGCCCTGGAGGGTTTGCCCGAAGGCGCCACAGGCCAGGCGCTGACGCTGGCCGTGATCGGCACCGGCCTGGACCGGGTTTACCCCAAAGCCCACCACGGGCTGGCACACCGCATCGCGCAACATGGCCTGTTGCTGAGCGAGTACCCGTTGGGAACGCCACCTTTGAATGCCAACTTTCCCAAACGCAACCGCCTCATCGCCGGGCTCGCGCGCGGTACGCTGGTGGTGGAAGCTGCCCTGCAATCGGGCTCTCTCATTACCGCCCGACTCACTGCCGAGCAGGGCAAAGACGTGTTTGCCATCCCCGGCTCAATCCACGCGGCGCAATCGCGCGGTTGTCACGCGCTGATCAAGCAAGGCGCCAAGCTGGTGGAATCCGCGCAAGATGTGCTGGAAGAACTACAGGGTTTTAACGCGCTGTCTGTAACAACAGATTTTTCAGCCGTTCAGAAAGACACGCCCAATATGGACAGTACTGCTGTTACCAACCACACGTTGCTGCAAGCCATCGGCTTTGATCCGGTCGGACTCGATGCCTTGCAGGGAAGAACCCAACTGAAAACCTCGGATTTACAAGCCCAATTGATGGCGCTGGAAATCAATGGCCAGGTGGCACGTTTGCCCGGCGGCTTGTTTCAACGCATGTCTGGCGCCTGAAAACAGGTTTACCCCAACAAGCGCTCCGGGTTCGCCTCCAGTTTGGCCAAAGCATCGCGAGTCGCGCGCACCGTTAAAGAGACTTCCTCCTGAGGCATCAGCAGGCCTGCTTCCAGATAGGCCGCCAGCCGCACCGTCTGAATCAGGTAGCTCCGCCCCACCACCGATGAAAAAAGATGCAAATATCCAAGCGGACTGCGCCATACATACTGAACCTGGACGGGTTGTTCCAGGTATTCCAGGGTGAACCAGGCGCCCAAACTCAAATTTTCCGCCCAAGCCCTCATGACAGGGGTGGCCTCGGCGCCGCCACTGGTCACAACCTCCAGGTCAGACGCATCAATCCCCAGCAAATCTTCAATGCCTTGAGCATCAAGTGGCAATTCTTCGGAGGAGTCATTGCTGAAATAGTCTTCCAGGTGGGCCAGACGTTCGGCCAAAACCTGGATTTGATCCATGTCGATGGCTTGCGTCTTGGACATGAAGGCATCGGCCAGGATGTCACTGATCACCTTGATGTGACCGTCCTGGACCGCCAAACTCAAACCGAGCAAGCTCATCCCGGAACGCAAAGACTGCAACAGCTCGGGCAAGTCCGCAATCACCCGCGCACGGTCAGCGCGACTGGGCTTGGCACTGGCCGCCCAAATCAAATCGGTCGCGGTTTTTTTCAGCAACAGGGTCGCCTCATGTTGCCCGCCGTGGCGCATGCTGGCCACGGCAATCACTTCGGCCCACACTTTGTATAAAAAATCGCGAATGTCGTCACGCACTGGCATGTCTTTGATCAGATTACGCAGCTCAATGGTGCACTGAATGGCCAGGGTCTCTTTTTGTTCCACCTGCTGCGCCACACCCACAAGCTTTTGTGTCGCGGTTTTTTGCGTCAGATAGCTTTTAAGAAATTCTTTGAACTCTTCGTAAACACGTTGGTAAACGCGTTCACCCGCGTCCGGATACTGCTCAACCACCTGAACCACACGTTTAATTTCGGTTGCCAGGTCTTCGCTGGCGATGTCGCTGGCATCAAACCCCAGCACACAGGAACCCATATGATCGATTAACTGACGGGCGGGATGTTCCTGCCGATTGAAGAAATCCGGATCTGCCAAGGCTATGCTCAAAACGGGCATCTGCAGCCGGGCAAACCAGACCCGTATCCCAGGCGGGATACGGTCTTCTTGCAAGATCGACTGAAACATCAGCGTAATCAACTCGATGATGGCCTTTTCATTGTCGTTTTGCGCCAACTTCTTGAGTTCAGCCGACTGCAGCTGCAATTCCCCAGCCATCTGTGCCACTTGCGCTACCAGCAGCTCAGGCAACGGTTGCTCACCTCCGCTGGCATCCCCCCAGACATCACCCTGCAAAGGTCGCTGCGCCAACGCGGTCATCAGCCTCTGGGAAGGTGCATATTGGAACGCCGTCGCAAAATTCTGAACAGGAACATTACCTGCCATCAAGCGCCCCACCCGGTCTAAAACACCCATCTCACGAGTGGCAGACTGAGGTAACGCTCCCCCTCCTGTTAGCACAGGCCAACCGGACAACCCCCGCGTGGCAAAGGCAGCCCCCCCCTGCGTGGGCCTGCCTGGCGCGGCGCCCGGGGCAACATTGCCAGAGGCATCGTTTTGCCGGGGATGGCCGCCCGACGGAAAGGGTGACTGAACCTGCGCGGCAGGGTTGTCACAAGGAGGGGCAACTGGTTTTGGCCTGGATCGCGCGTCAGGCTCCATCACGGGCATCACGCCATGCGCCAACAATTCGGCATTACAGCGTGCATACATCTGGCGCCACTGCCCATTGATATGCTGCTGCACCACCTCGCTGATCAATTGCCACGATTCAAGTGACAAACCACAATGAACCCATTGCGCAATCATGGCCAGCGCCAAAACCTCCGGGTGCACAATGTCTTGCGCTGACAATTCCTGTTGTGGATTCAATGATTTAAGCCGCTTGCGCAAATCATTGACTTCACCGGCCGCCACTTCCATCACCGACAAAGCTATACGCGAGGCAAGGATCTGGTTTTCGACCATCTCGGTACTGACCAACTCCAGGGTATTGCTCAGGGGCAACCCGGTTGAACGTGGTACCACAGGTTTTAAAGCAGCCTGCCAAGCCTTGAGCGTGCCATCGAGCCAGTGTTTTTTCTGACTTTGGTACAGGGTCCAGGTCTCCCGCAGCAACTGTGGCTCTGCCACTGCGGCGACATCCCTCAACATGGATGTCAAATGCACTTCTACCAGCCCCAGCAACGCAGACATGGCCTGCGCCGCTTCATCGACCAATCGCCGGCGAATATGCGCGGCCAATTGCGCGTTGTTCTGAGTCGGTATGGGTATGGAAGAAGCCATGTCTGGAAATTCTAAACCGTGGCACCCGCGTTGGGGTCGTTCGGATCCAGGTCTTTCTTGGCCACGCCACCCTTGACCAGGTCTTCACGCTGAATACCCAGCCACATGGCAATGGCTGCGGCCACAAATACCGACGAGTAAATACCAAACAAAATGCCAATGGTCAGCGCCAACGCAAAATAATGCAGTGTGGCGCCGCCAAACAGCAGCATCGACAACACCATCATCTGCGTGGAGCCGTGGGTGATGATGGTGCGGCTGATGGTGGACGTGATGGCGTTGTTGATGATTTCCACTGTGCTCATCTTGCGGTAGCGGCGAAAGTTCTCGCGAATCCGGTCAAAAATAACCACAGACTCGTTCACCGAGTAACCCAACACGGCCAGCACGGCGGCCAGCACAGGCAGCGAAAACTCCCACTGGAAAAAGGCAAAAAAGCCCAAAATGATGATCACGTCGTGCATGTTGGCAATGATGGCAGCAACCGCGAACTTCCACTCAAAACGCACCGCCAGGTAAATCATGATGCCGACCACCACAAAAGCCAGCGCTTTGAGGCCGTCTGCGGCCAGTTCATCGCCCACTTGTGGCCCCACAAACTCGGTGCGACGCATGGTCGCTGTTGCATCGAGTTCTTTCAATGCTGTCATCACCTGGGTGCTTTGCTGGGCCGAGCTCACGCCTTTTTGGGCCGGCAGCCGAATCAGCACATCACGCGCGGTGCCAAAGTTTTGCACCTGCACATCGGCAAAGCCGAGCTTGGCCACGGTGCCACGCACCGCCCCCAGATCAGCCGGTTGCGCATAGGTCACTTCCAGCAAAGTGCCACCGGTAAATTCCACCGACAGGTGCAAGCCGCGCGAAAACAGGAAAAACACCGCCGCCAGAAAGGTCAGGCCAGAGATGAGGTTGAACACCAGCGCGTGCCGCATGAACGGGATGTCGCGTTTGATCCGAAAAAATTCCATGGTCTTGCTTCCTATTCAGCCTTGATTGCGGTACCGGTGTCGGGACGCCAAATGGTGCCAATCGACACCGTTTTCAGGCGGTTTTTACGCCCGTACCAGAAGTTAACCACGCCGCGCGAGAAAAACACCCCCGAGAACATGCTGGTCATGATGCCCAGGCAGTGCACCACGGCAAAGCCACGCACCGGGCCGGAGCCAAAGGCCAGCAGCGCCAGTCCAGCAATCAGGGTGGTGATGTTGGAGTCAAAAATGGTGGCCCAGGCCCGGTCATAGCCGGTATGAATGGCAGCCTGGGCTGAAGCGCCGCCACGCAATTCTTCGCGAATGCGCTCGTTGATCAGCACGTTGGCATCAATCGCCATGCCCAGCACCAGCGCCATGGCGGCCATGCCCGGCAAGGTCAGTGTGGCCTGCAACATGGACAACACCGCCACCAGCAGCAGCAAATTGAAGGCCAGCGCAATACTGGAAAACACACCAAACAGCATGTAATACAGGCACATGAAAAGGGCCACCGCCAGGAAGCCCCAGGTCACACTGTTGAAGCCCTTGGCAATGTTCTCGGCGCCCAGGCTTGGGCCAATGGTGGTTTCTTCGATGATTTCCATCGGCGCAGCCAAAGAGCCGGCGCGCAACAGCAGGGCCGTGTCGTTGGCTTCCATGGTGGTCATGCGGCCCGAAATCTGCACCCGGCCACCGCCGATTTCAGTGCGAATCACCGGTGCCGTGACGACCTCGCCCTTGCCTTTTTCAAACAGCAGGATGGCCATGCGCTTGCCGACGTTTTCACGCGTCACGTCGCGAAAGATGCGCGTGCCCTTGGCGTCCAGGTTCAAATTGACCGTGGGTTCCTGCGTCTGACTGTCAAAACCGGGTTGCGCGTCGGTCAGGTTTTCACCGGTCAGAATCACTTGCTTCTTGACAATCACAGGTTGGCCATTGCGCTCCAGATAACGCTCGGAGCCAAAGGGCACCACCCCGTTGCCCATTTCAGCGGCGCGCGCTTCGGTGCTTTCATCGACCATGCGCACTTCCAGCGTGGCCGTGCGACCCAAAATATCTTTGGCCTTGGCGGTGTCCTGCACGCCCGGCAACTGCACCACGATGCGGTCCAACCCCTGCTGCTGGATCACCGGTTCGGCCACGCCCAGTTCGTTGATCCGGTTATGCAGCGTGGTGATGTTCTGCTTGAGCGCCTGGTCCTGAATGCGGCGCGCGGCCTCGGGTTTGATGGAGGCGGTGAGCTTGAACTCCGCCCCTTCGGCGGCTTCTACGGTTTGCAGGTCGGCGAACTGGTCCTGGAACACCGCCTTGGCGGCTTCCAGCGTGGCGGCATCGCGAAAGCGCACCTCGATGGTCTGCGCAACGCGGTTGATGCCGCTGTGGCGAATATTTTTTTCGCGCAGACTGGTGCGCACATCGCCAGAGAGTGATTCAGCGCGTTTGGTCAGCGCCGCCTGCATATCGACTTGCAACATGAAGTGCACGCCGCCACGCAAATCCAGGCCCAGGTACATTGGTGACGCATGCAGGCCGGACAACCAGGCCGGCGAGCGCGACAAGAGGTTTAAAGCCACAACAAAACCCGGATTGCCCGGATCCGGGATCAAGGCTTTCTGAATGGCGTCCTTGGTTTTGAGCTGGGTGTCGGTATCGAGCAGGCGGACCTTGATCGAATTGCCATCGAGCGTCACCATGTCTGGTGTGATGCCGGCCGTTTTGAGGGCCGCCTCCACCAGCGTCAGTGTGCCCACATCCACCTTGACCAGCGGTTTGGCCGCCGACACCTGCACGGCGGGCGACTCGCCAAAAAAGTTCGGCAAGGCGTACAAGCCCCCCACCACCAGCGCGATCACGATGATCACGTATTTCCAGACCGGGTAACGATTCATGATCGCCCTTATGACATCAAACTACAAAATGCTGACACCTCGGCCAGCGCCAGGGCAATTTACTTGATGCTGCCCTTGGGCAAGACCTGCGCCACCGCGCTACGCTGCAGATGCACCTCGACGCCGGCAGCCACTTCAATGTCGATAAAGCTGTCGCCCAGCTTGGTCACTTTGCCCAGAATACCGCCAGCCGTGGCGACTTCGTCCCCTTTGGCCAGCGCTTCAATCATGGCTTTGTGTTCCTTGGCCTTCTTCATTTGCGGACGAATCATCACGAAATAGAGCACCACAAACATCAGCACAAAAGGCAACATGCCCATGAGCGTGCCCATGAGCGAAGACTGCAAGTCACCGCCAGCGGCGGCGGCAGGGGCGGTTTGTGCAATGGCAGAAGATATAAACACAGCAAACTCCAAATAGATAAAAAATAAAAACAAAACGACTTGAATAAGCGCACCCAAAGCTAACTTTCAGGCAACTGGGCATTGTATGCGGGCCTCCAGTGCGTCATTTCAGGGTATCAAGGGCACCCTGAACTCGGTCAGAAGCATCTGCCATTTTTCCATGGCGAGCGCAGAATGGCGCGCTTTGACATGGCCAAAGCCACGAATATCCTGCGGTATTTGCGCCAAAAATAGGGCATTTTGATAGCGAGCCACGTCTTGTCTGCTTGGCTCGGCATCCAACACCTGGCAAATTTCCTGCACCATGGCCTGGTAGCGCACCAGCCAGGCGCGCTCCTGGCGCCGCTCTTCGGTGCGGCCAAACACATCGAACGCCGTGCCGCGCAAACCCTTGAGGCGCGCCAGCCATTTGAAGGCCGTCATCATCCACGGGCCATAGCGCTGCTTGACCAGTTCACCCCGGTCATCGGTTTTGGCCAGTAGCGGCGGCGCCAGATGGAACTGCAATTGGTAATCGCCCTCGAACTGCTGCGCAATTTTTGCTGCAAAGCTGCCGTCGGCATGCAGCCTGGCGACCTCGTACTCGTCCTTGCAGGCCATCAGCTTGAACAGGTTGCGCGCCACCGCCTCGCTCAAGGCGGTTTTGCCCCATGACGCATCGACCTGCTGCACCCGCGCGACCCAAACCCGGTAGGACTCGGCATAAGCCGCGTTCTGGTACGCCGTCAAAAACGCCATCCGGGTCGCCACCAGTTCGTCCAGCGCTGGCTTTTTGACGAACTCAATGACCCGTGCAGTCTGGAACAGCGCCAGCACCGTCGGCAAATCGTGGGCGCAGTGGCGCCCCCACTCGAATGCCGTCTGGTTGTTGGCCACCTGCACGCCGTTGAGCTCCATAGCGCGCAGCACGGCGGCGCGGCTCAGCGGCACGCGCCCTTTTTGCCAGGCGTATCCCAGCAACAGCGGGTTGGTGTAGATCGAGTCACCCAGGGCGTGGATAGCCACCTGCTCGGCATCGAACACACCCAGCTTGGGGGCACCCACATGGGCGGCTATGGCCGCCTCGCAGCCGCCCTCGGGAAACTGCCACTGCGGGTCGTGAACAAAAGCGGCGGTGGGTGTGGCGTGGCTGTTTAGCGCGACATAGGTGCGGCCGGACTGCATCACCGCCAGCGTGGCTGGACTGGCCGCCACGATGGCATCGCAGCCGACCACCAGGTCCGCCTTGGCGGTATCGACCCGGCTGGTGTAAATGGCTTCCTGGCGGTCGGCGATCTGGATGTAGCTCCAGGTGGCGCCACCCTTTTGCGCCAGGCCACCGGCATCCTGCGTCACCACGCCCTTGCCTTCGAGATGCGCCGCCATGCCCAGTAACTGGCCGATGGTGATGACCCCGGTGCCGCCGACACCGCCTACCACAATGCCCCAAGCTGATGTCAGATCAGGCAGCAGCGGGTCCGGCAACGCCGGCAACGTGCCCAGGTTGTCCGGCGCATCCTTCGTGGGTTTCCGGAGTCGCCCGCCCTTGACCGTGACAAAGCTCGGGCAGAAGCCCTTGACACATGAAAAGTCCTTGTTGCAGCTGCTCTGATTGATGCGGCGCTTGCGACCGAATTCGGTCTCCAGCGGCTCAATGCTGAGGCAGTTGGACTGCACGCCGCAGTCGCCGCAGCCCTCGCACACCGCTTCGTTGATCACCACCCGCTCATCAGGCTCGGCCAGTGTGCCGCGCTTGCGCTTGCGGCGTTTCTCGGTGGCGCACATCTGGTCGTAAATCAGCGCAGTGGTGCCCTTGATCTGGCGCAACTCGCGCTGGACGCTGTCGAGTTCGTCGCGGTGCTGCACCGTGACACCCGGCGCCAGCGCCGCGCCCGCGTATTTCTCGGGATGGTCGGTCACGATCACCAGCTTGGTCACGCCCTCGCTCAGCAGGCTGGCCATGATTTGCAGCACGCTGTGGCCCTCGGGGCGCTCGCCCACGCGCTGGCCGCCGGTCATGGCCACGGCGTCGTTGTACAGAATCTTGTAAGTGATGTTGACGCCGGCGGCAATGCTCTGGCGAATCGCCAGCAGGCCGCTGTGAAAGTAGGTGCCGTCGCCGAGGTTGGCAAACACATGACTGTCAGTGGTGAACGGTTGCTGCCCGACCCAAGCCACACCCTCGCCGCCCATCTGGCTGAAGGTGCTCGTTGACCGATCCATCCACAGCGCCATGAAGTGGCAGCCGATGCCGGCCAGCGCACGCGATCCCTCTGGCACGCGGGTGCTGGTGTTGTGCGGGCAGCCGCTGCAAAACCAGGGTGTGCGCTCGCCGGCGTCGGTTTTGATGTCCAGCGCGCCGCGCGACATGGCGTCAAGCACGGCCAGATGCGCGTCCATGCGGGCCGCCACGCCGTCTGGCACACCCAGTTTTTTCAGCCGCTTGGCAATCGCTCTGGCAATCAGCGCCGGGTTCAGGTCGGCCTTGGCGCGCAGTAACCAGTTGTCGATCGGGTTGGGGCGACTCCACTCGCCACCGCCCTCGTCACCCGATTCATCGAACTTGCCGACCACGGTGGGGCGCACGTCAGAGCGCCAGTTGTAGAGTTCTTCTTTCAGCTGGTACTCGATGATCTGGCGCTTTTCTTCGACCACCAGAATCTCTTGCAGGCCAAGCGCAAAGTCGCGCGTGATGCTGGCTTCGAGCGGCCACACCACGTTGACCTTGTGAAGCCGAATGCCCAGTTGTCGGCAAGCGGCCTCGTCAAGCCCCAGATCGTGCAGCGCCTGGCGCGTGTCGTTGAAAGCCTTGCCGCTGGCGATGATGCCAAAGCGGTCTTGCGCACTGGCGAACACGTTGTAGTTGAG
>PHCO01000050.1 GCA_002842265.1 Betaproteobacteria bacterium HGW-Betaproteobacteria-18 | reverse complement strand
AATGGGAGCGCTTTGCCTGGCTCAAGAGCCGTGTCGTGGCACCGTTTGACAGCGTCACCAGCGGCGCCACCCAGGCACTGCGCAAGATCGTGATGCCCTTTGTCTTCAGGCGCTACCTCGACTACAGCGTATTTGATTCCCTGCGCGTGCTGCACCGGCAAATTCGCGAGCATGCCGCCAAACGCAGCGCCGGCCACCCTGAGCGCGCCAACGATGTCAAGCTCTCGCGCGGCGGCATCCGTGAGATTGAATTCACGGTGCAATTGCTGCAGGTGGTGCGCGCGGGCCACTTCCCCGAGTTGCGCACCCGCCCCACCCTGAGTGCGCTGCCGCGCCTGGTACGCGCCAATTTGATGTCAGAGCAGACCGCGCAGGCGCTGGCGCAGGCCTACGTTTTTTTACGCCAGATCGAACACCGCATCCAGTACCTGGACGACCAGCAAACCCATGTGCTGCCCACCCAGGACCATGACCTGAGCTGGATCGCCCAGACCATGGGCTTTGCGTCTTCGCAAGCCCTGCTGAGCCAGCTTGACGCCCACCGGGAATTGGTGGCCCAGGAATTTGACAAACTGCTGGGTGGCCCCGAGCCTGAATGCAAAAACTGCCAGAACGGCAAGCCCCACAACGGCAATCAGACCATCGACGACCTGTTGCCACAATTGGGTGATGCCTTTCGGCAACGGCTGGAGGCCTGGTGCCGGCACCCACGCGTGCTGGCCCTGCGCGACGAAGCCCGTGAGCGTCTGCAGCGCTTGCTGGGTCGCACCGCGCAATGGGTGCGCGAAGATCGCGTCACCGAAGAATCTGCGGTCCGTTTGGTGGACTGGATGGAGCCCTTGCTGCGCCGCGAAAGTTACCTTGCCTTGCTGCTGGAACGTCCGCAAGTGCACGAACGGCTTTTGCGCTTGCTGGGCGCGGCGCGCTGGCCGGCGCGCTATTTGCTGCGCCACCCCGGCGTCATTGACGAGCTGGCCAGTCCCGTCATGATGGAGGAACGCTTCAACGCCCAGGAGTTCGAGGCCGAGCTGGACCACCGCCGCACCTCCCTGGTTGGCACCGGCGAAGACGACGAAGAGACCCTGCTCAACCTGCTGCGCCGCGCCCACCACGCCGAGGTGTTTCGCACCCTGGCGCGTGATGTGGAAGGCAAGCTGACGGTGGAACAGGTGGCCGATGACCTGAGCGCGCTGGCCGATGCGGTGCTGCGTATCACCACCCGCTGGTGCTGGAGTCACCTGAAAAAAGCGCACCGCGAACAGCCCCGCTTCGGCATCATTGCCTATGGAAAACTGGGCGGCAAAGAACTGGGCTACGGCAGCGATCTGGACATCGTGTTTGTTTTTGACGACGATGACGAACGTGCGCCTGAAGTCTATGCCGCGCTGGTGCGCAAGCTCATCAACTGGCTGACCGTCAAGACCGGCGAAGGTGACCTGTATGAAATTGACACCGCGTTGCGCCCCAACGGCAACGCCGGCCTGTTGATCACCAGCTTTGCGGCCTATGCCAATTACCAGCAACAACGCGGCTCCAACACCGCCTGGACCTGGGAGCACCAGGCCATGACACGGGCGCGCTGCGTGCTCGGTGATGTGTCAATGCGCGAACGCTTCGATGCCGTGCGCCAAGCGGTGATCACAGCACCCCGTGACGAGAGTAGCTTGCGCGCAGAAATTGCCGCCATGCGTGAACGCATGGCCAGCGCGCATCCGGTCAAAAGCGATAAATTTGACATCAAGTACAGCGCCGGCGGCATGATTGATGCTGAATTTGTGATGCAGTTCCTGGTGCTGTCGCAGTCGGCGGCACACCCTGAACTGATGGCCAATGCGGGCAACATTGCACTGCTGGAGCGCGCCGAAAGCCTGGGACTGCTGCCTGCGGGCGTCGGTCATGCAGCCGCCAGCGCCTACCGTGCCATGCGCCAGGTGCAACACAAAGCCCGCCTCAATGAAGAATCCATCCAGCTGGCAACGCAAGACATGCAAACCCAGCGCGATGCCATTTTGACCCTTTGGAACCAGGTCTTCACACCCTCCAACTCCTAGTCTTTTATTACATGCAAAAAATTTTCCTGCTCACGCTCGTGACTGCCGCCGTCCTGTTGAGCGCCTGTAGCGACCGCGTCAAAGACACCCATCCGCAACAACTGGTGAACAAGCGCCAGGCCATTTTTAAAAAATTCACCAAAACACTGGAACCCATGGGGCTGGTAGCGCGGGATCGGCAAGACTACGTCAAGGCCGATTTTGTGGCCAGTGCCCGGGCGCTACAGGAGCTTTCAACACAGCCTTGGGCTTATTTCACGGCCGATGGCAATTACCCACCGACCCGCGCCAAGCCCGCAGTCTGGAGCCAGGCCGGTGAATTCCAACAAGCGCAAGACAACTATCTGGCCGCCATCGACACCCTGGTGCAAGTCGCTGGCAGTGCCGACCTGGCCGCCATTCGCGTCAGCGTGGAAACCGTGCAAAAAAGCTGCAAAAGCTGCCACGACCAGTTCCGCAGCGACCGCCAGTAAGCCGGACTTGAAAACAACCGGTGGGCGCAAACCGCCGTGTCTGATCCCGGTCCCCGGGAACATGGTCCCGGGCAACATTTTTCAGGAATTCCGGATCTTGCTGACCAGCGCCGTGGTGGAATACCCGGCCACAAAAGGCAACGCCAGCGCCCGGCCACCCCAGGACTGCACCAGCGCAGATTCCGGCAGCCTGGCCATGTCGTAGTCGCCACCCTTGACCAGAATGTCGGGACGCACTTGGGCGATCAATTCAAGCGGCGTGTCTTCGTCAAACCAGGTCACCAGGCTGCTGCTGGCCAGTGCGGCAATGACGCAGGCGCGGTCCACTTCATTGTTCAGTGGCCGGTCCGGCCCTTTGCCCAGGCGTCGCGCCGAAGCGTCGGTGTTGAGCGCGACCAGCAAGCTGGCGCCCAGTGCGCGAGCCTGCGCCAGGTACACCACATGACCCCGGTGCAGCACGTCAAAAACGCCATTGGTGAACACAATGGGGCGCGGCAAAAGGGCCAGGCGCTGCGTCAAGTCATGCGGGTGACACAGTTTGCCCGTCAACTCAGGGGCAACGCTGGACGCGTCCAAGGCAGATACAAGAAAATTTTCAGGCATGGGCAGGATGCTAGCAGGCATTGTTGCGCCCCGCTGTGCCCCAGCCAGGGTAGGGCAACCCAATGAACTAACCCGACAGAGGCTGACGACCCAGGACTTGTTGCGGTGCCCACCATGACTGCACATTGGCGAAAGTAGCACGGCATCCGGTGCAACGGTACTGCCCGTTGGGCAGCAGTGCGCCGTTGGCAACGCGTTCAATCACTGGCTGGTAGCAGGTCGAGCCGCATTGGCGACACTGGTAAGCTGCCTTGAAATTGGTTTTGAAGCGTGTTGCCATAGTGGCCAAACTGTAACGCCAGTCCACACGCCAAAGACCAGCAAAAATGTAAGTCGATGTAAGCCGCGTGACCAATAGCCTCAGTGCCAAGGTTTGCGCTCTGGCCAGCGGTTCAGGCCGGTTGGGTATCGATGAAGCTGGCGCGCAGCATCAGCTTGTCCTGCAACTTGACCAGATTGGGGTACTGCTCGCGCCAGGGCAATTGCGGAAAACGGAAGTCCAGATACCCCAGCGCCACACCCACGGCCACATCGGCCAAGCTCAGATGGACACCCACACAAAACGGCTTGTCACCCAAACCGTTGCTGATGGCCTGCAAAGCCGCATCCACCTTACCCAGTTGCCGATCAATCCAGGCCTGGCTGCGCTGGGCTTCGGTGCGGCCACCCCAGGTGGCTTCCAGCCGCGCCAGAATGGCCGCATCCAGGATGCCATCAGCCAGCGCCTCCCAGGTCTTGACCTCGGCGCGCTCGCGGCCCACCGCCGGAATCAGCTTGCCCACCGGCGACAGGGTGTCGAGGTATTCCACAATGACGCGCGAGTCATAAATCACATCGCCAGCTTCCATCACCAGGCAGGGCACTTTGCCCAAGGGAGATGATGCCGCAATGTTGGTATTGGCCGACCACACATCTTCCAGCGCATAGTCATAGTCCAGTTTTTTTTCGGCCATGACGATGCGAACTTTACGCACATAGGGGCTGGTGTTGGAACCGATCAGTTTCATGGGCATGTGACAGAGGTGAATAAATATCAGGGTGTTCGCATTCTATACAGCGCATCCCACCTGGCGCCGTGCCCACGTGCCACCCTGGCGTTATCCCGGTGCCAGCGTTCCATGGCCAGCCGGGTAACTGACACTGGGCTTGCATTTCAAGGCTTTTGATCCTCCTACAATCCCGCGCATGACTACCTCTGCCATCTCTGCCCTCTCGCCACTGGACGGCCGCTATGCGGCCAAACTCGCAAAATTACGCCCCGCCATGAGCGAACAAGGCTACATGCACCGACGGGTGCAGGTTGAAGTGGCCTGGTTCATTGCCCTGAGCGACTGCGGCTTCAAGGAATTCAAACCGCTGTCGCCGGGCGCGCGCACCTACCTGCTGGGCCTGGTCAAGAATTTCTCTGAAATCGATGGCAAAGCCATCAAGACCATCGAAAAGACCACCAACCACGATGTCAAGGCGGTTGAATACTGGATCAAGTCCAGGTTTGAGGGGCGCCCCGAATTGGTGACCGCACAGGAATTTGTGCACTTTGGCTGTACCAGTGAAGACATCAACAACACCAGCCATGCACTGCAACTTAAAGCTGGGCGCGACCAGGCGCTGCTGCCCAGGCTGGACGATGTGATTGACAAATTGCGCCAGATGGCGCACACCTTTGCGGAGGTGTCGATGCTCAGCCGCACCCACGGCCAAACCGCCAGCCCGACCACGGTGGGCAAGGAAATTGCCAACGTGGTGGTGCGTCTGGTAGCGGCCCGCGAGAAAATTGCCAGCGTCAAACTGATGGGCAAAATGAATGGTGCCGTGGGCAACTACAACGCCCACCTGTCGGCCTGGCCCGACTTTGACTGGGAAGCCTTCAGCCGCAAAGTGATCGAGACCCCCGAGCCCCTGGGCCTGGGCCTGACGTTTCAGCCCTACAGCATCCAGATCGAGCCGCACGACTACATGGCCGAGTTGTTTGACGCCGTGGCGCGAACCAACACCATTTTGATTGACTGGTCGCGTGATGTCTGGGGTTATGTCTCTTTGGGCTACTTCAAGCAAAAACTGCGCGACGGCGAGGTGGGTTCCAGCACCATGCCGCACAAGGTCAACCCGATCGATTTCGAAAACGCCGAGGGCAACCTGGGGCTGGCCAATGCCCTGCTGCGCCACATGTCGGAAAAGCTGCCTATTTCGCGCTGGCAGCGCGACCTGACCGACAGCACCGTGCTGCGCAACATGGGCGTGGCGCTGGGCTACGCCGTGCTGGCCTACCAGTCGCTGGCGGCCGGACTGGGCAAGCTCGAACTCAACGAGACGGCGATTGCCGACGACCTCGACAGCTCCTGGGAAGTGCTGGCCGAACCGATTCAAACGGTGATGCGCCGCTTTGGCCTGCCACAACCCTACGAGCAACTCAAAAAGTTCACACGGGGTGAAGCCATGACGCGCGAACTGATGCAGGGCTTTATTGCCGGCCTGGACCTGCCTGAAGCCGAAAAACAGCGTTTGCTGGCCATGACACCTGCCAGTTACGTCGGTAAGGCTGCTGAACTGGCCCGGCGGGTATGACCCTCACGCTCGGCACTTCGTGTGCTCGCTGTCCCCCGTGGGGGCTGACTTGCCTTGGGGCGGCCCGGCGGCAAGTCTGATGGCCACCAAATCCACCATTTTCAAAGCCAGTCTGCAAATTGCGGACATTGACCACAGCTACTACGCCGACCACGCGCTCACGCTGGCGCGCCACCCCAGCGAAACCGACGAACGCATGATGGTGCGGCTGTGCGCGCTGGCCTTGCAGGCACACCAGTTGCAAAGTGTCTGTGGCGGCGACGGCACGCTGGCCTTTGGTGCCGGCCTGAGTGATCCCGATGAGCCCGATGTGGTATTGCGCGACTTCACCGGGCTGACACGGCTGTGGATCGAGGTGGGGCAGCCCGAGGACAAACCCTTGCTGAAAGCCTGCGGCAAGGCCGATGCCGTGGTGCTGTACTGTTTTGGCCAGGCTGCCGAGATTTGGTGGCGCACCATGGAAAGCAAATTGGTGCGGCCCAAAAACCTGAGTGTCTGGCGCATTCCGACTGCTGCCGCCCAGGCGCTGATTCCGTTGGCTCAGCGCAGCATGGTGCTGCAGGCTACCGTGCAGGAAGGCGTGCTGATGCTGGGCGATGGCACCCACAACGTCGATATTGAGCCAATACGCTGGAAGTAGTTGACCGCCGTCAACTTCATGCAATGTCACCGGATTAGCATCTACCCGTTTCATTCACTACTTAACGAGATCATCATGGCTGCACGTCTGCTCAACAAAGTTTCCATCATCACCGGCGCCGCTCAAGGCATCGGCCTGGCTACCGCGCTCAAATTTGCCAAGGAAGGTGCCATCGTCATCATTTGTGACGTCAAGCAAGCCGGTGTCGATGAGACGGTGGCGCAGTGCCGTGCCCTGGGCGCCACGGCAGAAGGTTTCGTGATGGACGTGACCCAGCGCGCCATGGTTGATGACGTGGTGGCACAGGTCAAGACCAAATTTGACCGCATCGACGTGCTGGTCAACAACGCCGGCATCACGCAGGATGCGCGCCTGCAAAAAATGACACTGGAACAGTTTGACCGGGTCATCGACGTCAACCTGCGCGGCGTCTTCCACTGCTCGCAAGCGGTGGCCGACGGCATGGTGGCCCAGGGCAGCGGCGTGATTCTGAACGCCAGCTCGGTGGTGGGTCTGTATGGCAACTTCGGCCAGACCAACTACGCCGCCACCAAGTTTGGCGTGATCGGCTTTACCAAGACGTGGAGCCGCGAACTCGGGCCCAAGGGCGTGCGCACCAACGCGGTAGCACCCGGCTTCATCACCACCCCGATGGTGGCTGCCATGCCAGAAAAAGTGCTGCAGGACCTGGGCGCCAAGGTCGCTTTGCGCCGCTTGGGCAAGCCCGAGGAAATTGCCAACGTCTATGCTTTCCTGGCCAGCGACGAAGCCAGCTACATCAACGGTGAAGTGATCGAAGTCTCGGGCGGCATTTCACTCTAAACATTGCGGGTCAGACCACTCGCAAAGCGACGTGCTCTGACCCCAACATTTCGTCGGATGTCCGGCTGTTTAATCCGACCCAGGTCTTACCCGCCGGGCACCGCTCTCTTTTCAGCGGCGCGCTCGGCGTATTTGTTGAAGCGCCAGGCGGTACCGTCTTGCGTAATGCGGCGCCAGGTGGCGCGTTTCTGCACTGGCCGCATTCCGGTCCAGTTCTGAACTTCGGCAAAGGTGCGGCCACAACCTTTGCACACTTCATCGCCCTGGCTGGTCGAGCAAATGGCAATGCAAGGCGTATCAGGCGTACTCTCAAACCAGGTCAGCCAGGCCTGCAAAGCAGCTTCAGGCAGGGCTGCCTCGTCAATTTCATGGCTGCGCTCGAGCGCCATCACGGCATAGACCTCTGCCAGCACCCGTGTCGGCAGCGCCAGCGCCGCACCCTCGCTGCTGGGACTTCTGGCGCGCCAGAAATTGATGGCCGCTTCAATGTCGGTGATGTGGATGGCGGTCATGGGGAGCGCATCATAGCGCCCCAGCGCATTAACCCCAGCCGTCGTATGCCAGTGGCAGCCGTCACGATAATCGCACCCTTCAAATGTAAACAACAAAGAATCAAGAACTCGCTATGGAATTATTTTCTGCCGCCTGGTGGTCTGCGCTGCTGGCCATTGTGCTGATTGACCTGGTGCTGGCTGGCGACAACGCCATCGTGATTGCACTGGCGGCGCGCAATTTGCCTGGTCATCTCAAAACCAAAGCCATTGTGTGGGGTACCGTGGGCGCCATTGTGGTGCGCTCGGTGATGACCGTCGGCGTGGTCTGGCTGCTCAAAATACCGGGGCTGATGCTGGTCGGCGGTCTGGGGTTGGTGTGGATTGCCTACCAACTGCTGGCCGATGACGACGGCGGCGGGCACAGCGGCCCGATGGCCAACACCTTTTGGGGCGCCATGAAAACCATTGTGGTGGCCGATGCGCTGATGGGTGTCGATAACGTGCTGGGGGTAGCCGGTGCCGCGCATGGCGCGTTTGATCTGGTCGTCATCGGCTTGCTCATCAGCGTGCCGATTGTGGTGTTTGGCAGCTCGGTGGTGCTGAAATTGGTGGGGCGCTTCCCCGTCATCATCCAGGCCGGTGCGGCGGTGCTGGCCTTGACCGCAGCCAAGATGATCGTGGCCGAGCCGCTGCTCTCGGCGTTGTTTGGCGCGGCCAAAGCGCCTGCTGAAAGCATGCAGACCGCGGCGCGCTGGGGTACCTATACGGTGGTCACCGCGGGCGTCCTGGCGGCTGGCTGGTGGCGCAAGCGTCAGATCAGCGCCAACGTGCTAACCTCCAGACCATGAAACTTATCTTGAAATGGCTCCTCAGTGCCGCCGCCCTGTTGTGCGTGGCCTACCTTTACAGCGGCGTCGTGGTGAGCAGCTTTGGTTCTGCGCTGATTGCCGCCTTTGTCATCGGGCTCTTCAACATGGTGCTGCGCCCGGTGCTGGTGGTGCTGACCTTGCCTGTCACACTGGTGACGCTGGGGCTGTTTTTGTTTGTCATCAACGCCTTGATGTTCTGGTCTGCCGCCGGCATCCTGCAGGGTTTTTATGTGCGCGACTTCTACGCCGCACTGTGGGGCTCGCTGATCTACTCGGCCCTGGGGCTGGTGATTGACTCAGCGTTCCAGCGCCTGTTCTTTAAATAAGACCTCGATCTGACGGCGACGCGTGTCGATGATCGATGCATCGATGTGGTCGGCCGAAGAATCTGAGGCTCCCGCAGCCCTGAGCCGGTCTTGCGCGGCCTTGAGCCGGTCCAGCGCGCCCGCGTAATCGAGTTGCGCCACCCGCGCCTCGGCCTCGGCACGCAAGGCGCGCAGGCTTTGATTTTGTGCCGCATAAATGCTGGCCAGCCACTGCCAAGCCAGGGCATCCTGCGGCTGACTGACGAGCCAGCTTTGCAGGTTTTGCGCCACGCTGTCCATCACCCCGTCTTGTCCGGCCTGCATGGCAATTTGGGCCTGTAGCAACAGATCCGGGCGACGTAACGCGGCTGCAGCCGCCGGGTTGGCCAGGTCCAGCCCCACGCTGCTGGCCAGTGCCAGCACCTGGGGCCGTGACCGATCGCGTGCCGCCAGTTCAATTTCCACACCCAGCCAGCGCATCTGCCGCACCGCCTCGGGGTCATCAGCGACCACTTTTTGCAACCGCGCAAACTGTTTGCGCGCCTGTGCCGCATCCCGCAGGCGGCTGACCGCCATGGCCGCCCCATAGAGCGTGCCCGCCTGTTGCGCGACGGCCTGGTTGGGTGCCAGGTTGTCGGCCTGCGCCTGCCAGCCGCGCAGCGCATCGGCGCCCGGGTTGGCCAGCACCCGGGCGCGCGCTGTCAGCATGGCGTGCGTCATGCCGGGCACCACCTCAACGCTGTGCGGCGCACCCAGCGGCAGGCGCGACTGCATGTCAGCGATGCGCTCGGTGGTCAGCGGGTGGCTGCGCAGATAGGGGTAGGCACCGCTGTCATTGAGCCTGGCGGCCTGCTGCAACTTGTCGAACATGCCGACAAATCCCTGCGCCTCGAAGCCCGCCTGCGTCATCACACCAAAGCCCACACGGTCGGCCTCGCGCTCCATGTCGCGCGAAAAATTGAGCTGGCTTTGCGCGGACAGGGCTTGCCCGCCAACGATCAGGGCATTGCCCGCCTCGGGATTTTTGCTGGCTGCCAGCGCACCCAGAATCATGGCGCCAATCATCCAGGGCGTTTGCTGGTTGTTCTTGGCGATCAGGCGTGAAATGTGGCGCTGGGTGACATGGCTCAGCTCATGCCCCAGCACCGAGGCCAGTTCATCGCGACTGCTCACCACCGCCAGCAACCCCAGGTGGACGCCAAAATAACCGCCCGGCAAGGCAAACGCGTTGACGCTGCGGTCGCGCCCCAAGACAATGCGCCAGGCAAAGCGCTCATCGAGCTCAGGCGTCAAATCACCCCGCACACGGGCTGCGGCCAGCAGCGGCTGCCAGATGCCCTGCACATAATCGGTCAGCACCGGGTCGTCAATAAAATCAGGATCGCGGTACAGTTCACGGGCAATGCGGTCACCCAGGCGGCGCTCGGCACTGGCGCTCATGTCACTGCCGTCACCCAGCAACGGCAGCGTGCTGGCCAGGTTGGCTTGCGCTTGTAACGGGATTGGCAAAGCCAGGCAAATGGCTGCAAAAAAGAGCGCGACGCGTTCTTTAAGGATCAGGCTGACACGTGTTTTTGGTTTGAATTGATCAAGCAACATGAGCATTAAATTTTGTGCACCTACAAAAGAATAAATTGGACGATCACCGTATGATGCCAGTTACGTGTAAAGGTTCGGTCAAGCTGTCACCCTTACTTTATAGATTCGGCCCGATAATGTTTTAAGTTCCGTTCGGGCTGAGCCTGTCGAAGCCCTTCGACGCGCTCAGGGCGAACGGTTCATACTTCATCGGGCCGGAGCAATAGTTCATTCCACCCCAATTTTTTGTCATGAGCACCCTCACCCATTTTGACAACCAGGGCCAGGCCCACATGGTCGATGTGGCGGCCAAAGCCGCCAGCCACCGCATTGGCATCGCAGGCGGGCGCATCGAGATGCTGCCCGACACACTGACCATCATTGAGGCCGGCACCACCAAGAAAGGCGATGTGCTGGGCATCGCCCGCATTGCCGGCATCATGGCGGCCAAGAAAACCAGCGACCTGATACCCTTGTGCCACCCGCTGGCGCTGACCCGTGTCGCCATCGAGTTCAAAGTGCTGCACGCCAGCCAGACCCACGCCGCCAGCATCCTGTGCAAAGCCACCGTCGAAACGGTGGGCCCCACGGGAGTAGAGATGGAGGCACTCACCGCTGTCTCGGTGGCCCTGCTCACCATTTACGACATGTGCAAGGCAGTGGACCGTGGCATGGTCATGACCGATATCAAGCTGCTGGAAAAGCATGGCGGAAAATCGGGCAGTTTTGTCAATCCAACAGCCATAACGCCCCCCCATGACCACGCTTGATCGGTCCATTTGGCCAGCGCGCCTGAGCACATTTTTATTGGCTGCCTTGGCGGCAGCCAGCGTCGTTTATTGGGGCCTGCGCTGGTCTGAGCCGCTCGGTACACCGCGTTCCAACAGCGTCTGGTCCGAGCCACGCCCCATTGACACGGCCCGGATTGCCCAATTGCTGGGCGCCAGTGCCACTCCCACCAGCGAAGGTGCGGCGGCACCTGCGGTCAATGCCGCTGGCAACTACAAGCTTGAAGGCGTCATTGCCCAGGGAAGAGGCAGCGGCAGCGCCTTGATCGCCATCGGCGCTGACAAAGCCAAACCGTACAAGGTAGGCGACAGGCTGTCCGATGATCTGGTGCTGCAATCGGTCTCGGCACGGGGTGCCGCCCTGGCTCCGGGCATGCAGGCGCCTGCATCGATTCAGCTCGAATTACCGCCCCTTGCCAGCCTCAAACCTTAGTACCGACACCATGACCGCATCCCGTCATTACCAATTTCAGGTCCAGGTCAAACCGCGCTACCTGGCTGATCAGTCCGCCCCGGGGCAGGGTCAGTACTTTTTTGCCTACACCATCACCATCCGCAACACCGGCCAGGTGGCAGCGCAGTTGATTGCCCGCACCTGGAATGTCAACGACGCCCTGGGCCACCACGAAAAGGTCAAAGGCCTGGGCGTAGTCGGGCACCAGCCGCTGTTGCAGCCCGGCGAAGCCTTCGAGTACACCAGCGGCACGCGGCTGCGCACGCCCACCGGCACCATGCACGGCAGCTTTTTTTGCGTCGCCGAAGACGGTGAAAAATTTGATGTGGATGTGCCCATGTTTGTACTCGATGCCCTGAGTGAAAGCGGTGGCACGCGCACCCTGCATTGAAGCCATGGGTGAATTCGATGTGATTGCACGCTTCTTCAAGCGCCCGGCGCGGTGCGCGGCATTGGGCATTGGTGATGACTGCGCGCTGCTGCAACCCGCCCCCGGCACCCAACTGGCTATATCGTGCGACATGCTGGTGCTAGGCCGCCATTTTTTTGCCGATGCCGACCCGTGCCAACTGGGCCACAAGTCGCTGGCCGTCAACCTCAGCGACCTGGCCGCCTGTGGCGCCAAACCGCTGGCGTTCACGCTGGCGCTCGCCCTGCCCGAAGTGAACGAGCCCTGGCTGGAAGCATTTGCACAAGGCCTGTTCGCATTGGCCGACGCGCATGGCTGCGAACTCATTGGCGGCGACACCACCGCCGGGCCGCTCAACATCTGCATCACGGTGTTTGGCGAGGTGCCGGTCGTCAACGGCCAATCGCAAGCCCTGCTGCGCAGTGGTGCCAGGGCGGGTGATGACCTGTATGTGAGCGGCACCGTGGGCGATGCCCGGCTGGCGCTGGACGCGTTGCAAGGCAAATTGACTGTGCCTGCTGATGTGTTGACCCTGGCGCGCGCCCGGCTGGAAATGCCCACGCCACGCGTGGCCCTGGGCCTGGCCTTGCGCGGCATTGCCACGGCGGCGATTGATGTCAGCGACGGTCTGATGGGTGACTTGGGTCACATCCTGGAAGGCTCGGACGTAGGTGCCACCGTGCAGGTGGATCAAGTGCTGCGGTCCATCGCTTGTTACGCTCGTGCAACGCGTTCTGAAGATCACGTCGGTATCGATGTATCGCTGGAACAATGGCGTGCGCTGGCACTTTGTGGCGGCGACGACTACGAACTGTTGTTCACCGCCCCGCCCCGCCAGCGTGCTTCCGTTGCCGCGGCCGCCCAAGCCAGCCAGACACCGGTACAACGGATTGGCCTGATTGAAGCTGAAGCTGGTCTGCGACTGGTGGATGAGCGGGGTCAGGCGCTGCCCAACCACTACGCCTCGTTCGACCACTTTGCCTGAGGCAGGGTGCGCCATGGCATCCACTCGATAATCTAACCATGCTTGATCAAGAGTCCGCTTTTCACCCTGATGCGCCGGCATCTGCCCAGACGGCCAGACCTCCGGTAGCCCCAAACGGCCGCTTCATGATGGCGCACCCGGCCCATGTGATGGCGCTGGGCTTTGGCTCGGGGCTGAGCCCCAAGGCCCCCGGCACCATGGGCACGCTGTTGGCCTGGGCTGTTTTTGCGCTGCTGCAAAACCGTTTGACCGAATCGCAATGGGGCTGGCTCATTGCCATCAGTATTGTGGCGGGCTGGTGGGTCTGCAGCCTCACCGCCAGGCACATGCGCGTACTCGATCCCAGCAGCATCGTCTGGGACGAAATTGCCGCTTTCTGGCTGGTGCTGTGGCTGGTGAGCCCGACCGGGTTTTGGGGCCAGTTGGCAGCGTTTGCACTGTTCCGCTTTTTTGATGCCGCCAAACCCGGCCCGGTGGCCTGGGCCGACCAGCTTTACCACGACATCAATCCAGCCACCGACCCGGCGGCCTGGCGCAAGGCTGGCTGGGGCATCATGCTCGACGACTTGGTGGCTGCTTTTTGCACCCTGCTGGTGATTGCGCTGTGGCGAGCCTGGTAAGGCGGATGTCAACCATGAAATCCAGGAATTCGGTGCTTTTGACACATGACGTATGCACCAGGCTGGCCCATTTGTTACTCGAACAAAATTGGCTGCTGTGCACTGCCGAGAGCTGCACCGGTGGTCTGATTGCAGCGGCCTGCACCGATCTGGCAGGCTCAAGCAACTGGTTTGAGCGTGGTTTTATCACCTATGCCAACACGGCCAAGTGCGACATGCTGGGCGTGCCAGCTGAACTGATCGGGCAACATGGTGCCGTCAGTGAGCCCGTGGCGCGTGCCATGGCAACGGGCGCATTGGCACACTCCCAGGCCCAAGTTGCCATAGCCGTCACGGGTATAGCCGGCCCCAGCGGCGGCAGTGCCGACAAACCGGTGGGCACCGTCTGGTTTGGCTTTGGTTTACCCAGCGGCGTGCGCACCGAAGTGCAGCATTTTGCGGGTGACCGCGCCGCCGTGCGACAAGCCGCCGTGCAGCATGCTTTGACCAGATTGACTGAACTTATCCAACCCAGGGCCTGCCCGTGAAAATTTTGATTATTGAAGACGATGCGTTGATGGGTGCAGGCCTGCAAGCCGCCCTCAACAATGCCGGGTTTGACGCGCAATGGGTGACAGATGGACAGGCGGCCCATGACTTGCTCACCCAGGCTTTTTTCCGCGCAGCGGTACTGGACATCACCCTGCCCGGCCTCGACGGGCTGACCCTGCTGAAACAACTCCGGGCCAGCGGCAGCACCCTGCCGGTGTTGATGCTGACCGCACGCGACACCACCCATGACAAAGTCATGTGTTTTGAAGCCGGTGCCGACGATTTTTTGGTCAAAACCACCGACGTGGAGGAGCTGATTGCGCGCTTGCGCGCCCTGATTCGCCGGGCCGGTTACGTGGGGCGTATCAATGTCGGCAAGCTGACGCTGGATTCAGACACCCAGGTGGCAACCCAGGATGACAAATTGCTCAGCCTGTCCAATCGTGAGTTCAAACTGTTGCGGGTGCTGATGGAAAGTGCCGGGAAAGTGATCACACGCAGTCGGCTCGAAGAATCGGTATTCGGAGCGGGTGGCAACGTCGAAAGCAATGCACTTGAAGTTCACATTCACCACCTGCGACAAAAGATAGGCGAAACCAGCATCCAAACGGTTCGTGGTGTCGGCTACACCCTGACAAGGCAGTGAACTTGATCGAAGAAAAAAACTTTACCCTGAGCCTGCGCTTGCTGGTGGTGCTTGGCATGGTCAGTTTCCTGTTCTGGGCGGTCATCGCCACCCTGTCCACCCGCAACAACATCAAGGACGTCAACGAACTTTACGACGTTCACCTGGCTTACACAGCCCAGGCTTTTTTACACATGATGGACCCGGACCACGGCGAAATGCAAGCTTTGCCCAAGACCCTGCCGTCAGAGACTATTGCAGAACTTCTGAGCGCCTGGCCGGAATTGGCGGTACGACCGACCGCCGGGCTGCAAGCGTCCGGCACGCCAAACAATCAGCGCAGTGCCACGGCCACAGGGGCAGGCCAACCGCTGAACGCCAAGACAACCGCCTACAGCCACAGTCTGCGCTTTCAACTGTGGCGGGACGGGAATGAACTGCTCTTTCGTTCAGACAACGCGCCACACGTCAACATGGCCGAGCCATTGGGCTTATCAGACACCACGGATGCCCAGGGCAACGGCTGGCGCAACTACAAGGTGTATGACATCAACCATGGCGTGCAAATGATCGTCTCGGAACCCCATGCGTTTCGCGCCCAGCTTGCGCGCAGCATGATTTTCTCGGCAGCGACACCACTGATGCTGGGACTGCCGGTGTTGTTTTGGCTGATGTGGTTTTCCATCAGAAAAGGCCTTCATCCACTGGCCACCCTGAGCCAGGAAATCGCCAAAAGACAACCTGACAACCTGACACCGATCGACACGCAAAGTGTTCCTGACGAGGTACAACCCATCGTCACCGCCTTGAACGACCTGCTCACCCGCATGGGGCAAACCCTGGACAACGAGCGCCGTTTTACCGACGATGCGGCCCACCAATTGCGCACGCCACTGGCGGCCCTGCAGACCCAGTTGTACACCGCGCGCCATACCCAGGCCGAGGTGCCGCACCAGCTCGCCCTGGCGCAAATGCAGCAAAGCGTGGAGCGCGGCATTCGCCTGGTCAATCAACTATTGACCCTGGCACGGCTCGACCCCAAGCAGGCCCGGCCACACTTTCAAAGCCTTCGCATCGACAAAATTGCCGAAACCATTTGCGCCGAGTTGGCCCCGTTGGCCTTGCAGCGCGAGCAAAGTCTGGAATTAAATGCCGAGCCCAACCTGCCGCCTGTGACAGGCAACGCCGACATGCTGGCCATGCTGCTCTCCAACCTGGTGGACAACGCCATTCACTACACGCAGCACGGTGGCCACATCAGCATCTCGCTCGAAGCCAAGGACACCGGGGTGCAGCTTTCGGTCAGCGACGATGGCCCGGGCATTGCCCCCGACCAGCGTCAGCGGGTGTTTGAGCGCTTTTACCGCATCGCCCAGCAAAGCCAGCCTGGCACCGGCCTGGGGCTGGCCATCTGCAAACGCGTGGCCGACCTGCACCAGGCCACCCTGACACTGTCTGACGGGCAGCAGGGTCGCGGACTCACCGTGCGCCTGCACTTTGCCACTTGAGCATTGACTTTTTCAGTGGCTTTGCCACCGGACTGGCGCTGATCGTGGCCATC
>PHCO01000309.1 GCA_002842265.1 Betaproteobacteria bacterium HGW-Betaproteobacteria-18 | reverse complement strand
GGCGACCCTGACCGCGAGGGCCAATTGCTGGTCGATGAGGTTCTTCACCACTTTCACAGTACCGCGCCTACCCGGCGCTTTTGGGTATCCGCGCAAGACACCGTAACAGTCAAGCGTGGTCTTGCTGCCCTGCAAGACAACAACAGTTATCAGGGATGGGCTGATGCTGCGAGAGGCCGCGCCCGTGCCGATTGGTTGATCGGCATGAACTTGTCTCGTGCCTACACCCTGCGAGCACAACGCGGTGGCTCCAGGGTATTGCTAACTGTGGGGCGGGTTCAGACACCTACGCTTGCTTTGGTCGTCGGACGCGACCGTGATATTGCAGCGTTCAAGCCTATTCCGTACCACACCATTCGGGCAGTGGTACAACATGATGGGGGTACTTTCGCCGCCACTTGGAAAGCCGGTGACGATCAGGAGGGTTTGGACAGCGATGGCCGCTTGATCGATACCACTATTGCCGATGCGCTGGTGAATGCTGTCAAGGGCAAACAGGGCACCATTGCCACATACAAACCCGAAGCCAAGAAGCAGCACCAGCCGCTGGCCTTTGCCTTATCAGACATTACGGCAGTAGCGTCCGCTAAATACGGCTACAGCGCTGATGACGTGCTCAAGTCATGTCAGTCGCTTTACGAAGACAAACTTACCTCGTACCCGCGAACGGATTGCGCCTATCTGCCAGTGTCCCAACATGCGGATGCGCCCCGTGTCTTGGCTGCCATCTTGCACGTGAACCCCGAACTCGAACCGTTGATATCGGCCGCCGATCCAAAAATCAAATCAAAAACGTGGGACGACTCCAAAATCACCGCTCACCACGGCATTGTTCCAACGATGGAGCATGGCAGTAAGGCGGGATTGAGCGAGCGTAATCGCAACATCTATGAGCTGATCGTCCGGGCCTATATCGCGCAGTTTTACCCGCTGCACGAATACATGAGCACTACAGTTGGCGTGCTCGTGGGCGGGTTGACCTTTGCAGCCAGCGGCAAGGTTGTGACACATAACGGATGGCGTGACGTGTACGACCAGACTGATGAAGATACCGACACGAACAAAGAGCAGGAGGACGCCACGCAGACGCTGCCTGTTATGAAGCAGGGCGATGATGTTGCCTGTCGCGGCGCGGTGCGTAAGGACGCGAAAACCAAGCCGCCAGCACGATTCACGGAAGGCACGTTGATTCGTGCGATGGAGAACATCCATCGATTTGTTGCCGACCCACAACACAAAAAAATGCTGCGGGAGGGGGACGGCATTGGTACGTCAGCAACCCGAGCGTCCATCCTGACCGAGCTAAAACGACGCGAGTACTTGGAACTCAAGGGCAAGTACATTCTGAGCACCGCTCTTGGTTGTGGCGTAATCGACGCTCTTCCAGACGTTGTAAAAAGCCCGGTACTCACCGCTCTATACGAACGCATGTTGAAGAGCGTCGAGCAAGGCACTGCCGAGCTGGCGGCGTTTATCGAGAAACAGGAATCGTTTATCCGGGAGCAGGTACTGAAAGCCAACACCGGAACTGTCACTGTTGCCGGCGGTAAAACTGTTGCAGCGGTTTCGACCTTGCATAAGTGCATGTCGTGCGGAACCGGCCTCTCGCGACGACCAAGCAAAAAAAAAGGCCAGTTTTGGTGGGGCTGTAGCAACTATCCCGAGTGCAAACAAACGTACCCCGACGCAAAGGGCCGACCGGACTACAGCCAGGGACGCAATGGCCCGAGCAAGTCCACCACTTCCACCACTGAAAAGGCGTAATCACCATGACTACACAGAAAGAACCTACCACCATTCAACCAACCGACGAGGCACTGCACGAGAAGCTTGCCGATGCGCTAACCCCCGGCTTCCAGCCCGAATTTGACCCTGACGAAGCCGAGCATGCCGGTGCCTTTGTTGAGGACGCCTTGAGCGAAGCCGATGCGATCGACAGCAATCCCGACTTGGAGTTAGGGCTGAGCGAAGAACTGCCAGCGTTCCTCGATGACGATGGTCCAAGCACCGAGATCCCGGCCTTTATCACGAGAACAAATG
>PHCO01000308.1 GCA_002842265.1 Betaproteobacteria bacterium HGW-Betaproteobacteria-18 | reverse complement strand
GGGGTCGACTTCAGTCGACCATGGCGGACTGAAGTCCGCCCCACAGGGTTCAAGGTCCGTGTGCGGTATCGGACCCGATTCGGGCGGCTCGCAATGACGCTGCTTTCTTTTCACGCCAACACAACACAGACTGCCCTTCCCACATGACTACACCTGCAACAACCGAGCCGATTCCCCCCTACACCACCGGCTGGCGCCTGGCCACCATCATCTGCGTGGTCATCCTGTCCGTGGGTGCTGCCACCGGGGTCGGCATGTACGAGATGTTCAACGCGCAGATCACGCACCTGCAGGGCAAACTCAAAAATGTGCCACAAACCAAATACATCGCCGTGCTGCTCGATGCCCAACAGGCCCCCGGCGTGCTCGTCACGTTCGACCCGCAGGACGGGTTTTTGCAGTTGCAGCGCCTGACCGACATCAAGGAAGGGCCCAACGACAGCATGCAGTTGTGGGACACCAGCGCCAGCGGCCAGCCCAAGTCGCTGGGGGTACTGACACCCAAGATCAGAACGGCGCAATTGGCCGCCACGGATAAATCGCTCGCCAAAGTGACCCACCTGTCCATCAGCGTCGAAAACCGGGGCGGTGTCGAAGCTGGCGCGCAACCCCTGCTGCCCTACCTGTACAGCGGCGCGCTGATCCAGAAAGCGCTTTAAAAAACCTGAGACCTTGCGGGACAGACCAAGATTTGCGCAGCAAATTTGCTCTGTCCTCAACCGATTAAGACCGTCCCGCCGCGAGCGCCTCTTGGCGCACGCCCAGCGCCGCCATGGCCGGCGGCACCGGCAGGCCGCGCACCAGGGCAGCGGCGAGTTCGCCCATGGCGGGAGCAGTCTGGATGCCGTAGCCACCCTGGCCCGCCAGCCAGAAAAAACCGGGGGTATCGGGCGCAAAACCGACCACCGGGGTTTTGTCGGCAACAAAGGAGCGTAAGCCCGCCCATTTGCGCCGCACTTGCCGGATTTGCAGCGTGGTGGCGGTCTCCAGCCGATCCACGGCGATCGCCACATCGAGTTCTTCGGGCTGAACATCCTGCGCCGACACCGGGTCGGCATTGGCGGGTGACACCAGCAGCAGCCCGGCCTCGGGTTTGAAGTAATAAGTCTCGGCAGCATTGATCACCAGGGGCCAGTCCTGTATCTGCGCTGACGCCGGCAGCTCGCAGGTGAAGGCCGTGCGCCGCATCGGCACCAGACCCACCGGCTTGACCCCGGCCAGCTGCGCCAGTTCATCGCACCAAGCGCCAGCCGCATTGATCAGCACGGGCGCGCTGAATTGCCCTGCGGGAGTCTCAACACACCAGACGCTGCCGTCATGGCGGATTCGGCTCACGCCCGCGTCGCACACCAGCTGCGCCCCGGCGGCCTTGGCACCGCGCAGAAAACCCTGGTGAATGCCGTGCACATCCATGTCCATGGCGTCGGGTTCATACACGCCGAAGACCGCGGCCTCGGGCCGCAGCACGGGCACCCGTTGCAGGATCTTGTCCTGCGTCCACCACTCAATGTTTGGCACCAGGGCGCGCATGCTGTCCAGCGTCTGGCGCAGCGCGTCATGGTCGGCGGCACCGCCCACAATCAGGGCACCGCGCGGTGTCACCAGCGGATAAGGCGAAAAACCCTCGGGCGGCTGGAAATAAAAGGGCCGGGAGGCGGTGGTGATGGCACGCACCGTGGCATTGCCATAAGTTTCCGAATACAGCGCGGCCGAGCGCCCGGTCGAATGGTAGCCAGGCTGTGACTCCCGCTCCAGCACCACGATGTTGGCATGGGGCGCCAGAAAATAAGCAGCCGAGGCGCCGGCCATGCCGGCACCGATGATGAGTACGTCTGTTGTTTGCATGATCTTCAATCGGATTCAACCATGCTAACTTGCATGGCATCCAAGCCACCCCGAAGCATGAAAGACGCCGTCATTGCGAGCCGCCTGTATCCGGCCCTATACCGCACACGGACCTTGAACCCTGTGGGGCGGACTTCAGTCCGCCATGGTCGACTGAAGTCGACCCCACAACAAGCCCAAACGCTGTGTTCATGGAA
>PHCO01000307.1 GCA_002842265.1 Betaproteobacteria bacterium HGW-Betaproteobacteria-18 | reverse complement strand
GTGACCGAACCCGCCGCTTCCAGCCAGACCAATTTGGTTTGAGACGAAATTTTGGCGGCCAGATCGGCGGGGTCCATCGGGTCAAAATACCGGTGCGTGATGCCCCAGTGCGCCAACTCGCCCTCGGCCAGGGTTTTGGAAGGGCCGTAGGCGTTGTCTGGAATGAGCACCTCGTCACCGCTCCTGAGCAAAGCCAGCGCCACCGTCGCGATGGCGGCCAGACCGCTGGGCACCAGCAGGCATTGGCTGCCGCCTTCCAGCGTACAAAGCCGTTCTTCGAGCGTGTAGGTGGTGGGCGTGCCGTGCAGTCCGTAGGTGTAGGCGGATTTGTCTTTCCAGTCAAACTCGCGCATGGCGGCCACGTTGGGAAAAAACACCGTGGAGGCCTTGAACACGCCGGGCTGCGGCGCAGCAAACCCTGTCGGAGGCTGGTAGGGGTGATGGATCAGGGTGGTGGTAAGGTCAGCCATGGCAACTACAAATACGGATCAAACGCTCCACTTTTTGATCAGTTGCTCCGGGCGCAAGCTGTCGTAACCTTCAAAGGGCTGGTGAATCCAGGGGTTGGTCGGCAAAAATTCAACCGAATAATCGGGCGTGAACTTGGACAGCGACTTGGTCCAGATCACCGCGCTGCGCAGCTCCGTGATGGGTTTGTAATTATTTTTGAGCTGGTGCATCACGGCGTGAAGCGTAAGACCCGAGTCGGCCAGGTCATCGACCAGCAACACCTTGCCAGCGATCTCGCCTTTGGGCGTGGTGATGTAATGCGCAATGTCCAGGTTGCCCTGCACCGTGCCCGACTCCGAACGGTAGGAGCTGGTGGACATGATGGCCAGCGGTTTGTCAAAAACACGCGACAAAATATCGCCGGGGCGCATGCCACCACGTGCCAGGCACAAGATGGTGTCGAATTCCCAGCCCGACTGAAAAATCTTGATGGCCAGTTTTTCGATCAGGCCATGGTATTCGTCATAGCTCACATACAGGTGCTTGCCGTCTTCAGTCAACATGGTTGCCCCTCAAATAATCGTTGTGTACACAGATCGAATGGAAATCGAAAATTGGTTCAGGATCAATCGGCCAGAAAGGGATGGCGCATCATGATGGTGTGCTCACGGTCCGGGCTGGTCGAGATGATGTGCACCGGCACGCCGGTGACCTGCTCGATGCGCTGCAGGTACAGGCGTGCGGCGGCGGGCAACTGGTCGTACTGCGTCACACCCACGGTGCTCACGCTCCAGCCTTCGAGGGTTTCGTAAATGGGCACGCAGCGGGCAATGTCGTCAGCCCCCATCGGCAAAATGTCAGTCACTTCACCGTCAAGCTCATAACCGGTGCACAGCTTGAGCTCCTTCAAACCATCAAGCACGTCGAGCTTGGTGATGCACAAGCCGGTCAAGCCATTCACCTGGGCGGAGCGCTTGAGCAAGGCAGCATCAAACCAGCCACAGCGACGGCTGCGCCCGGTGGTGACGCCTGTTTCAGCGCCCACGGTGCTCATGTGCCAGCCGGGTGTACCTTTGACTTCCCAATCGAGTTCGGTCGGGAACGGTCCACCGCCGACGCGCGTGCAATAGGCCTTGGTGATGCCCAGGATGTAGTGCAACAGGCCGGGGCCAACACCGGCACCGGCGGCCGCATTGCCCGCCACGCAGTTGCTGGAGGTGACAAACGGGTAGGTGCCGTGATCGACGTCGAGCAAGGTACCCTGCGCGCCCTCGAACAGCAGGTTGGCACCGGCCTTGTGTGCATCGTACAAGGCCCGTGGCACATCGGCGATCATCCGCGTCAGGCGCGGCGCAATGGCCATGGCATCATCCAATGCCTGCTGGAAATCGACCGCCGCCACTCCGTGATATCGGGTCAGCACGAAGTTATGGTAATCGAGCAATTCAGCGAGGCGCTCGGCGAAGCGCTTGGGTTTGGTCAGATCCTGCAGACGAATGGCACGCCGCGCCACCTTGTCTTCGTAGGCCGGGCCGATGCCGCGTCCCGTCGTGCCGATCTTGTTACTGCCGCGCGCTGCTTCGCGTGCCATATCA
>PHCO01000306.1 GCA_002842265.1 Betaproteobacteria bacterium HGW-Betaproteobacteria-18 | reverse complement strand
GTACTGGAATGCCCGCGGCGGCAGCTATACGGACGGCGGCGCGTTCATCTTCAGCCTGAAGGACGACGGCTCCGAGAACAAGCCGCTCGTCTGCACCGACAAGTTCGGCCGAACGATCGAGACCCCCCGGGACCAGGTCGTCTGCGACACGCACCAACCGGCGGCAGTGACCGGCGCCTCCCCATCGATCGAGGATACCCTTTCCTCGCTGTTTTCCGGAAAGGAGGCGGCCAAGGCGATTTTCGCGTCTGTCCGGGACCAGATCGCGCAATTCGATCCCGATACCTTCCGGTTTGCCATCGATGCGATCAAGCAGCAGGCCCTGAAAAACGACGATTGCCGGGAAACGGCGATCGAGGCCCTGACCCTCCTGAGCGACCGTCGCTACGATACCGGCCGGATCAAGAGAAGCTCCGTGCTGCACGTCCTCCAACTCAGCCTGGACGAGATTCTTTCGTCCGTGCCGAAAATTACGGACAAAACCGATTCGCGCTGCAGCCGGATTGATTTCGAAAGCCGGGCCGAGTTGCGGGCCCCGCAGAAAAACGAAAGGGTCCTTGTCATCGACGCCGGACAGTTCGAGCCGGAAGGCGAGAATTGCGACGCCGTGATGATCGTCAAGGCCTACCAGCTCGGGTGGAAGCGCTTCATCGTGCATCGATACCGCGGCCAGCGGTTCACGGGATGCGGCTTTGGTCCGGCAACGAAAGACGTGCGGATCGACGTTTACGGTTCGTCGGGCGATTACCTGGCCGAGTCGTTTATGGCAGGCGATCCGCTGAACGGCGGCGGGTTCGTGGTCCTGAACGGAATCGGATTCGATGAGCGCGATGGTTCCATCCGCGAGTACGAATCTCCATACCCCGGCTCCAATATCTTTTCTCTGGCCTCGGGCGGAGCGATCTACGTGAGAGATCCCCGCAGGAAGCTGGTGGACGAACAGCTCAATGGCGGAGAGTACATGGACCTGACCGATGCAGACTGGAAGCTGATCCTGCCGTATCTTGAAGAGAACGAGCGGCTTTTCGGGATCACGATTGAAGAGCTGTTGACCGTGGATGGCAAAAAGAGGACGCCCGCCGAGGTCTACCGAAAGATCAGGCCGAAAACGGCTGCGGCCGCCGTTCACGTGGAAGACGACGACGCCGGCCTGAAAAACTGCGCCGCCTAGTTCCTGACGGGTTTACCTGAAAAAAAGGCCCTGCTCCCGGGACCCCGGGACGGGGCCTTTTCACTGGTGCGCCCGGCCGGGCGCCCTCCCTAGGGAAAGTTTCTTCTTGAATTTTTAGTCCTTTCGCCTAATATTCCCCTGGTTTGATAGCTGTATGAGGATTCGCCATGCGGGAAGGTCCCCTGGTCTTCTTCAATTCGGAGCATCGGATTAAGGGGGAGGGAGGGTGTGTCGGACGGTCATCACTTCACGACAGTCGTTTTTGCGGGCGGCGGGTCGCGCTGCGTCTGGCAGGTCGGGCTCTGGGAAGAGCTCGCACCGGTCCTGAAAACAGCGCCGGACACGGTTGCGGCGGTGAGCGCGGGGGCCGCCATGGCCTGCTTCATCTTTTCGGGCTGCGGCCCCGAGGCCCTCGACTACTTCAAGGAGATCACTGCGAAAAACCCCAGGAATTTCTATCCGGGGAACCTGATGAACGGCCGCCCCGTTTTTCCCCACCTGGAGATGTATCGCGGCACCCTCCTCAAATTTTTGACCCGCGAGCGGCTCCGGCGACTGCATCAGGGACCCGACGTCAGAATCCTCATGGCCCGGCCGCCGGTCTGGGCCGGTCCGGGTCTGGCTGTCCTGTGCGGCTATCTCTGCTACCAGATAGAAAAATCGCTGTCAGCCCCCCTGCACCCCGTCCTGGCCGAAAAGATCGGTTTCAGGCCCATGGTCGGACAGGTCCGGGAGTGCGGTTCGCCCGAACGGCTGGCGGACCTGATCCTCGCCTCCTCCTGCACGCCCCCCTTCACGCCGGTTCTCCGGTGGAGAGGAGAGGTGGTCCTCGACGGCGGACTGATCGATAATGTCCCGAAAAAGGCGCTTCCGCACCGCAGCGGCCGCACCCTCTACCTCCTC
>PHCO01000049.1 GCA_002842265.1 Betaproteobacteria bacterium HGW-Betaproteobacteria-18 | reverse complement strand
TGAGTGGCGGTTTGGGCACCCATAAAGCCGTCTGCCGGTTTGCCGCCCATCATCAGGATGCAGGTGGGAATGCTGCGGATGCCAAAGGCCTGGGCCAGTTGCTGCTCTTGATCCGAGTCGATCTTGACCAGCGTGAAGCGGCCTGCATAGTCCACTTCGAGTTGTTCCAGGATTGGGCCGAGCGACTTGCAAGGGCCGCACCAGGGCGCCCAGAAGTCGATCAGGATCGGCTGGGACATGGAGGCGGCAATGACTTCGGTTTCAAAATTTTGCAGGGTGACTTCAATCATGGTGTGCTTTGCTTGGGTCAAACGTAGAATTCAGGCATGAACTCTATACAAATCGGTGTGCTCATGGGCTCCAGCTCAGACTGGGACACCATGCAGCACGCAGTCCACATTCTCCAACAGTTCGGCATCACTTACGAGGCGCGGGTGGTGTCTGCCCACAGAATGCCTGATGACATGTTTGCCTACGCTGAAACCGCAGTCGGTCGTGGCCTCAAAGCCATCATCGCCGGCGCTGGCGGCGCGGCGCATTTGCCGGGCATGCTGGCGGCGAAAACCACCGTGCCCATTTTGGGCGTGCCGGTGGCCAGCAAACACCTCAGCGGGGTGGATTCGCTGCACAGCATTGTGCAAATGCCCAAGGGTATTCCGGTGGCCACCTTTGCCATTGGCGCCGCCGGGGCGGCCAACGCCGCGCTGTTTGCGGTGGCGATGCTGGCCAACTCCGACATCGTGCTGCGCGCCAAGCTGGAAGATTTTCGTGCCGAGCAAACCCAGATGGCCCGCGGCATGACGCTGCCGCCCAAGATATGAGCGGCCCGATCTTGCTGCCCGGTGCCACCGGCTTGAATGGCAGCGGCCAGCAGACCACGTTGGGTGTGATGGGCGGCGGCCAGTTGGGTCGCATGTTTGTGCAGGCGGCGCAAGCCATGGGTTACTTCACCGTGGTACTCGACCCGGACGTCATCAGCCCCGCCGGGCTGGTGAGCCACTACCATATCAAATCCGACTATCTGGACGAACAGGGCCTGACGCAACTGCTACAGCGCTGCGCCGCCGTCACCACCGAGTTCGAGAACGTGCCATCTGGTGCCCTGGTGACTTTGGGTGCGGCGCGCCCGACCGCGCCGAGTGCCGACGCCGTGGCCATTGCGCAGGACCGCATCAAGGAAAAAGCGCACCTGGCGCGCAGCGGCGTGCCGGTGGCGCCGTATGCGGTGATCGAAACCGCGGCCCAACTGGTGGCGGTGGCGGATGACCTGCTGCCCGGCATCCTGAAAACCGCCCGCCTGGGCTACGACGGCAAGGGCCAGGTGCACGTGCGCAGTCATGCAGATTTAGCTGCCGCCTGGGATGCTTTAAAAAATGTGCCCTGTGTGCTGGAGCACATGCTGCCGCTGGCCGCCGAATGCTCGGTGATCGTGGCGCGCGGCTGGGATGGCGCCTGCGTTAACTTCGCACCGCAACTCAATCTGCACCGCGAAGGTATCTTGGCTGTCACCGAGGCTTATGAAGGCAACATGCCGACAGCGCTTGCTGAAAAAGCGGTGGCAGCGGCCAGCACGATTGCTGAAGAATTGAACTACGTGGGCGTGCTGTGTGTTGAGTTCTTTGTGCTCGCCGAAGGCTCGCTCGAGCGCGCCAGGCTGGGGGCTTTGGTGGTGAACGAAATGGCGCCGCGCCCGCATAACAGCGGCCACTACACGCTGGACGCGTGCGATGTGTCGCAGTTCGACTTGCAAGTGCGCACTTTGGCAGGCCTGCCGCTCACGCAGCCGCGTCAGCATAGCGCCGCCGTGATGCTCAATTTGCTGGGTGATTTGTGGCTGGATGGGGCGACACCGCGTTGGGACAAGGTGCTGGCCTTGCCGGGCGTGCACCTGCACCTGTACGGCAAGCTCAAAGCCAGCAAGGGCCGCAAGATGGGGCATTTGACCATCACCGCTGCCACGCCCGAGCAGGCGCGTGCGACCGCGCTGGCTGCTGCGCAAGTGCTGGGCATCGCGCCGTTTTAGTTGGTTTTCCCCATGATTTTGCCGGGTGAAAACCCTGAATCCATCGCTGCTGCGGCCCGTTGCATACGGGCCGGTGGCCTGTTGGGCTTGCCCACCGAAACGGTGTACGGCCTGGCCGCCAACGCCGACGATGATGCCGCTGTGGCGCAAATTTTCAAAGCCAAGGGCCGCCCGGCGGACCACCCGCTGATCGTTCATGTGGCCGATGTCCGGGCGGTGGCGCATTATGCTAGCGATGTCCCCGAGTTTGCGAAGCAGCTGATAGCCGCTTTCTGGCCCGGCCCACTCACCCTGATCCTGCCACGTCGCCCTGGCATAGCCAATGCTGCCGCCGGCGGCAACTCCACCATCGGCCTGCGCTGCCCGTTGCACCCGGTCGCACAAGCGGTACTGAACGCGCTTATGGATAAATCCATGCCTTTGCCTGTCTGGGGTCTGGCGGCACCGAGTGCCAACCAGTTCGGCCGCGTCAGCCCGACCACGGCTGCCCATGTGCAAGGCGAGTTTGGCGACGACTTGATGATTCTGGACGGCGGCGCCTGCAGCGTCGGCATTGAGTCCACCATCATCGACTGCACCCGCGGCCAGCCGGTGCTGCTGCGCCCGGGCGCCATCACGCCGGAGCAGGTGCAGGTGGTGTGTGGTTTGAGGGTGGTGTCCAAAGACGCGCTGGTTTCGCCTGCTTTACCTGCGCCAAAGGCCTCGGGCACGCTGGAGTCGCATTACGCGCCGCGGGCACGGGTGAGGCTGATGGATGCCAAGGCGCTGCAGGCTGCGCTGGACCTGTTGACCAGTGCTGGAGAGGCAGTGTCGCCTCCGGCTGCCGTCAGTGATGCTGGGCCGATCATTGCAGTCTGGTCGCGCGCTGACCCGATAGCCCGCTCGGCCAAGCTGCTGTGCCGACACATGTCCACTGATGCATCGGCCGCTGCCCAGCAGTTGTTTGCCGTACTGCGCGAGTTTGATGCGCAGGGTGTGCAATTGATCTGGATTGAGACCCCCCCTGATGCGCCTGAGTGGGACGGGGTGCGGGATCGGCTGGTGAGGGCGTCTGCGTGTTGAAAGGGCAATGATCACCAAGCAAAAGGCCCCGCCATGGCGGGGCCTTTTGCTTTTGGACACGGTGACCAGAAACTGTAGCCGACCGTGATGTTGTGAAGGATCAGATGGATTAAAGCCAGCCGGCAGCAGTCAGGTCGCTGATTACCACCTCGGAGATGATTTTCAACTCATAAGGTGTGGGATGCCCACCGGTGTCCGCGAACATGTAGTGGGAAACGTCGCCTGCGATCAAGGTGTCTTTGGTGCAAAGCAGCACTTTTTCCAGCGCGGTTTTTGTTAAATCGCAGGCTGCCCCGTCCACATTGGTCAGTCCATAGGTACTTTTGTTGGCTACCTGGTCATTGATACTGGCGTAGATGTCGATGATTTTCACGTGTGCGGTATTGGCCAACCCGGCCCTCAACTGGGTGTTGAAGGTGGTCACCATGAGGTGAATGAGCCCTTGCGTTTCGAGCGATTGCGCTTTCGATGCGGGTGTCAGGCTGAGATCTGGCAGCGTGAGCACCGCCACAAATTTGGCCCCCTTTGCAACGATCTGGGTGCGAGTGGCGTTCGCCAGTTCAGCACCCGCCGTACCCATCGCGACCACCAGATCACCGCCATGAAGTGCGGCGTAATCGGCGCCAGCTGCTTCGCCAGCGGCTTGAGCGGTAACCACCATGGGGCCGTAAACGGCTGGGTCTCCTACGGCCGCGTTACCTGCTTGTGTTGCAGCAGCGGTCACAGCTGCGCCGACGATGGTATTCATGTCTGCGCCAGATGCCGCAGTCGTCTGAAATGCCAAGCCGATCGCCTGTGCTGCGGTAGCGGGGTCGGTAGCTCCCGCTGCGAGCTGGCCTATCAGTGAAGTTGCAAAGGCCGTATTGCCCGCAGCTGTGGCAGCCAATGACAATTCATCCAGGAGTTGCAATACGTCATTGGCACCGGCGAAGACGGTTACCAATTCAGTACCGCTGAACTGCTTGACGATGCCCAAATGATTCTGGATTTGCGTCATGACCGGCACAGTCAGTTGGCCCAGCGCTTTGCTGGCAGCGTCGGGGTTGGCCACATTGCTTGGGCCAACGGGGAGGGTGACGCGCGCGCCACCTTGCGCGTAGTTGAAGCATCTGGAATGAAATACAGCTGCAATTGGTCCCGCCGTTGGGATCAGGAAGCCAGCCCCAGCAAGTCCGGTTTGTGCCGAGCAGGGCGCTGGCAAGCCAAGCTGGGCGGCGACGCGCTCGGTCCAGTTTTTGCTGGCAGGGTTATTGGGATCATCGACGGTAATGCCGTTCACGGTGTACTTGCCTCCGCCGGCAGTCGCTACATCGCCGACCTTGTACGTCCCTACGTCACTCAAACTGTCACCGAAGGACACCATGGAAGAGAATCTGAGTCCATCGTTGCCGCCGCAGGCTGCAACCAGCAATGCTGCACCCAAAGTGGCCGCCAGCGTTGTGAAGTGCTTCATGTGTGTCTCCGGTATCAAATTGAAATTGTTCAAATAGAACGGACGTGCTATTTTTGTTGCCTCATCGTATCGTTTGGAAAAATCCAATGGAATCGGGGTAAACCCGTTTACCCGGCAGGTCACGGTTTAAGCCAGCAGCTCGCAGGTCGTCATGCCGACTTGGTTTACTGGTAGCGCAGTTTCATCACCAAAATGGTACATGCCAGCGCCAAGGTGATCACGTTGGCGATGACCACCGGCCAGGCGCCCAGCATCAGGCCATAGACCAGCCACATGGCGACGCCTAAAGTGAACGCGCTGTACATGCCCAGTGAGATGCCCCGGACGTCTTTGGTGCGGAAGGTGTGCAGCGCTTGCGGCAAAAAGCTGACGGTGGTCAGTACGGCGGCAATGGTGCCGATCAGGTCAGTCAAAGTCATGGTGTGATAACGAGTGGGGTGAATGCCGAGAAGGCATTACGGGGCCTGATTGTCCTTCACCGCCCAGTCAATCAAGGCGTCCAGAGCCGGGCGAACCGCGCCCGCGTTGGGGTGATTGACGATGGCCACCAGCACGTAGCGTTTGCCGCTGGCGGCATGCACGAAGCCAGCCAGTGCCGTCACTTCACGCAGGCTGCCGGTTTTCAGGTGGGCGCTGGCGCTGCTGGCTTGGCTGCGTTTGAGGGTGCCGTCCACCCCCACAATCGGCAGCGATGACATCAACTCGGGCATGTTGGGCGAGGCATAGGCCACTTGCAGCAGTTGCCCCAACTGCTGCGCGCTGATGCGGTTTTGGCGCGACAGGCCCGAGCCGTTGTCGATGCTGGGTACATTGGTGGCGCTGATGTGGCGCTGCCACCATTGGTGCACTGCTGCGCGGGCTGATTCGGACGTGGCGGGGAGCCTGCTGACAGGGCTCGGGCTGCTGTTGGTCCCGTTGCCCCCTTTTGCATTGTTTGTCAGCATATCAGGCAGCCCAAGCGTCAAAAACACCTGTTGGGCCATCACGTTGTTGCTGAATTTGTTGACATCGCGAATCACTTCTGACAGCGTGGGCGAGGTGATCTCAAAGGTGGCGGGTGCGATTGGTGCGGGGCCGTTGCGCACCGAGCCAGTCAGCAAGCCACCCATGCTGCGCCACAGCCCTTCAATGGCGCGGGCGTTGTAACTGCCGGGGTCGGCATAAGCCACCGGCCACACTTTTTCACCGCAACTGGCGGGGTAACTGCCGTTGAAGCGAATCCGTGTGGGGTCAGAAAAATCGGCTTTGAGGCTGGCGCGGTAGTCGCCACAGGCGCCACTTGCGGCTGCCTTGGCGGTGCCCAGTGGCACGCTGGTTTGCAATTGAACGCCCCACAGTGGCGGGTCAAATTGCACGCGGGCGATGTTGGCCTGCGGGTCTGGCGCAAACGTCATGACCACGGATTTGAAGTTGACCAGCAGGGCATCAGGTGCGGCGTTGTAGGGGCGCAGCGGTTCGCCGTCAAATTCGGCCGGGTCGGTGGCGGGCACTTCAAACGCGCGGTTGTCAAGCACGATGTCGCCGGCAATGGTGTGAATGCCCAGGCCTTGCAAACGGCGCAGCAGCAGCCAGAGTTTTTCAAGCACCAGTTTGGGGTCGCCCTGGCCCTGGATGAAGACGCTGCCTTGCAACACGCCATTGACCACCGGGCCGTTCACCCAGACTGGCGTGCGCCAGGTGTAGGCAGGGCCCAACAGGTCGAGCGCCGCATAGGTAGTGATCAGCTTCATGACCGAGGCCGGATTCATGGGTTGACCAGCGCGGTGGCTCAGTCGCGGTGCCGTGCGGCCATCGGCATCGAGTACCAGCATGGCCACGCCGTCCGGTGGCACCTGGGCGCGCATTAACGCTGTTTGTACCGCGCTCGGCAAAGCTTGTGCGCAAGCATTGACAGTCCAAAAGCTGCTAGACAAGCAGATCAAAATGAATGGAATCAGGCGCTGCATGGGCATGAGTATTTGAACCTAAGGCGAGCCAGAAAGCAAAATGGGCTAACTCGCATAGTGAGCTAACCCATTGATTTTATTGGTCGGAATGAGAGGATTCGAACCTCCGACCCCTTCGTCCCGAACGAAGTGCGCTACCAGGCTGCGCTACATTCCGATTTTGTTCTGTAAAACGTCAGGATTGACGCTCCAACAACTGAGCCGCCAATTGTATCAAACACTGGGTGTGTTCATTGTCCGGGAGTTGCTTGGCGGCAGTGATGGCGCGGCGCGCTTCGTCAGCGGCCGCCTGGCGTGCCACATCGAGGGCGCCAGTGGCTTGCACAATGGCCACCACCTGATCAATCAGTTCAAGTTTGCCGGTTTCAATGGCGCTTTGAATGAGTTCGCGTTCGCTGGCGTTGCCGCGTTGCATGGCGGCGATCAAGGGCAGGGTGGTCTTGCCTTCGCGCAGATCATCGCCCAGGTTTTTGCCCATCACGGCAGCATCGCCGGTGTAGTCGAGCACGTCGTCAATGACCTGAAATGCGGTGCCCAATGCTTGTCCGTAGTTGGCGCAGGCGGTTTCGAGTTCGGGACTGGCGCCCGCCAGAATGGCGCCCACGCGCGCGCTGGCCTCGAACAGTTTGGCGGTTTTTGAGCGGATCACTTGCAGGTAGCCCGCTTCATCCAGTGCGGCGTTGTGCATGTTCATCAACTGCATCACTTCGCCTTCGGCAATGATGTTGGTGGCATCAGCCAGCACTTCCATGATGCGCATGCTGTGGGCATCGACCATCATCTGAAAAGCGCGGGAATACAAAAAGTCGCCGACCAGCACGCTGGCCGGATTGCCAAAGGTTTCATTGGCGGTGGCATTGCCACGGCGCAGGGACGAGTCGTCCACCACGTCGTCATGGAGCAGGGTGGCGGTATGAATGAATTCCACCACGGCCGCCAGGTTGAAGCGCTGCGCGCCTTTGAAGCCGAGCGCGCCGCAGATCAATAACAGCAACGCGGGCCGAAGCCGCTTGCCACCTGCAGAAATGATGTAGCGAGAAACTTGACCCACCAGGGGTACACCGGAGTCAAGTCGTTGTGCAATGACCGAATCGACCTCACGCATATCCTGCGCGATGATCGCCGTGGCGTTGGTTTTGTTGGAGTGGGTGGCGTGCAAGACAGTGGCTCGGTTGGTTGCGCGCATTATAGAAAGCCTGTACGCTGCTTTTGCCTTGTTGAAGGCTTGGTTTTGCCAGTAATCAGCATTTATTCAAACTTGTGTGATAATACTCGGCTCTGCGAAAATTCGTTTGCAGGGTTAATCTTTGAAGAGGTCAATATGTACGCGGTCATAAAAACCGGTGGCAAGCAATATCGGGTTGCTGCTGGCGAAAAAATTAAAGTAGAACAGATTGCTGCGGACGTAGGCCAAGAGATTGTGATCGACCAGGTTCTGGCAGTCGGAAGCGGCGCAGAGCTCAAGGTGGGCACACCCTTGGTGTCCGGTGCAACGGTCAGTGTCACGGTGCTGGCACATGGCAAACACGACAAGGTCAGCATTTTCAAAATGCGCCGTCGTAAACACTATCAAAAACGTCAAGGTCATCGTCAACAGTTCACTGAACTGCTGATTGGTGCGATTACTGCATAAGGAGCACGGGTCATGGCACATAAAAAAGGCGGCGGCTCGACGCGAAATGGGCGCGATTCCAAGCCCAAAATGCTCGGTGTGAAGATGTTTGGCGGTCAGTTGGTTGCTCCCGGTGCGATCATCGTGCGCCAGCGCGGCACCCAATTCCACCCCGGTGCCAATGTTGGCATTGGCAAGGACCACACGCTGTTTGCTTTGACAGAAGGTCATGTGTCGTTCGCCATCAAAGGCGCCTTGAACCGGCACACCGTGAGCGTGACAGCAGCAGCTTAAAGGCTGTATTGCGTTCACCCAAGACCCTGCGCACGGCGCGGGGTTTTTTATTTCTAAAACCTTGCGGGACAGACCGCAGCATGTGCGATAGCCAAGCAAGCTCTGTTCCCAACCGATAATTGCATCATGAAATTCGTTGACGAAGCCTACATTGACGTTTCCGCCGGAGACGGTGGCGCTGGCTGCGTCTCGTTTCGGCATGAAAAGTACAAAGAGTTTGGCGGCCCCAATGGCGGCGACGGTGGCCGTGGCGGCCATGTGTTTGCGGTGGCAGACGAGAATCTGAACACCTTGGTGGATTACCGTTTCTCCAGACGGCACGATGCCAAGCGCGGCGAGCACGGCATGGGCTCAGATATGTTTGGCGCCGCAGGCGATGACATCACGCTCAAAATGCCGGTGGGCACCATTATTTCTGATGCTGAAACCGGTGAAGTGCTGTTTGAGTTGCTCAAACCCGGTGAGGTCATCACCATCGCCAAAGGCGGCGATGGCGGTTTTGGCAACTTGCGCTACAAGAGCGCCATCAACCGCGCACCCCGGCAGAAGACACCGGGCTGGCCAGGTGAAAAACGCAACCTCAAGCTGGAACTCAAGGTGCTCGCTGACGTGGGACTGCTGGGCATGCCCAATGCGGGCAAGTCAACCTTGATCACAGCTATTTCCAACGCCCGTCCGCGTATTGCCGATTACCCATTCACCACCTTGCACCCCAACCTGGGTGTGGTACGGGTCGGGCCGGAACAAAGTTTTGTGGTGGCCGACTTGCCCGGTTTGATTGAAGGGGCCTCTGAAGGGGCTGGCCTGGGGCATTTGTTCCTGCGCCATTTGCAGCGCACCCGCTTGTTGCTGCATGTGGTCGATATGGCGCCATTTGATGACGGTGTCGATACCGTGGCGCAGGCCAAAGCCATTGTCAACGAGCTCAAAAAGTACGATCCGGCGCTTTACAACAAACCGCGTTGGCTGGTGCTCAACAAGCTCGACATGGTGCCAAAGGAGGAGCGCGAGGCCCTGGTCAAAGATTTTGTCAAGCGCTTCAAGTTCAAGGGGCCGGTGTTTGAAATCTCGGCCCTCACGCGAGAAGGTTGCGAGTCGCTGATCAAAACGGTGTTCAAGCACATCAGTGCCCAACAAAAGCTTGAACAAACGCCAGAGGTGATTGATCCACGCTTTGTGGTGTCTCCTGATCCAGAGAAATCGCTGTAGATTTAACAGCACTTTACGGTATCAAGGCGCGCGCTAAATGTCTCAAGAATCTGATTTCCTGTTGCGTGATGCACGCCGTGTCGTGATCAAGGTGGGTTCCAGCCTCGTCACCAACGACGGTCGTGGTCTGGATGAGGCTGCCATTGGTGAATGGTGCCGACAAATGGCGGTACTGGTGCGCCAGGGGCGCGAGGTCATCATGGTCTCCAGTGGCGCCATTGCCGAAGGCATGAAGCGCCTGGGCTGGGCCAAGCGTCCGCATGAAATCCATGAATTGCAGGCTGCTGCGGCTGTGGGGCAAATGGGCCTGGCGCACATGTACGAGACCAAATTGCGCGAAAACGGCCTGGGCAGCGCCCAAGTGCTGTTGACGCATGCCGACCTGGCGGATCGCGAACGCTACCTCAACGCCCGCTCCACCTTACTCACGCTGCTGAAACTCGGTGTGGTACCGGTCATCAACGAAAACGACACCGTGGTCAATGACGAGATCAAGTTTGGCGACAACGATACGCTGGGTGCCCTGGTGGCCAACCTGGTGGAAGCCGATGCGCTGGTGATCCTGACCGATCAAAAAGGTTTGTTCACGGCCGACCCGCGCAAGGATGCCAAGGCTGAGTTTGTGCATGTGGCACAAGCCGGTGATGCCGCGCTGGAGGCCATGGCTGGCGGGGTTGGTTCGAGCCTGGGGCGCGGCGGCATGATTACCAAAATTTTGGCAGCCAAGCGGGCGGCGGGCTCGGGCGCTTCGACCGTGATCGCCTGGGGCCGTGAGCCCGATGCCTTGTTACGCCTGAGTCGGGGCGAGGCCATTGGCACGCTTCTGGTGGCCCCAACCCAAAAAACGCAGGCGCGCAAGCAGTGGATCGCCGACCATTTGCAATTGCGCGGGGCCGTCACGGTGGATGCGGGTGCGGTGGCCAGGTTGCAGGGTGACGGGTCGAGTTTGTTGCCCATTGGCATGGTGGCGGTCGAGGGTGATTTTTCGCGTGGCGATGTGATTGCCATCCGCGATCCGAATGGTCAAGAAATCGCCCGTGGTCTGGCCAACTATGCCAGTACCGAGGCGCGCCTGATTTGTCGCAAGCCCTCCAGTGCGTTTGAAGGCTTGCTGGGTTACTCGGCAGAGCCCGAAATGGTGCACCGCGACAACCTGGTGCTCAAGCGCTGACGGTGCCATGGCGGGCACTGTCCAGCAAAGCTACTTGCCTTTGAGTTTTCTGAGAATGTCAGCCGCCGAGCTGGCGCTGGTATTGCCTTCACAGGCCCCTTGCCGGGCCAGTGCCAAGGCGTGTTTGGAGGGCTGGTTGTCGTTGAGTCCGCGCCACTCGGGCTCTTTCACGATCGTCCACACGCCGCTGGCGTTGGCACGGGCATAAGCTTTGACTTCGCCCGTGGCGCAGCGGATGCCCTCATAAAACGCATTCACGGCGCCGCTGGGGCTCACCGCCAGCATGACGTAGCGCACGATACCGTCCGGCGTGATGGTCAGGGTAGCGGGATCAACGCCAAACCGCATGCTCACATAAGGGGGCATGTCGATGGGTACCTGTTGCTTGGCGTCAAACTTGGGTGGCGCGGGAACTTCGGTTTCTTTCCAATCGGGGTTATCGACCAGACCTTGCGCTTGTGCACCGAGCGAGCAACAGATCAAACCCAGGACCAGCCAGCGTTTGAACCATGAAGGCCTGAGTCCCGGAACCTGTGATTCACACATGCTGTGGTCCAGTCTGAGGATCGGGTTCAAGGGTGGCTCCTGGTGGCAGCTCGAAGCTGGCATCGGGCATGTCGGCGCACGATTGCTCCAAATCCATGGGCCGAACGCCTTGGCGCAGGAAACGATTACGGTAGTCATTGCGCGGCAAAAAACGCGACAACTCGGTGAGTGCCGTCACATAGACCTCGCGCTTGAATTCCACCACGGCATCGAGTGGCACCCAGTAGTCGTTCCAGCGCCAGGCATCAAACTCCGGGTGGTTGGTGGCACGCAGGTTCAAGTCCCAGTCGTGACCGACGAGTTGCAACAAAAACCAGATTTGTTTCTGGCCTTTGTAAAAACCGCGTGCATCGCGGCGAATAAAACGGTCTGGCACCTCATAGCGCAACCAGTCACGGGTGCGGGCCACGATGCGAACATGTTCGCGCTGCAGCCCAACTTCTTCATGCAGTTCCCGGATCATGGCCTGCTCGGGGGTTTCGCCCCGGTCAATGCCACCCTGCGGAAACTGCCAGGAGTGCGTCCGAATACGCTTGCCCCAAAACACCTGATTTTTCTGGTTGAGCAGGACGATGCCGACGTTAGGCCTAAAGCCGTCCCGGTCAAGCATAATCAAACCCCAATTTTTAAATTAGCTTGATTATGCACAGCCCGGGCCGTGCAGCAAGCGACATAACCCTGACATATTGCTGGATATCCCTATGCGAGCCTCTCAATTTTTCATTTCTACCCTCAAAGAAGCGCCAGCGGACGCCGAAGTGGTCAGCCACAAGCTCATGATGCGTGCCGGTATGATCAAAAAACTCGGCGCCGGCATTTACACCCTGATGCCCATGGGTCTGCGCGTGGTCAGAAAAGTGGAAGCCATCGTGCGTGAAGAAATGAACCACGCCGGTGCCGTTGAACTGGCCATGCCGGTGGTGCAACCGGCTGAACTCTGGCAGGAAACCGGCCGTTTTGAGAAGATGGGCCCGGAATTGTTGCGCATCAAGGACCGCCACGCGCACGACTTTGTGATTCAACCCACCAGCGAAGAAGTGGTGACCGACATTGCGCGCCAGGAAATTCGCAGCTACAAGCAGTTGCCGAAAAATTTTTACCAAATCCAGACCAAGTTCCGTGACGAGCGTCGTCCGCGTTTTGGCCTGATGCGCGGGCGCGAGTTCATCATGAAAGACGCCTACAGCTTTGACCGCGACCAGGTGTCTGCCAAAGCCAGCTACCAGATCATGGCGCAAGCCTACCGGCGCATTTTCGACCGATTTGGTCTCACTTACCGCGCCGTGGCGGCCGACAGCGGTGCGATCGGGGGGGATTTGAGCGAAGAATTCCAGGTGATTGCCGCCACCGGCGAAGATGCCATCGTCTACTGTCCGGGCAGCGACTATGCAGCCAACTTGGAAAAAGCAGAAGCGCTGGCACCCGCAGGCCCGCGCCCGGCTGCCGCACAAACCATGACCAAGACCGCGACGCCGGGCAAGAGCACCTGCGCGGCAGTGGCTGAACTGCTGGGTGTGCCGCTGAAAAACACCGTCAAATCCTTGGTGCTGGCCACCGACGCACTCAACGAACTTGGTGAGGTGGTTCAAACGCAGGTCTGGTTGCTGCTGCTGCGCGGCGACCACGACATGAACGAAGTCAAGGTCAACAAGTTGCCGGGCTTGCAGGCTTTCCGCTTTGCCACCCTTGGCGAGATTGAAGAACACTTTGGCTGTTTGCCTGGTTACTTGGGTCCGATCGGCCTGAACAAGCCGGTGCAAATCGTGGTGGATCGTGAAGTGGCGGTGATGAGCGACTGGGTATGCGGTGCCAACGAACCCGACTTTCACATCACCGGCGTCAACTGGGGCCGGGACCTGCCGGAGCCGGCACTGGTGGCCGACTTGCGCAATGTGGTGGCCGGAGATGCCTCGCCCGACGGTCAGGGCGCGCTGGCAATCGAGCGCGGCATCGAGGTGGGTCATGTGTTTTACCTTGGCACCAAATACAGCCAGGCCATGAACGCCACCTTTCTGGACCAGAACGGCAAACCCCAGTTCATGGAAATGGGCTGCTACGGCATTGGCATCACGCGCCTGCCCGCCGCCGCCATTGAGCAAAATCACGACGAACGCGGCATCATCTGGCCGGACGCATTGGCGCCGTTCACCGTGGTGCTGTGCCCGATCAACGCGGAGCGTTCGCCGGAAGTCAAGGCCACTGCAGACAAGCTGTATGCCGAACTGCTGGCCAGCGGTGTGGATGTCATTCTGGACGATCGTGGTGAACGCCCGGGCGCCATGTTTGCCGACTGGGAGTTGATTGGTGTGCCGCATCGCGTCAACATTGGTGACCGTGCCTTGAAAGAAGGCAACGTCGAATACCAGCACCGTCGCGATGCCAGCGCCAAAGCCGTGCCTGTGACCGACATCGTGGGCCAGTTGCTGACCCGTCTCAAGGCGTGAGCGCTGATCTGACCCCACAGTAAAAGGACCGAAGGATGAACCTGACCCGGCGCGCTCTTCTTGGGAATGCCTTTTCGCTCCCGCCTTTACTCATGGGGAGTGGCACGCTCCTTTTTCAAGAGTTATCGTGGGCCGGTGCGCAAGTCGAAGAACCACTGGCTGACGCTGTTCGCACCGCCTTGAGCTCCGCCATCGCCAACCAGGCGCCGCCCGTGCCTGAATTTTCAGACACCGAGTCGCGACTGAGCTACTTGCGTTGGCTGGGGGCCACGAGTGAACGTCTGGCCAAGAAAAAATCAGACTGGAATACCCGAAAGGAATTTCTGCAAACCGTTTGGTATGAAGCCAGGCGCGCCGGTTTGGACGTGTCGCTGGTGCTGGGGCTGATCCAGGTGGAGAGCAACTTCCGCAAGTTTGCCGTGAGCAGCGCGGGCGCGCGCGGTTACATGCAGGTGATGCCATTCTGGACGCGGGTGCTGGCCGATGGCGATGCCGGCAAGCTGTTTCACATGCAGACCAACCTGCGTTTTGGCTGCGTGATTTTGCGCCACTACCTGAATCGCGAAGGTGGCGACTGGTTCATGGCGCTGGGACGTTATAACGGCTCACGGGGCCGGGCGCCTTACCCTCAGGCTGTATTGCAGGCGCAAAAGGTCTGGCTGGCTTAGGCTGGCTGAAGCAACCCCCACCGGGGTTGTCCGCCACGCTGAATCAGGCCGCAGGCGTACCCAGCATGGTCTGCAATTCGCCGTTCTCGTACATTTCCATCATGATGTCGGAGCCGCCGATGAATTCGCCTTTGAAAAAGAACTGGGGAATGGTGGGCCAATTGCTGTAGTCCTTGATGCCAGCGCGAATGCCATCGTCTTCCAGTACGTTGACGGTTTTGATGGCTTTTGGATCGACGCCGCAGGCTTTCAGGATTTGCACTGCCCGGCCTGAAAAGCCACACTGCGGAAAGCTGGCTGTGCCTTTCATGAACAGCAAAATATCGTTGTGTTTGACCAGGTCGTCAATGCGTTGTTGTGCGTCGCTCATGCTGAATTTCCTTTTTTTAAAACAAACCGGATTATTTCACTTTTGACGCGTGATAGGGGTGAGACCCTGAAGCGTTTAGGGCTGCTAATAGTGGGGTGGCAACTCGTCGCGCAGATTGCGTGGGGCCGCCATGTCTTCTTGCGGCGCTTGCTGACGCAGCCACTGCACTTCACGCTCCAGGCGGTCAATCTGGTCTTGCTGGCGGACGATGATCTGGTCCAGCTTGTCCAGCAGGTCTTCGGCAAAACTGGCTTTGACTTCCAGCTTGGTCAGGCGCTCTTCGGTGTGATTGGGTGTCGTCATGGGGGTGGTGATGGGTTGAGTAGTCCGCCGCTGCAGCGTTCAATGTTTGCCAGGTCTGGGCGTGACTGCACTTGCGCAAAACCTGCCTGTGTCAGCAAGGTGCGAACAGCCTGCGCCTGATCGTAGCCGTGTTCGAGCAGTAACCAGCCACCCGGCGCCAGATACCTGGGCGCTTGGGCGATGATGAGACGAAGGTCGTCCAGGCCGTCCGTGCCGCTGGTGAGGGCCTGTATTGGCTCAAATTTCAGCGCAACCAGGTGCTGGTCAAGTTCGGCGATGTACGGCGGGTTGGAGACAATACAGTCAAATGGGGCGCCGGTTTCAGGCAGCGCTGCAAACCAGGCACCCTGATGGAAGCTCACGTCAAGATTGAGCCGCTGCGCGTTGGCTTTGGCCACGGCCAGGGCCTCTGTGCTGAAGTCGGTGGCGTGAACGTGAAGCGTTGGCTTGCTGGCCTTGAGCACCAGGGCAATGGCGCCGCTGCCCGTGCCCAAATCAAGGACGCGCTGTTGTCCGTCCAGAACTTCCAGCGCCCAGTTCACCAGCGTTTCGGTATCCGGCCGTGGCACCAGGACACGGGCATCGACCTGCAAATTGAGACCAAAGAATTCTTTATGACCTGTCAGGTACGCCAACGGCTCCCCGGCCAAGCGGCGTTGCACCAGTTTCTCTAAATTCGTGGCACTCTCGGGTTGCAGCGGATCGCTGTCGTGTGCCAGCAACCAGCCGCGCTGTGTTTCGGGTTGGCCCAGCACGTGCAACAGCAACAGTTGGGCGTCCAACCGATCCAGTCCACTGGTTTGCAGGCTGGTGAGCGTTTGGGCCAAGGTTTGAGTGATGATGGAAGACCTCATATTTGCAATACGAACAAAACTGTCAAAGGCTATCTGAAGCGCTCTTCAAGCCGATTTCAGATGCTTCAGGCATTGAGCTCCAGCGCTGCCAGTTGCGCAGCCGCTTCGTGGGCCTGCAGCGCGCTGACCACGTCGTCCAGATCGCCTTCCATGATGCTCAGCAGTTTGTACAGCGTCAGGTTGATGCGGTGGTCGGTGAGCCGTCCCTGCGGAAAGTTGTAGGTGCGGATGCGGTCGCTGCGATCGCCACTTCCGACCAGGCTTTTGCGCTCGGCCGCATCTTTGGCTGCGCGCTCGCTGCGGTCTTTTTCATGGATGCGGGCTGTCAACACCTTGAGCGCCTGGGCTTTGTTGGCGTGCTGGCTGCGTCCGTCCTGGCATTCGGCTACGGTGCCGGTCGGCAGGTGGGTGATGCGCACTGCGGAATCGGTCTTGTTGATGTGCTGACCACCGGCACCGCTGGCGCGGTAGGTGTCAATGCGCAGGTCCGACGGGTTGATCTTGATGGCCTCGGCTTCGTCGGGCTCGGGCAGCACTGCCACGGTGCAGGCACTGGTGTGGATGCGCCCTTGTGTTTCGGTCACCGGGACGCGTTGCACGCGGTGGCCGCCAGACTCGAACTTGAGCGCGCCATAAACGTGGTCACCTTCGACTTTGATCACGACTTCCTTGTAGCCGCCGAGTTCGTTCATGGACTCGCTCAAAATTTCAGCCCGCCAGCCGCGCCGATCACAAAAGCGCAGGTACATGCGCGTCAAGTC
>PHCO01000048.1 GCA_002842265.1 Betaproteobacteria bacterium HGW-Betaproteobacteria-18 | reverse complement strand
AACAGTGCGTCCGTCTGAGTTGCCATGTCACGTGTCTCCTGAATGCAATGGAAGAATTCGTTGCCTTGTAATTTTGTTCGAACATATTTAAATGTACGAACAATTTAAATTGGCGTGAATTATGATCATCAATACGGAGTCCGTCAACACTTATTTTCAACAATCTGATTCAGCTAGACTGACACCAAAAAATGGGACCATTGCCGAAAATATGCTCAAAAAAAATACAACACGTCACAGTCAGGTGACCGACCGGATCATTGGGGAAATACGTTCTGGGCGTTTTGCCATTGGCAGTCTGCTGCCGAGCGAACCACTGCTGGCTGCGGAGTATGGAATCAGCCGCTCAACCCTGCGCGCCGCCTTGACCACCTTGCAAGGCTTGGGCTTTGTCGATCGCAAACAAGGGGCTGGAACACGGGTTTGTGCGGGCGATGCAGCGCCGGTTTATGTGCACAGCATGAACGCCAGCGGCGATCTGTTGCAGTTCGCCGGACCCTCGACACGCCAAATTCACGAGATGGAAGACCTGGTTGCAGATGAAGTTCTGGCGCATAAACTCGACAACCGGCCTGGTCACCGCTGGCTTCGCATCGGCCAGACCCGCCATGTGCAGGGCAACGACATGCCAGTGTGCTGGACAGATGTCTATTTACCCGTCGAATACGCCGACCTGCGCCAGGAAATCTCTACCTATACCGGGCTGATCTATACCTTGATCGAGCAGCGTTACAACGTCACCATCAGCGAAATACGCCAGAGCATCCGCGCCATCGACATCCCCGCCGACCTATTGCCGCGTTTCGGCGGCGATGCCGGCACCAGGGCGCTTGAGCTCATCAGGCGCTATCGAAGCAGTTCGGGTCAATGCGAAATGGTCTCGATCAGCGTGCTGCCAGAAAAAACCTATAGCTATGAGATCACGCTGACTCGCAAGGCTTGAGTTTGAGAGATTTGTTCGTGTCGTATGCACTGCATGCTGCCGTCAATCAAGCTAAATGAACCTTGAATCCGCATGCATTCAGACAGATAGTTTTTCTGGTCGACTAATGTGGCATGCCGCCAACTCGGCACCTCGAGTCAAAACAAGTTGACGAAAGGCCTCATTCGCACCGCTTAGCAGGGAGCCACGGCGGTGAAGAAAACACCAATCAAGCATCTTGGGCTGAGAGCTACATTCTTCTCAGAACCATAAAAAAAATGGCATTCGGCAGCAATTTTCTGGACATCGATGGGACAGCCGACCAGTTGTCAGCCAGAACACCGATCGTCATGATGGCCAACGATTGCTTTATCGTGACAGGCAATACCCTACTCAGCGCGTTTGATCGCTTGGAAGTGGCTGAATACAGCGCCAAGGCCATCATCTCGGCCCGCAGTCTGGGCGAGATCGTCAGCATCAATGATCGTCAAATAGCAGAGCTTGAAAAGACTTTTCATCTTGAGGCGTAGATGACCTGGCGATTTGTTGCATTAACAGGGCTGATTCTCCATGATCTCCACGCCCCTTGGTCAAAATGCCGACGAAGGCGCGCCCTCCACACGGGTGCCCATTCCCAGGCTTAAGGAGGCAGAAACACGGCTTCAACTTGCGACAGTTGTCTTTGCGTATGCGCGGGAATGTGGAGTTGACCAGTGCAGCGATCCTCAAAGTCCACACCACATCGCTGAAGGTTAGCCCACTGGGGTGAATGACGGGTATGGAGCGCGCATTTTGGGCAGACCTATGTCGGCTCCCGCTGCTTATGCAGAGATGTGCATAAGTGCCCTTATGTGTAGCTGCCAAGAGCCAGATTGCGGGGCAGGCTTGTGCGTATATCAGTCAGCTCTATGAGATTGAGCGCGAGGTCAAGACGCTGGGGGCCGATGAACGTCTACAAATTCGCCAGGCCAGATCAAAACCACTGGCGGACAAGTTTCATGCGTGGATGCTGTTGCAGCGCAGGCAGGTCACCGACGGCACGGCCACGGCCAAAGCGCTTGATTACAGCCTCAAGCGCTGGACGACTCTGACGCAGTTTCTGGGCACCGGGAAGTTGCCTATCGATAACAACCTGCATCGAGAACCAGATTCGCCCGATTGCCATTGGTCGCAACAATTGGTTGTTCGCCGGTTACTTGCTGGCCGGACAGCGCGCTGCTGCGGTGATGAGTTTGATTCAGAGCGCCAAGCTCAACGGGCATGATCCGTATGCCTACATCCGCGATGTGCTGACTCGTCTGCCGACACAGAAAAACAGTCAGATCGACGAATTGCTGCCACACCGCTGGCAGCCCAGCCCACTTTAGCTGCGGCTGCGTGCCACCAAGGCACGGGTGCGGTCAAGGTGTGTTGGCCGCACGCTTACGTTTAAGTGGCATGTCAAATCACTCCTTATTTGGTCGATTGAGGAAGTATCACACCATAATGCGACTGACCGCTGCGAACAGGACATCAAACCAACTCAATACCCCCGCCCAACATCCACAAGCCCAGCCACCGATTCACCCCGCTGCAAAGCCATGAGTTTGGCAACAATCTGCGCAATGCTGGTCTCGCGCAAGGTGCGCGCCGAGGTGTGTGGCGTGAGGGTGATTTTGGGGTGCCGCCAAAAGGGGTGCCCGCTCGGCAGGGGCTCGGTGCGAAACACGTCCAGCGTGGCACCGGCCAGGTGGCCGTTGTCGAGCAGCGCCAGCAAGTCGTCATCCACCAGATGGGCGCCGCGCGCCACGTTGATGACGTAGCCGCCGGGCTGCAGCCGGCTCAAGCGTTCGCGGTTCAGGATGTTGGTGGTGTCGGGTGTCAGCGGCAGCAGGTTGACCAGCACGCGGCTGCTGGCCAGAAAATCATCCAGCTGCGCCGCGCCGCTGAAGCCCCGCACACCGGCCAACGCCTTGGGTGTTCGGCTCCAGCCGTTGACGGGGAATTCAAAGTGCGCCAAGGCCTGCGCCACGCGCGCGCCAAGCACACCCAGGCCCATCACGCCGACGGCAAAGTCACTGCGCTGGCGCGGCGCGTGATACGTCCAATGCCCGGCGCGGATGTCGGCGGCGTAAGCCTCCAGGTCTCGAAAGTGCCGAATCACCGCCTGGCACACGTATTCGGCCATCTGCACCGCCATGCCCGCATCCTCCAGCCGCACCACCACGACTTGCGGCGGCAGGCGCAGTTTCAGCAGCGCATCGACACCCGCGCCGATGTTGAAAATGCCTTTGAGCTGCGGTTGCTCGTCAAAAAATTGCTGGGGCGGTTGCCACACCACGGCGTAGTCGGCCGGGGCAGCGCCGGGCTGCCACACGGCCACCTCGGCGTGCGGCAAGGTAGTGTGCAAGCCCGCCAGCCAGGGTTCCGGGGCGGTGTTGGTGCAGCAGAAGGTGATGTTCAAGACAGACATGGGGCAGAAAGATGCTAAAAAATTCAACTGGTACGCATTGGCCGATGCAGCTCTTGCCACGCCAGCAACTCAGAGGGTCGCAGACCGTAGCGCGCCAGCACCCCCTCGTGCAGCCGCCTGAGTTCTTCGACGATCAGTGCGTGCACTTCAGCTTGTTCTTGCTCGGGTACACGCTGGGCCACGGAATGCGCAATGCTGGCCAGTGGATCAGCTTGCGGGTGCAAGATGACTTCACGGAGGGTTTGTTTGATGAAGTCGCGCCAGGCCAGGCGAAGGGGGTCGGGCTCTGCCAGGTCTTGTTTGATGGCCAGATATTCCTGCGTGGATCGTTCGTAGGCCCAGACGTAAAGGTCGCGCAGCAGCTCGACGCGCGTCATCTCAAACACGCCAAGCGTGGCGCGGCTGTAGGCCTGATCGGGTACGTCCATAAACGTCAGCGGGCACAAATTGGCGCGGAACAGGGGGAGGTTTGCGGCCAGCCGGGAGGTGCGCTTGTTGATGTCGGCAAAGGGCTGCAGGTAGGGCAAGTGCACCATCATGAAGAATGATTGCTCGAACGGATCGTGAATCTGATTGGCCTTGGCCAGCAGTGCGCTCAGTGCGTCTTCAATTTGCTGCGGTTTTGACAGGGGTCGATAGACACTTTTGCCAATATCGACGGCGTGCTGGCGAACCCGGCCTTCATCCGCCGGGTTGGGCAGCAAGTTTTCCGCCAGGGCGCTGTGCAGGTTCATCAAGGTATAGCGGTTGAGTTCGGCACTGTCGATGTTTTCCACCAGCAATTCGATCGCCGCCTTGTGGTTAAGGATCATCTGCGTTTCGATGGCGGATTTGCCACGCGCGGCCTTGCCGTGCTCGATGAGTTCACGCGTGTCGAGCCGGGTGTAGGTGTTGCCTTCCAAATGACTCGATGCCCATGACAAGTCGATCAGCAAGCGGTTCAGAATGGCGCGGCTGTAAGTGCCTGCCGGCTGATCGATGTCGGCGGTTTTGCCCATTCTGTGCAATTGACGGCGCAGCGCCGCTGACAGATACCAGGTCTTGTTGGGCAGGTAGGCATCCAGAAAATCATGCTGGTAGCCCACCGGTTTGCGGGCTTGCGCAGGCTGGTCGATATAGGCCAGGATGTCCTGGCTGTCAGCAGACAAGGGAATTTGCCTGGGAAAACCATCGCTGACCGATGTGATGGCGCCAAAATAGCGACGTGCTCTGGCTTCACCTTTGGCCATGACTTCGCCACGGTCGATCAACCCGGCGATCAGGCGTTGTGCCGTGCGCCGGGCCAGACCGGGGTGCCCGACCAGCAGTTCAGCCAAGGTCAATCCGTTGCCGGATGACTGAATGCTGTTCAGCAGGTCTGTGCTTGATGACATGGCAGTAGTGGCGCTGTTTCAGGAGTCATTGGCGCGATTATGGCGCAGTTTTGGCGCGGTTTTGGCGCTATTGTGGCGCGATTAATCAACCCCCAGCGGCCACCAATTTAAGCAGTTCTGCGCCTTCCACCACCTGGTCACCAGGGGCGTAGAGCAGTTCTTCGACGACGCCGTCGATGGGCGCGGCAATGGTGTGCTCCATTTTCATGGCGTCCATCACCGCCAGCGCCTGGCCGCGCTTCACCATGTCTCCGGCCTTGACGGCAAACGACACCACCTTGCCCGGCATGGGCGCCGTCAGGCGGCCGACCTCGGCGGGGGCCTCGCCCGCGTGCAGCAGCAGGTCAACGGCAATGATCTGCGTGGCGCCTTGCGCGGCATGGATGTAGCCGACCTCGCCTTTGCGATAGACGTTGACCAGCGCCCGCTGGCCGGCAAAGCGCAGGTCGATACCGGCTGGCGTGGCGGCAAATTCGAGCAACCCGGCGCTCTCACCCACTGACAACGACAGCGCGCCATCGTGCAAATAGGTCAGCCCCGCCTGCACCTGCTCGCCGGCAAATTCAAACGCAAATCGCCGGGTGAACACGCCATGGCTGCGCCAGCCATCGGTCTTGCTGAACGGGTCGGCGCTTTCGGCGGCGCGCTCGTCAAGCAGGGTTTGCGACACATCGGCAGCAGCGGCCAGCGCCAGGCCCACCCGCTCCTGATTGAACAGCACTCCTGCCTCGCGCGGAATCAAACCGGTGTCCAGATTGGCCTGGGCAAACGAGGGCGACTGCAGCACATGGCGCAAGAACTGCACGTTGGTGGTCAGGCCGATGATGTGGGTCTGCGCCAGCGCCGCATCGAGCCGAGACAGGGCTTGTTCGCGGGTGTCGCCATGCACGATGAGCTTGGCCACCATGGAGTCGTAATACGGGCTGATGGCATCAAACTGGCGCACGCCGTCGTCAAAGCGCACCGGGCTCACTGCAAAGCTGCTGCAGGCGGGCTTGCGGTAAACCTCGAGCGTGCCGGTGGCGGGCAGGAAGTTGTTGTCGGGGTTTTCGGCGCAGATGCGCGCCTCGATGGCGTGGCCGGTGATCTTGAGCTGGTCTTGCTGCAAAGGCAGCGGCTCGCCACTGGCCACGCGCAGTTGCCACTCCACCAGATCCTGCCCGGTGATGGCTTCGGTCACCGGGTGTTCCACCTGCAGGCGCGTGTTCATTTCCATGAAGAAGAAGTTCATGGAGCCATCTTCGCGTTGCTCGACGATGAATTCCACCGTGCCGGCGCCCACATAGTTCACCGCACGGGCGGCGGCCACTGCCGCATTGCCCATTTGCGCACGCAGTTCCGGGGTCATGCCCGGCGCCGGGGCTTCTTCCAGCACCTTCTGGTGGCGGCGCTGCACCGAGCAATCGCGCTCGAACAGGTAAACGTAATTACCAAAGCTGTCGCCAAACACCTGGATTTCGATGTGGCGCGGGCGCTGCACGTATTTCTCGACCAATACCGCGTCGCTGCCAAAGCTGTTGATGGCTTCGCGCTTGCAACTGGTCAGGGCATCGGCAAAGTCTTGCGAGCGCTCCACCGCCCGCATGCCCTTGCCGCCACCGCCGGCGCTGGCCTTGATCAGCACCGGGTAGCCGATTTCGTCGGCCTTGAGCTGCAGCAAGGCGGGGTCCTGGTCCGAACCGTGGTAGCCGGGCACCAGCGGCACACCGGCGCGTTCCATCAATTGCTTGGACTCGGCTTTGAGGCCCATGGCCTGGATGGCTGAAGCCGGCGGGCCGATGAACACCAGACCCGCAGCCACGCAGGCCTTGGCAAAGTCTTCGTTTTCGCTGAGAAAGCCATAGCCGGGGTGCACCGCCTGAGCCCCGGTAGCTTTAGCCGCTTCGATGATTTTTTCCCACCGCAGGTAACTGTCTTTGGGCGCGCTGCCACCAATGTGCACCGATTCGTCGCAAGCCGCCACGTGTTTGGCGCTGGCATCGGCATCGGAATACACGGCCACGGTTTTGATACCCATGCGGCGCGCGCTTGCGGCGACACGGCAGGCAATTTCACCGCGGTTGGCGATCAGGATTTTATTAAACATGGATGAACTCCGTGGTGAAATTTCCTTGGCCCGCTGCGCGTGCCTGGCGTTTTAGCTTCGCTGCTGCGCCGCTTTGCGGCTGGTCACCGCGGTTGGCGATCAGGATTTTTGTGAACATGGCGTTTCTCGCTAATTAGGTTTGCTGAGGCCCGTCATCGCGAGCGAAGCGCGGCGATGACGATACCGGTTCATGGACATGCCTTCTAAACCAGCCAGTTGGGTCTGCGCTTTTGCAGGAAAGACTGCACGCCTTCCTTGCCATCGGCGCTGGCGCGGATGCCGGCGATGCCTTCCACCGTGTGGGCGATCAGGGCGGCGTCGATGTCCTTGCCCGCAACATCCTGCAGCAGGGTTTTGCATTCCTTCACTGCATTGGGGCTGGCGCTGACCAAGGCCTGGGTGAGTTCGGCCACTTTGTCGTCGAGCTGATCCGGGCTCACTACCGCATGCACAAAACCGATGCGCAAAGCCTCCGCCGCATCAAATCGCTCGGCGGTCAGGAAGTAGCGGTGTGCGGCACGGGCCCCCATGGCGCGAATCACGTAGGGGCTGATGGTGGCCGGGTACAGGCCCAGCTTGACTTCGCTCAGGCAGTAATTGGCGCTGTCCACGCTGACCGCCATGTCGCAGGCCGCCACCAGACCCATGCCACCGGCGACCACATCGCCCTGGATGCGCGCCACAGTGGGCTTGGGGCAGGTATGAATCACGCGCAGCATCTCGGCCAGTTGTGCGGCGTCAAGCAGGTTTTCGGCACGGCTGTAGTCGGCCATGCGGCGCATCCAGTTGAGGTCAGCGCCAGCGCAGAAAGCGGTGCCTTCTGCGGCCAGCACTATGGCGCGCACCTGAGGGGCCTGGCCCAATCGGGTGAAGGCCAAGGTGAGTTCGGCAATCACCTCGTCGTTGAAGGCATTGCGCACCTCGGGGCGGTTCAATGTGACCGTGGCACAGTGGCCAGCAGTGGAAATCGAGATGGATGTCATGGGGTCCTCGCTCACATCCGGAACAAACCGAAGCGGGTGTCTTCGATCGGCGCGTTGCGCGTGGCGCTCAAGCCCAAGGCCAGCACGCGGCGGGTGTCGGCCGGGTCGATGATGCCGTCGTCCCACAGGCGCGCGGTGGCGAAATAGGGGTGGCCTTGCACCTCGTATTGCTGGCGGATCGGGGCTTTGAAAGCTTCTTCTTCTGCCGCACTCCACTGCCCGCCTTTGAGTTCGATGCCATCGCGGCGCACCGTCGCCAGCACGCTGGCCGCCTGCTCGCCGCCCATCACCGAAATGCGCGCGTTCGGCCACATCCACAAAAAGCGCGGGCCAAAAGCACGGCCGCACATGCCGTAATTGCCGGCGCCAAAACTGCCACCAATGATGATGGTGAACTTCGGAACACTTGCGGTCGCGACCGCCGTCACCATCTTGGCGCCGTTGCGGGCGATGCCTTCGTTTTCGTACTTGCGCCCGACCATGAAGCCGGTGATGTTCTGCAAGAACACCAGCGGGATTTTGCGCTGGCAGCACAACTCGATGAAGTGCGTGCCTTTCAGCGCCGATTCGCTGAACAAGATGCCGTTGTTGGCGATGATGCCGACCGGCATGCCCTCGATGCGGGCAAAGCCGGTGATCAGCGTGGTGCCAAAGCGCGACTTGAATTCGTCAAAGTCCGAGTCATCGACGATGCGGGCGATGATCTCGCGCACGTCAAATGGTTTGCGGGTATCGACCGGGATCACGCCATACAACTCCTCAGCCGCATATTTGGGCGCTACGGGTGCATGGTCTGCGGGTGCCAATGGCTTACTTTTGTTCAGGTTTTTGACTGCCGTGCGTGCCAGCGCCAGCGCGTGCATGTCGTTTTGCGCCAGGTGGTCGGCCACGCCGCTGAGCCGCGTGTGCACGTCGCCGCCGCCCAGGTCTTCAGCGGTGACCACCTCGCCGGTGGCGGCTTTGACCAGCGGTGGGCCACCCAGAAAAATGGTGCCCTGATTCTTGACGATGATGGCCTCGTCGCTCATGGCCGGCACATAGGCGCCACCGGCGGTGCAACTTCCCATGACCACCGCAATTTGCGCCAGACCCAGCGCGCTCATGGTCGCCTGGTTGAAGAAGATGCGGCCGAAGTGGTCGCGATCCGGAAAAACCTCGTCCTGGTTGGGCAAGTTGGCCCCGCCCGAGTCCACCAGGTAAATGCAGGGCAGCCGGTTTTGCTGCGCCACTTCCTGCGCGCGCAGGTGCTTTTTGACCGTCATCGGGTAATAGGTGCCGCCTTTGACGGTGGCATCGTTGCAGACAATCATGCAATCGACGCCGCTCACCCGGCCAATACCGGCGATCAAGCCGGCACCGGGCGCGCTGTCAGAGTCATCGCGGTCCGGGTACATGCCCAAAGCGGCGAGGGGCGACAGCTCCAGAAACGGCGTGCCGGGATCCAGCAGCATTTGCACGCGGTCACGCGGCAACAGCTTGCCGCGCGCCGTGTGTTTGGCGCGGGCGGCGTCGCCACCGCCCATTTCGACCTGGGTGACCTTGGCGTTGAGGTCTTGCACCAGGGCACGCATGGCGGTAGCGTTGGCCACAAAGTCGCTTGAGCGGGCATTGAGCTTGGTTTCCAGAACTGACATGATGTCTCTTTCTAAAGTTCAAAACAGCGACCGATGTGCCATTGGACCGCCGCCTGAGCATAAGGGCAATAGCGGGTTCGGAGTTGTCACACAGGTTGCAAATCGTGCCATCTTTGGCGATACTTTGCACCATGCCAAATGCACACCATTCAGCCGAGGATTGTCCCGCCCCGAGCGTCCTGGGCGCCCATGCCAGATCGCTGGCTGTCACGCCGATCGCCTTTGTACAAGCCATTGTGCAAGCCTACGAGAAATACGGAAAAAACCCGGCACAAGCGCTGCACTCAGCACAAATCAAGCCAAACTTTTTACTCAATCCCAGGCATCGGATCAGCGCCTTGCAAATGGAGCGCATCTCGGGCGCAGCCATGCAGGAGCTCGACGACGAGGCGCTTGGCTGGTTCAGCCGCCGCCTGCCCTGGGGCAGCTACGGCATGCTGGCGCGCGCCTCCATCAGCGCACCCAGCCTGGGCGTGGCCTTGCAGCGCTGGTGCCGCCACCATGGTCTGATGGCCGACGACATCAGCCTCAAGCTCGCCACCACGGGAGATCAGGCGACGCTGACGATTACTGAACACCGTGAGTTGCAAGCGCTGCGCGAGTTCTGCCTGGTCTCGGTGTTGCGCAATTTTCATGGTCTGGCCTGTTGGCTGATTGACTCGCGCATTGCCTTGCAGGGCGCACAGTTCCCGTTTACCGCGCCTGCGCATCAGGACGTGTACGGCGTGTTGTTCTCCGGCCCCACGACGTTTGATGCCGCATCAGCCGCGATCAGTTTCGATGCGCGCTACCTGACATTGCCGCTCAAACGTGACGAGGCCGCTTTGCGGCAGATGCTCAAGCGCGCCCTGCCCCTGACTGTTTTGCAATACCGGCGCGACCGCCTGCTGGTGCAGCGGGTGCGCCAGGCCTTGAGTACCCAACCCGCCAACACGCACAGCGCCAGCGACCTGGCCGCGCTGCTGGCCATGTCGCCGCGCACCCTGCACCGGCAACTCAAGGATGAAGGCGCGTCATTGCAGGCACTGAAAGACGAGGTGCGCAGGCAGCGGGCGCAAGACCTGTTGCTTCGCACCCACCGCCCCATCAAACAGATTGCAGAGGCCAGCGGATTTCAAAACGAAAAAAGTTTCATGCGCGCCTTCAAGGGCTGGACCGGGCAATCCCCTGCGGAATTCAGGCATGCGGTCGGCGCCGCGCCTGGATCACCTGGCCGCTAACAGCTCCGGCACATCGTCCATGCGACGAAACACCTGGCTCGCACCCGCCAGCAGCAGGGCGACATCCCCTACCGGTTGCGGACTGTAAGCCCACACGGTGGCGCCGGCCGCCACGCCCGCCGTGACACCCACGTGGGTGTCTTCAATCACCAGGCACTGATGACCTGGCACGTTCAGATGCCCGGCAGCCGCCAGATAGACATCGGGTGCGGGCTTGGAGCGCGGCATTTCATGGCCGCTAAAAACACGTCCCGCAAAGAAGCTCATGCACTCGGTCAGCGTCATGGACCAGCCAGATACTTCGAGCATGTCGCGCAGCACCTGGTTGGTCATGGGCTCGCTGTCCACGAGCACACCGTCACAGTCAAACAACACGGCATTGAATTTCATGGCTTGTACCCTATATGCCGACCTAAGCCTTGGCGTGGCGGCGCGCCTTGTGTTGTTCATAGGTTTCCACCGGTGCGCCCTGCTTGACCCACTCGGTAAAACCGCCGTCGATGTGCGCCACGTTGCGCATGCCCATGGCTTGCAGGGCCTGGGTGGCCAGCGCACTGCGCCAGCCGGCACCGCAAAACAGGATGAATTCCTTGGACGCATCGCCAAATACCGGTTTGTAATAGGGCGAGGCCGGGTCCACCCAAAACTCCAGCATGCCGCGCGGTGCGTTAAAGCAGCCTGGCACCGTGCCTTCGCGCTCCAGTTCGCGCACATCGCGGATGTCAACAATTTGCACATGGGGATCGCTCAAACGGGCCTTGACGTCGTCAACCGAGTAGGTCTTGACCTGGGCCATGGCCTCGGCCACGAGTTGTTGGCAGCCTTTGGTGATGGGCATGAGGAGTCTCCTGTTAGAAAAATAAGGGGGAACTTTACTTGCGCCAGAACTGGGGCACAAACAGCACCATCACGGCCAGCAATTCAAGCCGCCCCAGCAGCATGGCCACGGTGCAAATCCAGGTCTGAAAATCATTGAGCACACCAAAATTGGAGGCCGGCCCGACCAGCCCCAAACCCGGACCGATGTTGTTCACCGTGGCCACCACGGCTGAAAAGGCGGTGACGATGTCCAGCCCCGAGAGCAACATCAGCATGGTCAGCCCCAGCGTGCTGGCCCCGTAAATCAGCATGTAGGCCATGACGGCCGCGATCACGGTGGCCGGAATGGTGGCGCGCCCCATGGTCACCGGGTTCACCACCCGGGGGTGAATGGCACGCACCAGTTCGCGGCGCGACTGCTTGATGAGCAGCACCATGCGCACCATCTTGATGCCGCCGCCGGTCGAGCCAGCGCACGACACAAAGGCGCCCAAAAACATCAGCCACACCGGGGCAAACACCGGCCACAGGGCGTAGTCAGCCGACGCATAACCGGTGGTGGTGGCCAGCGACACCACATGAAAAGCCGCCGTGTGCAAGGCCTCCAGCGGGTGCCCAAACGTGTCATGAAAAATCAGCACCGCAGCCAGCCCCAGCACCGATGCCAGCAGTGTAAACACATAGGCGCGCACCTCGGCATCGAGCAGCATGGAGCGCAACGAGCGCGCACGCCACACGATGAAGTAGCGCGCAAAGCTGATGCCCGCCAGCGACATGAACACAATGGCCACCAGTTCGATGTCGCGCGAGTTCCAGAAGCCAAAGCTGGCATCGTGGGACGAAAACCCGCCCAGTCCCATGGTGGTGCACATGTGCATGAAGGCATCGGCCCAGCTCATGCCCGCCCAGTGATAAGCCAGCATGCAGACCAGAGAAAACACAAAATACACCCCCCACAGGCCGCGTGCGGTCTCGGCAATGCGCGGGGTCAGGCGGGCATCTTTCATGGGGCCGGGGGTTTCCGCCTTGTAAAGCTGCACGCCGCCCAGGCCCAGCAGCGGCAGCACAGCCACCACCAGCAACATCACACCCAGGCCACCGATGAGTTGCAGGAAACAGCGCCACACATTGACAGATACCGGCAGGCCATCCAGCCCTGACAAGGCCGTCGCGCCCGTGGCGGTCAGCCCGCTCATGGCCTCGAAGTAGGCATCGGTCCAGCTCAGGCCGTCCACCGCCAGCACCAGCGGCACGGCAGAAAAAGCGGGCAGCACCGTCCACACCAGATTGACCAGCAAGAAGCCGTCGCGTGGCAGCAGTTCGCGCTGAAAGCGCGCCGTTGCCAGCCAGACGATCAGGCCGACGCCCGAGGTGATGGCCATGCCGTGCAGCCAGACGTCAACCAAAGCGGTGCTGTCAAGCGCCCAGGCCCAAGCCATGGGCACCAGAAAAAGGAAGGAATAGCCCACCATGATGCGGGCCAGAATGTTGAAAACCGGAGCCAGGCTGGACATGGTCTAGAAAAAGCTGGCGCTCACCTGGAACAATTTTTCAACCGGCTTGAGCAAGCGCTTGTTGGGAATGAAGATGATGATGTGGTCAGCCTCCAGAATCACCAGGTCATGGTGTGGCATCAACACCTCGCAGCTGCGACCCTCGCCGCGCACAATGACGCCAAAGCGCGCGCCATCGGGCAGCTTGATCTGCTCAATGCGACGCCCCACCAGTTGCGATGACTTGATGTCGCCCCGCGCCACCCCCTCCAGCGCCTCGGCCTCGCCGCGGCGCAAGCTGTGCACCGCCGCCAACGCGCCACGACGCACATGCACCAGCAGTTCACCAATGACGGTTTGGGCCGGCGAGATGGCAATGTCAATGGTGCTGCCTTGCATCATTTCAGCGTAAATGCGCCGGTTGATCAGCGCAATGACCCGCGTCGCACCCAGGCGCTTGGCCAGCATGGCCGACAAAATATTGTCTTCGTCGTCGTTGGTGAGCGAGATGAACAAATCCATCTCACTCACGCCTTCTTCAATCAGCAGGTTTTCATCGGCCGAGTCGCCCTCGAGCACCAGCATGTTCGCCGGAAGCTCGCCGGCCAGATACTTGCAACGCTTGCGGTCACGCTCGATCAGTTTCACCTCGCACTGCCCGACCAGGCTGCGCGCCAGGCGCAAGCCCACCTTGCCACCACCGGCAATCATGACGCGGCGCACTGGTTTGTCATGGTTGTGAATGGCGCGCAGCACTTCGCGAATCTTGTCTCTGTCGGCCAGCACAAAGACCTCGTCACCCGGCAGCACACGGGTATCGGGCGCAATCGGCATCTCTGCGTCTTGCCGATAGACCGCCACCACACGCATTTCGGCCCACGGAAACAGGGCACGAAATTCACGGATGGTGTGATTCACCAGGGCACTGCCCTGCGCGGCACGCACCGCAATCAGGTGGGCGCGCCCGCGCGAAAACTCCAGCACCTGCAAGGCCTCGGGGTAGTCGATGAGCTTGTGGATGTAGTGCATCACCGACTCTTCCGGGCATATCACATGGCTTACGCCAAAGCCGGTTTTGCCCAGCAGCTCGCCGCCCTCTTCAAATTCGGGCGAGCGCAGGCGCGCCACCGTGACCTGGATGCCAAATACATCGTGCGCCACCTTGCAGGCCGTCAGGTTGGTCTCGTCGAGCGCGGCACAGGCCACAAACAGGTCGGCATCTTCGGCACCGGCGCGGCGCAAGACCGAGGGCTGAATGCCGTTGCCCGGCACGCCGCGCAGGTCGAGCCGGTCCTCCAGGTCGCGCAGCAACTCGGGGTCGGGGTCAATCAGGGTAATGTCGTTTTGCTCGGAAACCAGGCTCTCGGCGACACTTTCGCCAACACGCCCGGCGCCCAGAATAATGATGCGCATGGAGGAAACCTTGTGTTGGACGAATCATAACTGGGCAATCACTGTTCCAGGCATGCAACAGGCTTCACTTGCAGGCACCAAATCCCCCCCCTCCAGGGGTGTGAATTTCAAACACATCGCCGACCTGCATCTCGGCCTGGCCAATATGCCCCAGCGCTTCAACCCGGCCGTCGGCGCGCACCACACGGTTGATGCCCACCTGGCCGGCTTGGCCACCGGCCATGCCAAAAGCGCCATGACGGCGTCCGTTGGACAAACGGCGCACCCCGCCATTGCCCCCCTGCCACTGACCGCCCCCCCCAGAATTCTGGCGAATTTCGTAGCTTTCCAGTCGCACCGGAAAACGGAATTCCAGCACCTCGGGGTCGGTCAGGCGCGAATTGGTCATGTGGGTTTGCACCACGGGGGTGCCATTGAAACCCTCGCCCGCGCCCGAGCCGCCAGAAATGGTCTCGTAATACTGGTACCGGGCGTTGCCAAAAGTGAAGTTGTTCATGGTGCACTGGCTGGCCGCCATCACCCCCAAAGCGCCATACAGCGCATTGGTGATACAGCTTGAAGTTTCCACATTGCCTGCCACCACCGAGGCGGGCGGATTGGGGTTAAGCATGGAACCCGCAGGAATGATGACCTTGATGGGCTTGAGGCAGCCGGCGTTGAGCGGAATGTCGTCATCAACCAGCGTGCGAAACACATAAAGCACCGCCGCCATGCACACCGCGGTGGGCGCATTGAAGTTGTTGCTTTGCTGCGGCGAGGTTCCGGTGAAATCAACCTCGGCCGTGCGCGCAGCGGCATCGACCCGCAGCGCCACCTGGATCTGTGCGCCGTTGTCCAGTGGCAGGGTAAAACTGCCATTTTTTAGTCGGGTGATGACGCGGCGCACCGATTCTTCGGCGTTGTCCTGCACATGGCCCATGTAAGCCTGCACCACGGGCAGGCCGTACTGCGCGACCATCTTGCGCAGCTCTTGCACCCCCTTCTCATTGGCTGCAATCTGGGCTTTCAGGTCGGCCATATTCTGCTGCGGGTTGCGGCTGGGGTAGGGCCCGCTCTGCAGCAGCGCCAGCATCTGCGCCTCTTGCAGCACGCCTTGCGCCACCAGCTTGACATTGTTGATTTGCACGCCTTCTTCTTCGATGTGGGTCGAAAACGGCGGCATCGAGCCCGGCGTGGTACCGCCGATGTCGGCATGGTGGCCGCGCGAACCGACATAAAACTGCGGCTTGTCAGTAGCTGCCTGAGGCAGATAAACCGGGGTGATGACGGTGATGTCGGGCAGGTGCGTGCCGCCATGGTAGGGGTCGTTGAGCACATAAACATCCCCCGTGCGCATGGTGTCGGCGTTCTCACGAATGACGGTCTTGATGCTTTCCCCCATGGAGCCCAAATGCACCGGCATGTGCGGCGCATTGGCAATCAGGTTGCCCGCAGCGTCAAACAGGGCGCAACTAAAGTCGAGCCGTTCCTTGATGTTGACCGAGTAGGCCGTGTTTTGCAATTGCAGGCCCATCTGCTCGGCGATGTTCATGAACAGGTTGTTGAACACTTCCAGCAAGACCGGATCGACCTGCGTACCGATCGCAAATTCAATGGCACGCTGCGCCTGCCGGGTCAGGATCAGATGGTTAAGGCAGGTCAAATTGGCAACCCAGCCCGGCTCCACCACGGTGGTGGCGTTTTGCTCGGCAATGATGGCCGGGCCGGCAATCACGTCGCCCGCGCGCAAGTCTTCACGCACCACCAGGGCCGCGTCATGCCAGCGCCCGCCCGAGAACATGCGCACCGTGTCACGCCGCGGCACCGCGCGCGGCGCAAAGGTCGGCAAACGGGGCTCGGCGGGCGCATCGCCGGCCACCACGGCCTCGACCGACACCGCCTCGACCACCAGCGCCTTGCCCTGCATCAAAAAGGCAAAGCGCTGCTGGTAGGCGACCTCGAAACCAGTTTCAATCTCTGCCACCGAGCCAAACGGCACCACCAGCGCCGAGTCACTGCCCTCATAACGCACATGCACGCGCTGGAACAGCGAGACGGTGCAGGTACTGACCTGTTGTCGCACCAGTTCAGCACGTGCGGCCATGGCCAGGGCCAGCAGTTTGGCCTCGATGTCAGGCATGGCGGCGGCCGACAATTTGAGCTCAACCGCTTGTTCGCGTATCACGCTCTGATCCGCCAGGCCAATACACCCGCCAGTGGGTGCACCAGCACGCACGTCATGCCCAGGGCGTCGGCCACCAGGCAGGCATGCTGGCCGCCGGCGCCGCCAAAACATTGCAAGGTGTAGCGCGTCACGTCGTAGCCGCGCGCCACCGAAATTTTCTTGATGGCGTTGGCCATCTGCTGCACGGCAATGTTGATGAAGCCTTCTGCCACCGCCTCCGGGCTGCGTCCGCTCTGCCGGGCCAACACCTCAAACTGGGCCTGGGCCGCCTCGAAGCTGAGCGCTTCATCGGCCTGGGGGCCAAACAGCTTGGGAAAGTAGTTGGGCTGGACCTTGCCGACCATGACGTTGGCATCGGTCACCGCCAGCGCGCCGCCACGCCGATAGCAGGCCGGGCCGGGGTTGGCCCCGGCACTCTGCGGTCCGACGCGAAAACGTTCGCCGTCAAACTTCAGCAACGAGCCGCCGCCAGCGGCCACGGTGTGGATACTCATCATCGGCGCGCGCATCCGCACGCCGGCCACCTGGGTTTCAAACTCGCGTTCAAACTCCCCGGCATAGTGCGACACGTCGGTAGAGGTGCCCCCCATGTCAAAACCGATCACCCGGATCGGTCCGGCGATGGCGCCACCGGAGGCAGCCTGTGCAGCGTCTGGTGGCTGGCCGGCGGCCCCCTGAAAAGCCAGCGCGGCGGTGCGCGCCATGCCCACAATGCCCCCTGCCGGGCCGCTCAAAATGGCATCCTTGCCCTGGAACGCATGGGCGTCGGTCAGGCCGCCCGAGGACTGCATGAAGAAAATTTTGACCCCTGGCATGTCGGCGGCCACCTGGTCCACATAGCGCCGCAAAATGGGCGACAGGTAGGCATCGACCACGGTGGTGTCACCGCGGCTGACAAACTTCATCATCGGGCTGACCTCGTGCGAGCAGCTGATCTGCGTAAAGCCCAGCTCCTGTGCAATGCGTTTGGCCGCCTTCTCGTGCGCGGTGTAACGGTAACCATGCATGAAGATGATGGCAACAGCCCTCAGCCCTCTTTGGTATTGCGCCAGCAGCGCTTCCTTCAAGAGCGGCTCGTCGAGCGCCTGAACGACATCGCCGTGCGCCCCCATGCGCTCCTTGGCCTCCACCACGAAGCTGTAAAGCAGCTCGGGCAGCACAATATGGCGGTCAAACAGCCGCGGCCGATTTTGATAGGCAATGCGCAGCGCATCGCGAAAACCGCGCGTAGTCACCAGCAGCGTGGGCTCGCCCTGGCGCTCCAGCAACGCATTGGTGGCCACCGTCGTGCCCATCTTGACGCACGCCACCCGCTCGGGCGTGATGAGCTCGCCCGCTTGCAGCCCAAGCAAGTGCCTGATACCCGCCACCGCCGCATCGCGGTACTGCTCGGGGTTTTCCGACAGCAGCTTGTGCGTCAGCAGCGTGCCGTCCGGGCGCTTCGCCACGATGTCGGTAAAGGTGCCGCCGCGGTCAATCCAGAACTGCCAGCGTTGTTGAAAAGGTGTACTCATGGCTTCCATTTCTTAAAGACTGGCGGCAGAGCGGGCGGCCTGGTCGTAGATACCCGAGAGCAAGCGCAACAGACGCGCCAGCTCGCCAATGTCACGATTCAGCCCGTCGTCGGCGTTGAGCGCGTTGATCAGACACGACTCACGAATGGCGCGGTAGCGGTTCACAAAATCCAGGCCGCTGTCGGTTGAGGCATAGGTCACATCCTTGCCACTCTTGCTCGACACCACCACCCCGAGGTTTTGCAGTTTTTTAAGTGAGTAGTTGATGAGGTGGGTGTCTTCGACATTCATGATGAAACAGATGTCGGCCAGCCGTTTGTTGCGCGCCCGGTGCGTGACATGGTGCAGCACCAGGACATCCAGCGGCATCAGGTCTTTAAGACCTGCCGCACTCATGCAGTGCACCACCCAGCGGTGAAAGGCATTACCCGCCACGATCAGCCCGAACTCGAACTCGCTCATTTCGGCACTTTTAGGCGAAACCAAATGCGCCGACGACACAATCGGTGCGGAGGAGGATGGTGTTGGCATGTTCGGGGCTTCTATGAATTAAAAATAAAACAATGATAATTTGTCATCAAATTGTCAACAATTAGGGAAACTACCGATGACAATTTAAGACTGGGTATTTACATTGGGCCATCTGTTCCTCAACCTACCGGAGTTCTTTTATGCAGCGTCGAATCTTCTCTCTGACGGCGGCCAGCGCCGTGTTGTTGCTCAGTGCAGGCATCGCCAGCGCCCAGACCAAGTGGGACCTGGCTGCGGCTTACCCGGCAAGCAACTTCCATTCGGTCAACCTGGCACAGTTCGCCAGCGATGTCGACCAGGCGACCGCTGGCAAGCTCAAGATAACGGTACATGCCGGTGCGTCGCTGTTCAAAGCACCTGAAATCAAACGCGCCGTGCAAGGCGGGCAAGCCCAGGCGGGTGAAATCATTTTTGCCAATTTCCAGAACGAATGGCAAATTTATGGCGCCGACGGCCTGCCTTTTCTGGCCGACAGCTACGACGCATCGGTCAAGCTCTACCAAGCCCAAAAACCACTGATCGAGAAGAAGCTGGCCGAGCAAGGCATGGTTCTGCTGTACACCGTGGCCTGGCCGCCACAAGGCATCTATACCAAGAAACCCCTGAACTCGGCGGCCGACCTCAAAGGCGTGAAGTGGCGCGCCTACAGCCCGGCCACCAGCCGCATTGCCGAGCTGGTGGGCGCCCAACCCGTGACCGTGCAGGCGGCCGAGCTGTCGCAAGCACTGGCCACCGGCGTGGTGGAATCCACCATGACTTCGGGCGCTACCGGGGTTGACAGCAAGCTGTTTGAGCACCTGAAGTATTACTACGACATGCAGGCCTGGCTGCCCAAAAACGCGGTTCTGGTGAACAAGAAAGCTTTCGACGACCTGGACAAGCCGACCCAGGATGCCGTGCTGAAGGCAGCCGCCGCGGCCGAGGTGCGCGGACTGGCCGCCAGCAAGCGCGTCAATACGGAGACATTGGAAAAGCTCAAGGCCAATGGCATGCAGGTCCTGCCACCGTCCCCGCAGCTCAAGGCCGATATGAAAAAAGTGGGCGACACCATGCTCAAGGAATGGCTTGAAAAAGCGGGCCCTGAAGGCAAGAGCGTGATTGACGCGTTCCAAAAACCCTGAACCCCGCAGCCCATGCGGCGGTTGCTGAACGGCCTCTACAACAGTGCAGCAGCACTTGCTGCGCTGTGCATGGTCGGCCTCTTGATCATGGTGATGCTGTCCATTGTCAGCCGGTTGCTGGGCTTTAATGTCCGCGGCACCGATGCCTATGCCGGCTATCTGATGGCCGGCGCCGGCTTTCTGGCGCTGGCCCACACCCTCAAGATGGGCGAGCACATTCGGGTCACCCTGATCCTGAATTCTGTTCATGGGCGCTGGCGCCGTGCCCTGGAAATCTGGTGCCTCGCGCTTGCCGCGCTGCTGAGTTGTTTGCTGGCTTTTTACAGTTGCCGCCTGGCCTGGCAGTCGCTGCAATTCAACGACATCTCCACGGGCGTTGACGCCACCCCCCTGTGGTTGCCGCAATTGACCATGGCGCTGGGCACGGTGGTGTTTGCCATTGCCTTTGTCGATGACTTCATCCTGGAACTGCTGGGGCAACGCCAGCCCCTACGCAGTGGCGAATTGCTGCGCAATGAATAAATAGGAAAGCGCCACCATGAATGACCTGCTCGTCACCGGCATTCTTGTCGGCGCGCTATTTTTGATTTTGGGCAGCGGAGTCTGGATCGGGCTCACGCTGTCGGGTGTGGCCTGGATCTGCATCCAGGTTTTTTCAGCACGCTCGGCCGGTGATGCCATGGCCATCACCATCTGGGGCTCATCCTCGGGCTGGACGCTCACCGCTTTGCCGCTGTTTATCTGGATGGGCGAAATATTGTTCAGAACCCGCTTGTCGCAAGACATGTTCAAGGGGCTGGCCCCCTGGATGCAAGCCCTGCCCGGCAGATTGCTGCACACCAACGTGGTGGGCTGCGCCATCTTTGCCGCAGTCTCTGGATCAAGTGCCGCCACCTGCGCCACCATTGGCAAAATGACGCTGCCAGAGCTCCAGCGCCGCGGCTACCCCGAGCACATGACCATTGGCACGCTGGCCGGCGCTGGCACGCTCGGGCTGTTGATCCCCCCCAGCATCATCATGATTGTGTATGGCGTCGCAGCGGACGTGTCGATCTCTGACCTGTTCATTGCCGGGGTCATGCCGGGCATCTTGCTGGCGACACTGTTTTCAATCTACATCATGCTGTGGGCCTTGCGCCACCCGGACCAGGTGCCGCCTCGCGATGCACCCATGTCCTTCATGCAAAAAATCAAGGCCTCGGCCAGTCTGATTCCTGTGATTTTGTTGATTGTGACGGTGTTGGGCTCCATTTATGCCGGCATCGCCACCGCCACCGAAGCCGCCGGCGTGGGGGTGGTCGGCGCGCTGGTGCTGTCGAGCCTGCAGGGCGCCATGAACTGGCCGACCTTTCGCGCATCGCTCATGGGGGCCACGCGTCTGTACTGCATGATTGCCATGATTCTGGCGGGGGCAGCGTTTTTGACGCTGGCCATGGGCTACATCGGTTTGCCGCGCCACCTGGCCGAATGGATTGGCGGCCTGGGCCTGAGCCAGTTTGGCCTGGTCATGGCGCTGATGGTGTTTTTCATCATTCTGGGCTGTTTTCTGGACGGCATCAGCGTGGTGGTATTGACCATGGGCGTGCTCATGCCCACAGTGCTGACGGCGGGCATTGACCCGGTCTGGTTTGGCATCTTTGTGGTGCTGGTGGTTGAAATGGCGCAAATCACGCCGCCAGTGGGCTTTAACCTGTTTGTGCTACAGGGTATGACAGGCAAAGAGTTGCCCTTTATTGCCCGGGTGGCCACACCCATGTTTTTATTGATCCTGGGGGCCATCTTGCTGATTTATTTTGTGCCAGAGATCGTCACCTGGCTACCGCGTCAAATGAAAAATTAACACCACGCTGGCCCGCTTCGCGTGCGGCGGTCTGTCCCACAAGGTGAACAGCCGACTTCCGACGATCAGTTGGAGACAGAGCTGGCCCGCTTCGCGTGCGGCGGTCTGTCCCACAAGGTTTAGAGATTCCTCTGAATGATGATCTTCTGCACGTCGGAGGTGCCTTCGTAGATCTGGCAGACGCGCACGTCACGGTAGATGCGCTCTACCGGGAAGTCGCTCACCACACCGTAACCGCCCAGGGTCTGGATGGCTACGCTGCACACCTGCTCGGCCATTTCACTGGCAAAGAGCTTGGCCATGGCGGCTTCTTTCAGGCAAGGTTTGCCGGCATCGCGTAACGATGCGGCGTGCCAGATCAACTGCCGGGCCGCTTCCAACTTTGTAGCGCACTCGGCCAGCCTGAAGCCCACCGCCTGGGGGTTGAAGATGGCGGTGCCAAAGCTTTGACGCTCTTTGGCATAGGCCAGCGCCACCTCAAACGCACTGCGCGCCATGCCCAAGCTTTGCGCCGCAATGCCAATACGGCCGCCTTCGAGGCCACCCAGCGCAATGCCGTAGCCCTGGCCCTCGGTGCCGATCAGGTTGTCTGCGGGAATGCGGCAGTTGTCAAAATTGATCTGCGCGGTGTCGCTGGAATGCTGGCCCAGCTTGTCTTCAAGCCGCGCCACGGTATAGCCGGGGGCATTGGTGGGCACCAGAAAAGCGCTCATGCCTTTCTTGCCCGCGCCCTTGTCGGTCACCGCAATGACGATGGCGACGTCGCCATTTTTGCCACTGGTGATGAACTGCTTGACGCCGTTGATCACATAGTCATCGCCATCCTTCACGGCAGTGGTTCTGAGCGATGAGGCATCCGAGCCCACATGTGGCTCGGTCAGGCAAAAGGCGCCCAGCATTTGCCCCTGCGCCAACGGCGTCAGCCACTGCTTTTGCTGCGCCGGGTTGCCGTAGCGCATCAGGATGGCGTTGACCGGGCAATTGGTCACGCTGATCACGGTACTTGTGCCACCGTCACCAGCGGCAATTTCTTCCAGCACCAGCGCCAGCGTCAGATAGTCCAGCCCCGCGCCGCCCAGCTCTTCCGGCACACAAATGCCGTAGGCACCCAGCGCCGCCAGACCCTTGTGCACTTCTTTGGGAAAGGTGTGCTCCTTATCCCACCTGGCGGCGTTGGGCCAGAGCTCGGCTTGGGCAAAAGCGCGAACCGCGTCGCGGATCATTTCCTGGTCTTGGGTCAGCAGCATGGGTCAGGCTTTCAAAGCAAAATAAACCGACAGAGTCCCGTCATTGCGAGCGCAAGCGTGGCAATCCACGACGTCCAAATTCATGGATTGCCACGGCGCTACGCACATCGCAATGACCACATCAGAGCATTTCCAGCGCCACGGCAGTCGCTTCAACTTCACAGTCAGCCAATAAACAGGGTGAGCAATTCACTGTTGCTTGGCAAGAACGCGACCAGAATTAAATTCCAGTAGTTTGTTCCAGTTAATCACTCCGTCAGGCTCGCAGTAATCGCAGATGAACGCGGCGCTGAATTGATTAATAACAGCTGCATATTTCTCGTCGAACTCTTCAGTTCTACGTTTCGCATCAAAGCCCAAGGGTTCAACAATCTGTTGGTAAAAATCATCAACGCCAGACACCAACTCCCAAAAATCCTGGCCACAGCGTTTGATATAACTGCCTTTGTGCGGATTTGCCTCTTTGCCATAGCAACAACCGTTGACGGCTTCAACCGAGACTTTGACGCCTGCAATTTTTCTTGCTTGGTTAAAATTTGCAATCATGCGCTTGATCTGTTGCGAATTTCCCCAATTTGGCCCGCTTTTGATGGAGACAATATACCGGCGAGAGTCTCTGTCAAATTCAAGATCTATCCCTTCTGCATTCGACTTTTTACCGCCATACGCCTGGCCGCATACGTGAATGGCCAACGATTCCAAAAAGTCTCCAAAAATCGTTTCTTCCTTAGAGGACAGGTAAGCATCAAGAAGCCGTTTGACCAAGTCTGGTGCAGACTGAACTGCCTTGGCCTTGAATAGATATGGATTTTTTCGTTTAAGGAGTGCGGGAAGGCGGAGTTTGGCCAGCCCTTCAAGCAACTTATCGTGAAATCTCGGTGCAACGTTATCGGCGACAAATTTTTTGGCTGACTTGGTCAACATTGTATTTTGCTGCTTTTTCAAGTAACACTCCTTGTACGGGAATCAGTTTTTGACGGCACATTTGGACGTATTCATCGAGTACGTCGATGCCAATGACGGAGCGACCCAAACCACTGGCGGCCTCCACGGTTGTACCCGAACCCACAAAAGGGTCCAGCACCACATCACCGGGGTCAGTAAACAACTTGATAAACCACTGTGGCAGGGACAATGGAAAAGCTGCACTGTGCCCCTTGTTGCCACACTCGGTCGCAAGATGCAAGACATTGGTGGGGTACGCCATGTCACGTCCCTGCCAATTCGCAATGTTCTTGGCGAATGCATTTCCCACCTGCGAGTCATGGCGGAGGACATCGTTTTTCCCCAGCGACTTCAGGCGAGTCTGCGCCCAATCTCCCATTGGAACCATGACCGATTGCTGATTCATCTTGAATTTCCGGCTCTTGGTGAAGTGCAGGCATCTTTCCCATGCATCCCTGAATCTATTTGGCCACTTGCCAGGATAACAATTGCGCTTGTGCCAAACATACTCCTCTGTCCACAGCCACCCCTGTTTTTTCAGTGCCAAAATCAACTCCAGCACATAAGTATGCCTCTGCCCATCCATTGCCTTTTCCTTGATATTCAGTACAAAAGACCCCCCGTCTTTGAGCACACGAAACATCTGCGCGGTTCGAGGCAACATCCATTCAACGTATTTATCGGGATGGATACCACCATAGGTTGACTTGCGTTGATCTGCATATGGAGGTGAAGTTACGATGAGATCAACGCTTTCGTTCGGCAAACGTTGAAGTACCTCCGCGCAGTCTCCCAGCAGAATTTCACTCTTCAGATCAGATGGACTCCAATTAGCAAAGCTAGGAATAGGATGGTTCATGATGTCATCTTAGCGCGTGAACCAGCAGATGGAATCGCAGGCATAAAAATTCCATTTCGTTCAGAGCATTTCCAGCGCCACGGCAGTCGCTTCACCACCGCCGATGCACAGGCTGGCCACGCCTTTTTTCAGGCCACGGGCTTGCAACGCATACATCAGGGTCACCATGATGCGCGCACCACTGCAACCAATCGGGTGACCCAGGGCGCAGGCACCGCCGTTCACATTCACCACATCATGACTCAGTCCCAGCTCATGCATCAGCGCCATCGGCACCACGGCAAAGGCTTCGTTCACTTCCCACAAGTCCACGTCTTTCACGGTCCAGCCGGCTTTGTCCAAAACCTTGTTAACCGAACCAATGGGCGCTGTGGCAAACCAGTTGGGCTCCTGCGCGTGCACCGCATGGGCCACCAGTCGCGCCAGCGGCTTGAGGCCAAGCCTGGCAGCGGTGGAGGCGCGCATCATCACCAAAGCGGCAGCACCGTCGTTGATGCTGGAACTGCTGGCCGCAGTGATGGTGCCGTCTTTTTTGAACGCGGGTTTGAGTGAGCTGATCTTGTCGAGCTTGACCTTGCCGGGGCCTTCGTCGATGGCAATCACGATCTCACCGGCGCGAGTTTTCACCGTGACCGGCGCAATCTCGGCGGCAAAGGCGCCGGATTTTGTCGCCACTTGGGCGCGCTGCACGCTGGTGGTGGCAAAGGCGTCTTGTTGTTCACGGGTAAAGCCGTATTTGGCGGCGCAGTCTTCGCCAAAGGTGCCCATGGAGCGGCCGGGTTCGTACGCATCTTCCAGACCGTCGAGCATCATGTGGTCAAAAATACGGTCGTGGCCAATGCGGTAGCCGCCACGCGCCTTGGGCAACAGGTAGGGCGCGTTGGTCATGCTCTCCATACCGCCGGCCACCAGCACATCGGCACTGCCTGCGGCCAGCATGTCGTTGGCAAACATGGCCGCACGCATGGCCGAGCCGCACATTTTGGACAAGGTCACAGCGCCGGCACTCAAGGGCAAACCGCCCTTCAGTGCCGCTTGCCGCGCTGGTGCCTGGCCCTGGCCGGCCATCAGGCAGTTGCCAAACAGCACTTCATTCACCAGTTCGGGGTTGACGCCCGCACGCTGCACAGCGGCCTTGATGGCAACGCCACCCAGGTCATGCGCCGCGAGAGAAGAAAAATCACCCTGGAATGCACCCATGGGGGTGCGGGCGGCGCCAACGATCACAATTGAATCAGACATATCAAACTCCTTGGATAAAAAATTAAATCGACTCCCGTGCCGACTCATTGGCGCGCTCGGGGTGAAACCGTTTGTGCTGGTCGTACGGAAACACGTCATACACGTGGCCAGCCTGGATCCGCTCTTTGTGGCTTTGCCAAAACGCCACATCCAGCAGGTCGGCGTGGTGTTTCATGAAGACTTCTTTCACCACGGCATTGCCCAGCAGAAACGGCCCAAAAGTCTCCGGGAACACGTCTTTCGGGCCCACGGTGTACCAGACTTCACCCGACATTTCTTCTTCTTCGTTGCGCGCCTGGGGCACCCGGCGAAAGACGCAGTCGGTGATGTATTCGATCTCGTCGTAGTCATAAAACACCACCTTGCCATGGCGTGTGATGCCAAAGTTTTTCCACAGCATGTCACCGGGAAAGATGTTGGCGGCCACCAGGTCCTTCAAGGCATTGCCGTACTCGATCACGCCGTGTTCAAGCTGCTCGCGGGCGCGCTGGGCAGCCGGGCTGGTGTTGGCAGGGTCGGCTCCACCGGCATCGAAGGCTTCCTGCAGGTAGATGTTGAGCGGAATCATGCGCCGCTCGATATAGACGTGTTTCAGGATCACTTCCAGTTGGCCGTCGCCATCGCGGTCGCTGACCTCAAGCTGGCTGGGGGCGAATTTTTCAATCTCAGCCATCAGCTCGTCGGTAAACCGGTTGCGCGGAAAAGCCACCTCGCTGTATTCCAGCGTGTCGGCCATGCGCCCCACCCGGTCGTGCTGTTTCACCAGCAAATATTTGCCCTTGATCTGCTCACGGCTGGTTTCTTTGGGCGGCGGGTAAAAGTCTTTGATGACCTTGAACACATAGGGAAAACTGGGCAAGTCAAACACCAGCATGACCATGCCCTTGATGCCCGGCGCAATGCGGAATTTGTCGGTGGAGTGGCGCAGGTGAAACAAAAAGTCGCGGTAAAACAGCGTTTTGCCCTGCTTGGCCAGACCGAGCGCACTGTAGAGCTCGTTGCGTGGCTTGAGCGGCATCATGCTGCGCAAAAACTGCACATAGGCGCTGGGGATTTCCATGTCCACCATAAAGTAGGCACGCGCATAGCTGAACAGCATCAGCAAGTCGTCCTGGCCAAACAAAATGGCATCGATAACCAGTTTGGTTTCACCAGCGGTGTACAAAACGGGCAAGGCAAACGGAAACTCGTTGTAGCCATTGATGAGTTTGCCGACCACATACGCACCCTTGTTACGGAAAAACAGGCTGGAGAGCACCTGAATCTGGAAGTTGGCACGCAACTTCACGTCGCCCAGCACCGCTTGCATGGCCTTGGTGACCAGTGCCACATCCCCTGAAAGATCAACAAATTCGCGCCGCAGGTCAAAGTCATGCACCATCTGCAGCAACACTTCGGCCAGATTGTCTGCACCGGGGTAATAGGCACGGTAGGTCGGGCGCTTCTCGGTTTCATCATTTTCAATGTACTCGGTGCTGACCGCCGGGCGAATGAAAATAAAGTCGTTTTGAAAGTAGCTGCGGTGCAAAATTTTGGTGGTAACCGAGTTGAAAAACGTCTCGGCCAGCTCGGGCTGGTGGTGGTCCACCAGCAAGCCGATGTAATGCAGCTTGACCTGATGCCAGATCTCCATGGGCTGTTCACCGGCCTTGAATTCACGCTCCAGCCGATTCGAGGCCTCGCGCACGCGCAGGTCGTAAAACTCGATGCGCTCACGCTGGGCACGCTGTTGGCCATGCCAGTCGGCTGTTTCAAAGCGGTGCTTGGCGCGGGCTGATTCGGTGCGAAACAGCCGGTAATGGCGGTTAAAGCCATCGATCATGGCTTTGGCAATGTCGTAAGCAAGGGTGGAGTCGAGGCGGGTAGGAAACATGTCTGCTCTGTTATTGACTGGGGCTTGAACTCACCGGCAGGGGTTACTGCATCGGGCGAGGATAACGCTTGAACGCATTGCGAAACACGTTCACCACTTCGTCGCTACCCTGCATGCTGACATCCAAATCTTTCACCAAACCGTCTTTGAGGCCATAACACCAGCCGTGTACGGCAATTTTTTGGCCACGCGCCCAGGCATCCTGCAGCACGTTGCTGAGCGCCACGTTGCCCACCTGCTCGATCACATTCATTTCGCACAGGGTGTCTTCCTGTTCGGCCACCGTCAAATGGTCCAGGCGGCGGCGGTGGCGCAGCTTCACGTCGTGGACATGGCGCAGCCAGTTGTCGGCCAGGCCGACACGGGTGCCGCGCAACGCGGCCAATACGCCACCGCAGCCATAGTGCCCCACGACCATGATGTGCTCGACCTTGAGGTGGTCCACGGCAAACTGGATCACCGACAGCGCGTTCAGATCCGAATGCACCACCACATTGGCAATGTTGCGGTGCACGAACACCTCACCCGGGTCGAGTCCGGTGATTTCGTTGGCCGGCACGCGACTGTCCGAGCAACCAATCCAGAGGTATTTGGGCGTTTGTTGCTGCGCCAATTGACTGAAAAACCCGGGCTGCTGCGCTTGCATACGCGCCGCCCAGATGCGGTTGTTGTCGATAAGGTTTTGGAGGGGTTTGGTCATGGGGGCATCTTAGTCAACGAAACCATCACAAAACTTGTCTGGAAAGAAAGGTGGTGCCTTTTGCCGGTCAGAATTTGTCAGGGCGAATGATTTCAACATCCTGAAGAAAAGCCACCATGGCATAGTTGTCGTAATAGCGCGCCTGAAAGTCTTGCAGCACGGTTTCTGCCAGTGCGCGCGAGCAGATCACCTCGATTTGAATATTGGCGGCCTCCCCCCACGCTGCGTTGCGCACGCCACGGTGACCCTGGCCGCGCGCGTCCAGAACGGTGTAGCCCCGCACGCCCAATTGTTTCAAATCCCGCAGCAGATTTTTTTCGATGGCGGCCTCGGTGATCACCGTGAGCAGCGTTCGTTTTTCGGTCAGCAGGGTCATGGGGTCGCTCCGACGAGTTGCAAGGCCAGCCAATGGTAAAGCGGAATGCCAGCCAGGATGTTGAAGGGAAAGGTCACGCCCAGCACGGCGGCCAGCGAAAGCGTCGGGTTGGCCTCTGGCACGGCCATGCGCATGGCGGCCGGCACCGCAATATAAGAAGCACTCGCGGCCAAGGTGGCGAGCAGCGTCACGCCACCGACCGACAGCCCCAGCAGCACGCCGCAACCCAGCCCCAGCAGCGCCGACAACAGTGGCATGAGCAGGCCAAATGCGAGCATGAACACGCCGCGCTGGCGCAACTCGCCGACCTGACGGCTGACGATCAGCCCCATCTCCAGCAGGAACAGCGCCAGCGCGCCTTTGAACAGTTCGTAGAACAGCCCCTTGATGGGCGCCAGACCCTCCGGGCCAGCTGCCCAGCCGATCGCCATGCCACCCAGCAGCAAGGTCACGCCCTTGCCCAGAAAGGTCTCGTGCGCCAGTGCGCGCCAGTCGGTTTGCTTGCCCACGCCGCGCGCCAGCACGATGCCGACCATGATCGCAGGCACCTCCATGACGGTGAGGAAGATCGCCAATTGCGGCTCGAAGCCGATGCTCCTGGTCAGCAGCCAGTTGACGCCCACGGCAAAGGTGGCCACGCTCACCGAGCCGTAGTGGGCCGCCATGGACGCTGCGTCAGCGCGGCCCAGGCGTCCCAGCGCGCGCAGAATGGCAAAGGCGATCAGCGTCTGCGCCACCCCCAGCAGGATCACCGCGCCGAGTTGCGGCAGCAGCGGGCCGAGCGCCTGTTGCGCCAGGCCTTCGCCGCCCTTGAGGCCAATGGTCAACAACAGGAAAACCGACAGGGAGTCATAAAGCGCAGCCGGCAGCTTGAGCTCCGAGCGGGCCAGGCCCGCTGCCAGGCCGAACAGAAAAAACAGGACGACGACGTCAATCATGATGGGACAGGCGGGCTCGCGCTCGCGGCCACCGGCGAAGGTGGCAAACAGGGCGATGGCCTTGTCCTGAATGGCCATCGTGCAACACGAACCCGTGTCATAGCGTCTCGGCAAATAGTTCACGCCCGATCAGCATGCGGCGAATCTCGCTGGTGCCAGCGCCAATTTCATAGAGCTTGGCGTCGCGCCACAGGCGCCCCAGCGGGTACTCGTTGATGTAGCCGTTGCCGCCAAAAATCTGCACGCCTTCACCGGCCATCCAGGTGGCTTTTTCGGCGCACCACAGAATGACCGAAGCGCAGTCCTTGCGCACCTGGCGCACGTGTTCCACACCCAGCAAATCCAGGTTCTTGGCCACGGTGTAGGCAAAACTTCGCCCGGCCTGCAGCACGGTGTACATGTCGGCCACCTTGCCCTGAATGATCTGAAACTCACCAATGCTCTGGCCAAACTGCTTGCGGTCGTGGATGTAGGGAATGACGTTGTCCATCACCGACTGCATGATGCCCAGCGGGCCACCGGTGAGCACGGCGCGCTCGTAGTCCAGCCCGCTCATCAGCACCTTGGCGCCCATGTTGAGGCCACCCAGAATGTGCGACTCCGGCACCTCGACGTTGTTGAACACCAGCTCGCCGGTGTGGCTGCCGCGCATGCCCAGCTTGTCAAGCTTTTGCGCAATGCTGAAACCCTTCATGCCTTTTTCAATCAGGAAGGCCGTGACACCGCGCGCGCCCAGCTCAGGGTCGCTCTTGGCATAGACCACCAGCGTGTCGGCATCAGGGCCGTTGGTGATCCACATCTTGTTGCCATTGAGCAGGTAGTAACCGCCCTTGTCTTCGGCCTTGAGCTTCATCGACAGCACGTCGCTGCCGGCGCCCGGCTCGCTCATGGCGAGCGCACCCACATGCTCGCCGCTGATGAGTTTTGGCAGGTACTTGGCGCGCTGCTCGGGCGTGCCGTTGCGTTTGATCTGGTTCACACACAGATTGCTGTGCGCGCCATAGGAGAGCCCGACCGAGGCCGAGGCACGGCTGATTTCCTCCATCGCGATCATGTGCGCCAGATAGCCCATGTTGGCCCCGCCGTATTCCTCGCCCACGGTGATGCCGAGCACGCCCAGACTGCCCATCTTTTGCCACAAATCCATCGGGAACTGGTCGCTGCGGTCGATCTCTGCCGCCCGCGGTGCGATCTCGGCTTGGGCAAAGTCGCGCACCGCGTCGCGCAACGCGTCGATGTCTTCGCCGAGTTGAAAGTCAAGGCCGGGTAAATTGTTCATGTTGTATGTCTCCTGAGTTGAATTGAATTGAATTGAATTGAATTGGCATCAATAATTCTTGGCCACCGGCATCACCGTTTGCTGCAACACGGCGCAGGCGGTCTCAACCCCGTCGTCGGCCACATGCACCACCTCGGCACTGGTCACGATGATGCGCTTGCCGGCCTTGATGACGCGCCCGGTGGCGCGCAGTTCGCCGCCCTGGCAGGCTGCCAAAAAGTTGATTTTGTACTCCACGCTCACCACCTCCATGCCGGCGGGGGCCTGCGTGAGGGCCGCGTAACCGCCGGCAATGTCGGCCAGGGCGCCGATGGCAGCGCCGTGAAACGCCCCCTGTTGTTGCGTCACCTTGTCGGAATACGGCAAGCGCAGCACACACACACCGGGGTCAACACGGACCACCCGTGCCCCCAAAAATCGCATCAGGCCCTGACGCTCAAAACTGTGCTGGACCCGTTCCAGGGACGCTATAGGCTGTGTCATGGTTTGTCCTTGGGAGGCTGGCTTTTGGTCAGCAGGGCTTTGGCTTCGCGCTGGTGCACTTTGAGCTCGTCCAGATTGGCTTGCAAGTCTTTCATCTGGGCTTCGAGCTGCTGCTGGTGCTGGGCCAGCACCAGTAAAAATTTCTCCAGTTGCACGGCGGTGTCGCGTGGGCTGTCATACATGTCAATGATGTCCTTGGCCTCCACCAGGCTCAAGCCCAGGCGCTTGGCACGCAGTGTGAGTTTCAGGCGGGTCCGGTCGCGCCCGCTATAGACCCGGTTGCGCCCGGCGGTGCCGGTGCGCTCAGGGCGGAGCAAGCCCATGTCTTCGTAAAAACGCATGGCGCGGGTGGTCAAATCAAATTCCTTGGCCAGGTCGCTGATGCTGTAGGTGTGTGCCATGACGAATGTTTGCGGTGTATTGACGTTAACGTAAACGTCAATTATGAAGCAAATCCGGAGTAAATTTGCGCCCGCCCGGCAACGGCCGCCAAGCCAGCATCACATCCAGCGCGGCGCGGCCTCGTCTTTAAGCTGTCGGCGCAGCGCGGCATAGTTGGGCACGACCGACTGCACGGTGTCCCAAAAGCGCGGGCTGTGGTTCATCTCGCGCAAGTGGCTGAGCTCGTGCGCCACCACGTAGTCGATCACCGCCATGCTGAAATGAATCAGCCGCCAGTTCAGCCGGATCGAACCATCAGCGCGCGCGCTGCCCCAGCGGGTACCGGCATTGCTGAGTGCCATTTTTTTCCACTGCACCCCCAGCAGCGGAGCAAAGTGGTCCAGGCGCTCCTGAAACACGCGCCTGGCCTGACGCATCAGCCAGGCTTGCACCACATCGCGGATCTGCTCGGGCGAGGCGTGGCGCGGCAAGCTCAAACCCAGCGCCATGGGGGGCGAATTGCCAATGGTTGCCGCACCGTCCGGGATGAAATCATCAGCCGCAGCCAGCGCCGCACCAGCGGCGGCAAAACCATGCTCCGGGTCCAGCTTGAGCACGATGGCTTGCCCCAAAAACGGCAGACTGGCGCCATCGCGCCAATCGATCACGTGCTCGGCCAGCCGCGCATGGCGCTCGCGGCTTTCCTGCAATTTTCGCAAAATCCAGGCAGATTTTTCCTGCAGCGCGGCATCCACCTCAACCAGTGGCACCCACTTGGGTGCGCGCACCGCCAGTCCGTGCGGCCCGACACTGAAGCCAATGCTGCGCCGCTGGCCGCGCTTGAATTCATAGGCCACCAGCGCATGGCCCAGCCGCACTTCGCGACTGGCCTGTGGGTGGCGAAAATGCACCGCGGTCAGCCCCCCTGAAGAAATTGATGGGGCCGCAGGAGCCTTGGCCCGGGGCTTGGGCTGGCTTGAGGTTGGCGCTGTTCCAATTGTTGTTTTCTCCGCTTTTGGTGCCTGAATGTCAGGTGTCCCAGCCTGGTTGGGCTCAAATAAATCCAGCGTAAAGCGCAGCAGGGGATGCATGTGATGAAGCGCTTAAACCGGGGGGTAAGCCTCGGGATCAATGCGACGCATTTCGGCCTCGATCCAGGCTTCGGCCTCGCGCATCAAGCCCTTGGGATCGCGCCCTGCACTGTCCATGGCCGGTCCAATCGACACCGTCACCACGCCAGGGTGTTTGATGAAGCCCTCGCGCGGCCAGCAACGCGCCGTGGCCACCGCAATCGGAATGACGGGCGCGCCAGACTGCACGGCGAGGCGCGTACCGGCCGTCTGGAAGGTGCCTTTTTGGCCGCGTGGCATGCGCGTGCCTTCCGGAAACATGATGACCCAGGTGCCCTGG
>PHCO01000047.1 GCA_002842265.1 Betaproteobacteria bacterium HGW-Betaproteobacteria-18 | reverse complement strand
AGGGCACGATGTCAGCGTAGTGACGCACTTCGATCGCGTTTTGGGGGCAAATCTTGACGCAGGAATAACATTCCCAGCACTGTTCAGGCTCCTGGTTCCACGCTTTCATGGCATGGCCGGTTTGCGAGCCATCCTTGTCCAGCGCCATCAGATCGTGTGGGCAGATGTACATGCAAGCAGTTTTATCCTGCCCTTTGCATCCATCGCACTTGTCGGTTCTCACGTAGGTTGGCATTTCTCTTCTCCTTCTTTAGGGTTTGGGGTTTTACAGGGTTTACTTGGGTTCAAGACTGGCGTAGTACTCGCGCAAGATGGTCAGTACTTCGGGTCGGCTGAATTCGGGTGCGACCGGTGCGCCTTCAGACAGCGATTGACGCAGCTGCGTGCCGGAGACCTGCAGCCGGTCCGCATCGGTGTGCGGGCAGGTGCGCGCCGAGGCCATACCGCCACATTTGTAGCACCAGAAGGACACGTCGATTTTGATGGGCTGGGTCTGTAGCGCGTCTTTGGGAATCGTGTCAAAGATGTGGTGGGCATCGAACGGACCGTAGTAGCTGCCGACGCCAGCGTGGTCGCGTCCAACGATCTGGTGTGAACAACCGTAGTTTTGCCGGAACAGCGCATGCAGCAACGCTTCACGCGGACCGGCATAGCGCATGTCGAGCGGGTAACCGGCTTGAATGACGGTTTTCTTGACAAAATAATTTTCAGTGAGTGTGGCAATGGCTTTGGCGCGCACTTCGGCTGGGATGTCGCCCGGTTTGAGATGACCGAGCAGCGAGTGGATCAGCACGCCATCGCAGGTTTCGATGGCGATTTTGGCCAGGTACTCATGGGAACGGTGCATCGGGTTGCGGGTCTGAAAGGCCGCCACCTTGCTCCACCCCATTTCCTCGAATTTCGCGCGTGTCTGTTTCGGTGACATGAACAGGGCGCCGTATTTTTCCGGGAAATCGCCCTGCGAGAGCACTTTGACCGGACCCGCCAGATTGATGTCGCCCTGTTCCATGACCAACTTGACGCCGGGATGCTTGGGGTCGGTGGTCTTGAATACGCTGGCGCATTCGTGCGCTTTGTCGATGGCGTATTTTTCCGTGACCTGCATGGTCGCCAGGAAGCTGCCGTCGTCCGGGTCGATCAACGCGATGTCGCTACCCAGTTTGATGGCATTGGCGGTTGCCGGGTCGGTAGAAAGGGTGATCGGGATGGGCCAGAACAGGCCACTTGCCATCTTCATGTTGTCACAGACACCGGTCCAGTCGGCGTGTGACATAAAGCCTGCAAGCGGCGTAAACCCACCCAGACCCATCATGATGAGATCGCCCTTTTCACGCGAACTCACACGTACTTTGGGAAGGGTGGCAGCGCGAGCCAGTTCGGCGGCAAGTTCATCGCCTTCGAGCAGCAGTTCGAGCAGACCGTGCCCGCCGTAGGGTTCAACTAGAGCCATGGTGTCAGTTCCTCTTTATTTGAGAATCGTTGTGCGTGTATCAAAAAAATCGTCAATACAAACTGCTCATGATCAGACCGCATGGGGAGCCGGTTTGAAGTGACCCCATTAGATACAGGGGCACTTGGCCCGTCTATAACCGACAAGGGTGATTTGTAGTAACCCCAATGGGTAGCATGTAGCGCTGAAAAACCAACGGCCATGTCATCCAAGCCACCCCGAAACAAGACTGTCATTGCAACGAGCGCAGCGACGCGGCAATCCGGATCGGCATGGACTGCCACGCTGTAGCCCGTCCTGAGCTTGTCCTGTCCTGAGCTTGACGAAGGGTCGAAGGGCCCGCAATGGCCACGTTTTTCACGTTGAAAGCATGCACTCGAGCTGATCCGACCGATCAAAATGTCGTCAGCGCACGGAATCTGAATTTCCCCGCCTCTCATAGGGAAAACACACTTCTTTTGGGAAGAACTTCAGATTAAGATGGCTGGCCGACTGAACCTTATATGCCTTCAAACCCTAGCGAACTCAACCCAGCGATTTCTGGGGATGCGAATCTGCTTGTTGCCTCCTTGGCGACGGGCCTGGCCGAGCCTGGCGATCTGGAATCACTTCTGGCGCGTTTTTTGGTTCCCATCGTTGCCATGGCTGGGGCGCAAGCCGGGGCTGTGCGGGTCTTGACGGATGACGGACACTCGATGCGTCTGGTGGCGCAGCAGGGTTTGCCAGCGCAAGTGCTGGCGGCCGAGCAGCTGGTGGATTCCAATTGCGGTATGTGCGGTGTCGCAGCCAGTTTGGATGGGATCGGTTGGGTGGACGATGTGGCCTCTTGCGCGGCACGTCACAAGCAAGTCTATTTTGGCCAGCAGTGCCAGGGTGTGTTGGCCATATCGCTGCCCTTCGGTCAACAGGTGCTTGGAATTTACAATCTTTTTTTTGCGACCCCGACACAAATCAATGCGTCAACGCAGACGCTGTTGCGCCTGATCGGGCAGTTGCTCGGGCAGGCACTGCATAATGCCAGAATCGAGCAGACGAGGTTGCGCATGACGGTGATGAAGGAACGCCAGGAAATGGTCAATGAGGTGCATGACGCCCTCGCGCAGACCTTGGCATACACAAGAATGCGTTTGCCCTTGTTGAGCGATGCCATTCTGGCGCACGACGATCAGAAATCGCTCAAATATTTTTCTGATGTCAAAACCGCCGTGGGCGAGGTGCACGACAACTTGCGCGAGGTTATGACATACTTTCGCACCCGTATGGACCCGATGGGACTGATGCACGCACTACGGGGCATCGCAGACGGATTTTTTAATCGAACCGGCATTGAACTTGAATTGAGAAATTTAACCCCCAAGCTGGAACTGACTGACCAACAGGAAGTTCAGGTTTTTCACATTGTTCAGGAAGCCCTGGCCAACATCGCCAAGTACTCGATGGCCCGACATGCCGTCGTAACAGTTGACAAGTCGCCCCAGGGGTTGGAGTTTTTGATTGAGGATGATGGTTTGGGCATTGATGAACCGTCGGTGTCAACGATTGTGACCAAGGCACGGGAGCTGGTGCCATCCACGCATCTTGGTCTGGAAATTATGCGCAGCCGTGCCCGGCGCCTGGGCGGCAGCCTTGAGGTCGGCGGCAATGACGGTACTGGCACCCGGGTACGCCTGCTGCTTCCCCCGGGCGCCACGCTGGCGAAGGGCGCCCCATGAACGCCAAGCCCAAGGTGATGCTGGTAGATGACCATGCGCTGTGCCGCAGTGGTCTGACCGACCTGCTTGATCATCGTGGCGGCGTCTCGGTCGTGGCGGCCACGGGTGACCCGGCGCTGGTGGTGTCGATGTTGCGCGAACATCAGCCCGACTTGATGGTCCTGGACTTGGGTCTGGGAAAAACCGACGGCTTGAGCGTGCTGCGCATGATCCGCGCGGATGGCTGCGATGTCCCGGTTGTCATCCTCACCATGAGTGACAGCGAGGACGATATGTCGGCCGCGTTGCGGGCAGGTGTCCGGGGCTACCTGCTCAAGGACATGGAACCCGAAGAAATCATTGACGCGATCACTCGGGTGACGCGTGGCGAGATGGTCGTGGCCCCGGACATGATGTTGAAATTTGCGCAAATTCTGCAGTCCGGCCCCAAGGGCTCGGCCATGGGCAGTCTGGTCGCCTCACTCACCGAACGTGAGCGACAGGTGCTTGAGCATGTCGCCGGCGGCCATAGCAACAAGGTCATTGCCAGGGCGCTGGATATCAGCCACAACACCGTCAAATTGCATGTGCGCCACATCATGGGCAAGCTTAATCTGCGATCACGGGTTGAAGCCGCCGTATTCTCGTTTGAGTACCAACATTCGCCAGAAGGGCTCAAAGCGATGGACGAAGTTGGGAAACAACCCAAGAGCTGATTTGAGCATGGCAAGAGGTGGTGCAAACGGTCGATCCGTTCACCCAAGTCTTGTTCGCAGTACCGGATCCAGACAATGTCTGGTGCGTACCGCTACTGTGGTGTGAGCGCGGTGGTCTGTTTGAACCACGCCAGCTCATCGTGCAATTTGACAACCTCGCCGATGATCGTCAAGCAGGGCGATTTAAGATTCTCACTGGCCACCCGTTCAGGCATATTGGACAAGGTTCCAACGACGACTTTCTGGCTGGCAATGCTGCCGTCTTGCACCAGGGCGATCGGCAGCGCGGGTGACGCGCCGTGCACCATCATCTGGTGGCAAATTTCGGCCAGTCCGCCCAAACCCATGTAGATAACAACGGTCTGGTGCAGCCTGATCAGACTCGGCCAGTCCAGATCGGCGGTGCCGTCCTTGAGGTGACCGGTCACGAAAATGCAGCTTTGCGCATAATCGCGGTGCGTCAGCGGAATACCGGCGTAGCTGGCGACACCAGACGCTGCCGTCACACCGGGAACAACCTCAAAGGCGATGCCGTGTTTTGCCAGTTCCTGTAGTTCTTCGCCGCCACGCCCAAAAATAAACGGGTCTCCCCCCTTGAGTCGCACCACCTGTTTGCCTTCGCTGGCCAGTTTGACAAGGAGCAGGTTGATCTGCTCTTGGCGCATGGTGTGTTCGTTGCGCCGTTTGCCAGCGTAAATACGTTCAGCCGTGGGCGACACAAAGTCAAGCACACCGGGCGAAACCAAGTGGTCATAGACGATCACATCGGCTTGCTGCAGCAGACGCACCGCGCGCAGCGTCAGCAACTCGGGATCACCCGGGCCGGCACCGACCAGGTAAACACGTCCAACATCAGGCATTGGATTTTTCACATCAGCTTTCAATGGGTAGTCCCTTGGCTGCCACAGCCGCCACCGCCACAACCGGTGCTGCCACAGCCACCCGTGCCAATCGATCCGCTGCCGCACGAAGGAGGGCTGGTGGGGATAAAGATAAAGTTGAATTCACCCGGATGAAGCTCAACAAAGTCGAGCACGGTATCCAGCAACAGCTCCTGGGATTCGCCGTTGATGACCACCGCAACACCTTCCAGCTCAAGCTTCAGGTCTTCATCATTCGGGTCGTCAAAGCCCATGCCGTACTGCATTTCACCGTCGGCATCTTTTTTGGCGGCTACCCGCAAGGCCATCTCCAAAGCGCCACTGGCTTGAGCGGCCTGCTGGATTTGCTGGGCTGCGGCAGGGGTTAAGTTAAACATGGGTTGAACTCCTGTTAAAAAATCAATGTTCGCCCTTGGTCTTTAAAAGACCGGCCAGACGGTTGCCTTGTTTTTGCGGCCCGCCAATCGGGAAAAGCGTGTGCAAATGGTGATTGTTGCCCAACTCCGGCCCCCAAACCTTTGAAAAGTGCCTGATCATGGCACGCACCTGGGCCTGCACCCGGTGTTCTTCGTAGTAGGTCCGCAAAAAGTCGATGACTTGCCAATGGGCATCGGTCAGCTCCAGATTTTCTGCCTTTGCCTGAGCCCGTGCGAAGTCCTCAGACCAGTCGTCAAGGTTCTTCAGATACCCTTCCACGTCTGTGGCCACAGCCTGGCCGTTGACCAGCACCGTGTGTTGGGCGCTTGATGTCTGCGTTTGGTTTGCCATTTTTTTCCTTCGCACAAAGTTGACAAACTGTACCGCCCAATCCGAACCGGCACCACTGCGCAAATGGGCATAAGAGGCCAGCACGTTGCGATACACCAGACCGTCACGCTGCCCGTCAATGCCATGCCCGCGCAGCACCTTGTAGGCAAATTTCAGGTCAGGCGGGATATTTTCAAGGCTGGAGTAATGAAATTCGTGGCCTCGCAGCGTTTGCGCTGTTGTGTCCGTTGCATTCAACCAAGGCGCATCAGAGGTGGTTTGCAAAGTGACATAACCACGTCCCACGGGGCGCTCGTGCATCATCACATCCACCGGCAGTGCGCCCACCATGTCCACCACCGTGTCTTTCCAGCGCAGCGTGCGTGCCAGGTACATCAAGCCACCACATTCGGCATACACCGGCAAGCCAGCCCCGATGGCAGACCGGATGCTGCTGCGCAAAGCTGCATTGGCCATCAACTCGGGCATGAAGACCTCCGGGAAACCACCGCCGATGAACAAGCCGTCCAAGGGTGGTAAAGCGCTGTCCTGCAAGGCGTTCACTGGCACCAGTTCGGCCCCGGCCGCTTGCAGCGCCAACAGGTCGTCGGGGTAGTAAAAGCCAAATGCCTTGTCGCGCACTATGCCGAGCCGTAATGCCGGGCTGGATGCCACTGCCACCGTGTCGGCGGCGGCTGGACGCCAGCGCAACGACTCGAGCAACGGTGGCGCACTTTTGGCCAATTGCACAATTTTGCCTAAATCGACATGTTCGGCAATGCGTTGCCCAATGGTTTGCACATGCCTTGCAGCATCGTCACATTCCTGATTTGGCATCAACCCCAAATGGCGCTCGACCAGGGCCAACTGCGGATCATGGGCGATGGCCCCCAGGACAGTGACATTGGTGTAATGCTCGATCACGGCGCGCAATTTGGCCTCGTGGCGGCTGCCACCGAGCTGATTCAAAATGACACCGGCAATGCGAATGCGCGGATCAAATGCCTGATAGCCCAGAATCAAGGGTGCAATGCCACGTGTCATGCCGCGTGCATCGAGCACCAGTACCACGGGTAACCCCAGCAACTCAGCCAGCGCCGCATTGCTGTTGCTGCCGTCCAGCGCCAGCCCATCGTACAAACCTTTGTTGCCTTCCACGATGCTGATGTCGGCCGCTGCGGCGTGGTGCGCGAAACAGCCGATGATCTGCTCAGGTGTCATCAGGTACGGGTCAAGATTGAAGCAGTCGCGCCCGCTGGCCTGACCCAGCCACATCGGGTCAATGTAATCCGGCCCCTTCTTGAACGGCTGAACCGCCAGACCCTGCGCCGACAGGGCAGCACACAGGCCAATCGTGACGGTGGTCTTGCCTGACGACTTGTGCGCCGCAGAAACCAAAAAACGCGACATGCAGCGCACTGCTTCAGGTCGCCACAACGGCTGGTTTGGCCAGACTCATCTCTATCGCAGTGTCATCAAGTCGATTGGGCAGGAAGCCAAGCAGTTTGAGCGCCAACATCACGATCAACCCCGCAATGGCCAATCCACCAAAGCCAAGCAGCCACTCCAGCAGGGAGGGTGTGTAGTTGTTGATCACGCCGTCGTAAAAACTGCTGGTCACCTGTCGGCCGGGGAACAGCACCAGCGGGAAAGCCTGAGCGCCAATAATGGTGACATACAGTTGCGCAAAAGCGCCAATGATGACCAGGGATGTTGCTGCGACGATACGTTGGCGCATTTGACCAATCTTCGGGTGCAGCAGCAACAGCAGCGGCAGGATGCCGCCAAGCAGGACCACACCCAGCCAGAATAGTATGGGGTAAATGCCACCACTGAACAAAATGAAATTTTCGAAATCGTGGTGCCTGGTGAAGTAACGATTGGTCAAGTGATAAACCAGCACAAAGTACATCCCGACAGCGATGAAGATCACTTGGAGACGCGCCAGGCGTGCCATCATGGCATCTCCCAGCGGGCAATCATTTCCCCGGCAGGCCAGCATCAACACGAGCACGAATACAGCCAGGCCATAGCTTAGGGACAGCGCGATGAACATGGGTGCCAGCAGGGCCGAGTCAAAGGCCTGACGGGCGACCTGAAAACCATAAATGGAACCGGTTCCAGTCGTCAAGGCAATGCGCCAGACAAAAGCAAGGGAAATTGCCAACGGGGTAAAGCGATGCATGCCATGCACCATCAGGGTCCACAGGTAGATAGCGGTGAAACCCGCAAAACCGGAATAGAGAAAAAGATTCCACGCCAAAACGGACTTGAAGTTGAAATGCATCATGGCCACACTCGCCCGGTCAGGTCGTCCCAGATCGAGCATGAGCATCATCAACCCTGCAACCAGCATCGCGATGGCCAGCAAACCCGACAGCGGAGCCACTGGTTTGTACTCTGCTTTGCCGAAAACAGAAGCCAGGAGTGCGATGCTGAGCGCCCCGGTGGCCGACAGTAGCAGAAATACAGCAAATACATCCGGCAGTCCCCAGACAATCTGATTGTTCATGCTGGTGACAATATGACCATGGTGCTCTATGTACGAAACAGCCGCAGCGCCCAGCAAGAGGAACACTGCCACGCCTGACAAAAGCTGGTAGTAGCCGCGCTGGGTAACTTGCAATTCGCGCAAAACGATTTTCATGCGTCGTTCTTTCTTCAAATACCGATGTAGCGCACACCGGTGTTCAGATTGAGGTTTTCACGAATCTGACGGCTGGGGTAACTGGCAACCCGCTTTGATATCTCGCTCTCGGGATCATTGAGGTTGCCAAAGAGAATCGCACCGTGACCCGCGTCCGAGCAGGCGCTCACGCAGGCAGGTTGTTCACCCCGATCGACCCTGTGAACACACAAGGTGCAGGCTTCTGCCGTACCCATGCCCCGGGGTACATCCGGCTTTTGATGGGTGAGGGGTTGATGCACAAAAGAACGCGCTTTGTAGGGGCAGGCCATGATGCAATAGCGACAGCCAATGCAGATGTGCTTGTCCACCAGCACGATGCCATCGGCGCGCTTGAAAGAAGCCCCGGTCGGGCACACATCGACGCAGGGTGGCTCGGCGCAGTGCTGGCACATCATCGGCAGAGACTGGGTTCTTCCGGTGCGCACTTCCTTGATTTCGAGTTTGCGGATCCACTGGGAATCGGTTGGCAGGGTGCCACCCGAGAGTCCATTTTCGGTGTTGCAGGCCGTGACACAGTCAGTGCAGCCACTGGTGCACTTGCCGCTGTCGATCAACATGCCCCAGCGCACCTTGCTGCTGGCACCCGTGGCCGTGGTTCCGCCGAGAGGCGCTGCCTGCGCAATCTCGATCAGTCGAACGCCGGGGGCGAGTACGATGCCCGCCAGACCGATGGCGGCGACAGCCAAAAAACCGCGACGCCTGGATGCGCTGTCGTCAACTTCGTTGGGAAGAGTCGTGTTCTCGTGCTTCATGGCTTGACCTGTGGCGTGTTGGCGTGGCACTGAAAGCAGTCGATCTTGACCGCTGCATAGGTATGGCAGCTCTGACAAAAATCGCCGGGCTCGGCACTGACGCTTTGACTGGTTTGGCTGGCATGACAGGCAATGCAGGCTTTCAGGGAGTACTGGCCGGTGCGAATGCCGCCCCGAAGCGTGTCATCGCGCTGATGCATGAGAAGTTTCATGTGGTTGCGGCGCATGAAGGCGGGCTCTTCCACACATTGACCACCGCGCGCTTTCTCGACCAGGGGTTGCAAGCCCCGAGCCTCGGCGGCCTGGGCTGATGCAAGTCCGGTGATCGAGGCCAGACAAATCGCCACAAGCACGCCAACAAGGCGTACCTGCCGCAGGGTTGCGACGACGAAGTGAATGCACCACCACATGAGCTTATTCCCCCAGACCCATCTGGATATAGCCGGTAGGGCACACGTCAGCACAGATGTGACAGCCGATGCATTTGCTGTAATCGGTATCAACGTAACGACCGATGGTGGCTTTCGCCTTGGGCACTTTGAACACTGCCACCTGGGGGCAATAAACGACGCAGTTATCACACTCAAAACACTGACCACAACTCATGCAGCGCTTGGCCTCGGCCGTGGCCTGGGCTTCCAGCAAAGGTTGCAGGCGTTCCTCAAAGTTATTCAAGGCCTCGGCAGCAGTGAGCGAAACAATGCCGCGCCGGTTGCGCGCCACATACGGAAAGTGACCCAGGAACAGTTCCTTGTGCGAGATCACATAGCGGTCTGAACGGTTGTCAAAATTGTGAATGGCTGCCGTGCTCTTGTCGGTACCACGGGTGGGCTCATGCGCTTCGGTGAAGGTATAACCTTTTTCCAGCATCTTGCGCTTCAAGTCGAAGGCGTGCACGTCAATCTTGGGGCGCTTGTCGAGGGGTTCTTTTTGCAGGAACCGGTCAATCCCGTCGGCAGCAATCGCGCCGTGTCCGATGGCGGTGGTCAGCAAATGGGGGCGTACCACATCGCCACCCACAAAATAACCCGGCTGGCCTTGCACCTGGTAGTTCTTGTCCGAGTTGATGGCACCCTTGCCGTTGTTGAACTCTTCGAGCCCCGTGAAATCGACAGTTTGGCCAATGGCCGAGACAATCAGGTCGGCCGGGATGTCTTCTTCGGTGCCCTCAATGTTTTTGATCACCAGTTGACCCGCCACAATCTTGGCTTCACAGCGCACGATGCGCAGTGCAATGGCGCGGCCATCTGGCCCCTGCACAACCGCCAGCGGTGCCATGCCGTCGCGGATCGTGATGCCCTCCGACAGCGCGTGCTCAACCTCATTTTTGGAGGCCTGCATCTTGTCCACGTCAAAAATGGTGGTCAACGTCACCTCTGCGCCCTGGCGTGCGGAAGCCTCGGCGACGTCATGTGCCACGTGGCCGACAATCGCGTGCTCCGGGCGGTCAGACTCGTTGACCTTGTCAATGTGACCGAGTCGGCGGGCCACCGTGGCGACGTCAATCGAGGTGTCGCCACCGCCAATCACCACCACGCGTTTGCCCACATGGCGCAGTCGTCCATCGTTGAATGCCTTGAGGAAAGAAGTGGCTGTGACGCAGTTGGGGGCATCGGCACCTTCGACCGCCAACGCGCGTCCCGCCTGTGCGCCCAGCCCCAGGAACACCGCATCAAACTCTTCACGAATTTGTGCCATGGTGATGTCGGTTCCGATACGGCAGTTCATGCGGGTCTTGACACCCAGATCCAGGATGCGCTGGATTTCAGCATCCAGCACATCGCGCGGCGTGCGAAAACCGGGTATGCCGTAGCGCATCATGCCACCGAGTTCGGCGCGTTCGTCAAATACCGTGACATCGTGGCCTTTGAGAGCGAGCTGATAGGCGGTTGACAGGCCCGCCGGGCCGCCCCCGATCACCGCGACACTCTTGCCCGTCAGCTGGGCCGGTTTGATGTAGGCCAGCTTGTTCTTGATGGCATAGTCACCGAGGAAATGCTCGATCGAATTGATGCCGACAAAATCGTCCACCTGGTTGCGGTTGCAGCCTGATTCGCACGGTGCCGGGCAAACCCGACCCATCACAGAGGGAAACGGGTTGGCCTCGGTCAGGCGACGAAAGGCGTACTCTTGCCATGCCATGCCAGCCGGCGGCTTTTCAATGCCGCGCGCGATATTGAGATAACCCCGAATGTCCTCACCGGCGGGGCAACTTCCCTGGCACGGTGGCGTGCTTTGGATATAGGTCGGGCACTTGTGCGAGTGGCCAGCATCAAAAATTTGCGACTGCCAGGTTTTTACCTTGGTATCACCATCTTTGTAACGGCGAAAGTTGAGGGGTTTGGCGGTAACGGCTTCGGTGCTAACGGACATGTTGAAGTCTCCTGGCATTTGTATTGATGGCGAACGGGCAGAGCTACTTGTCGCCCAGACGAATGGCCTTGCTGACCAACTGATGAACACCACCCACCATGCTCATGTTGAAGCCGTAGTAGGGCAGCACCTTGGTGAATTGGGACTTGCAAATGGCGCAGATCATGACCATGAAATTCACGCCATGGTCATCCACCACATTCTTTAAGGCTTCCAGACGCGGCACCGCACCCTTGACGCGCAATTCCATCAAGTCGTCGGTGAGCAGACCGCCACCACCGCCACAACAGAATGTGTTTTCGTGGATGGTTTGTGGTGCCATGTCGTGGAAGTGGTTGGCCACAGACGTAATGATGCGGCGTGGAATGATGAACTGACCCCCGGGCATATTGCCCATGCGCGAGCCCCGCGCCACATTGCAGGAATCGTGAAAGGTGATGATGCGGTCGTCGTTGGCTTCCTTGTCGAACTGCAACGCGCCGCGCTGAATCAGGTCGTCAGTGAACTCGCAGATGTGCTGCGGCACCGGGTAGCGTGGATCGAGGTAATCAAACGGGCCAATCAAGGTGTTCCAGAAACTGTAGGCAACCCGCCAGGCGTGGCCGCACTCACCGACGACGATGCGCTTGACGCCGAGTTCCAGGGCGGCTTCGCGCACCCGCAAAGCGACCTTGCGCATGTTCTCGTAGCTGCCAATAAACATGCCAAAGTTGCCGGCCTCCGAAGCGTGTGAACTCATGGTCCAACTGATGCCTGCGGCGTGGAACACCTTGGCGTAACCGATCAGGCTTTCAATGTGAGGTTCGGCAAAAAAATCGGCCGAAGGGGTGATAAACAGAACCTCGGCCCCCTTGACGTCCAGCGGGAATTTGATGTCGAGACCGGTTTCGTCCCTGGTGTCTTCTTCCACGCCTTCAAGCGTATTGCGCAGTGCCGGCCCGGGCATGCCCAGGTTGTTGCCGATGTGGTGGACTTTGCCGATGATTTCGTTGGTATATTTTTGCCCCAAGCCAATGGAGTCCATGATCTCGCGGGCCGCCATGGTCACTTCAGCGGTGTCGATGCCATAAGGGCAAAACACCGAGCAACGGCGGCACTCCGAGCATTGATTGAAATAGTTGTACCACTCGTCCAGCACTTCACGGGTCAAGTCCACGGCCCCCACCAGTTTGGGGAAGTGTTTGCCGGCAAATGTGAAGTAGCGACGGTAGATTTTGCGCATCAAATCCTGACGCGCCACCGGCATGTTCTTCGGGTCTGCCGTGCCCAGAAAATAGTGGCATTTGTCGGAACAGGCTCCGCAGTGCACGCAGGCATCCATGTACACCTGAAGGGAGCGGTACTTGCCCAGCAACTCGCCCATTTTGGCGATCACTTTGGCTTGCCAGTCATCGACCAATGCCTCCGGGAATCCAAGCGCCTTTTGTATCGGTGCGGCCGCCGGAAATGACTTGATGTGCGACATCGCACCCACCTGCACCAGGGGAATGACCGGGTAGCTTTTGAGCTTCGGGGTTTCGAACGCAGCTGTAGCCATGATGGTATCGGTTCTTAAGCTTTTTTGTCCAGCGTGGCAGCCCAAGCGGATATGTGGCGAACTTCACGGGCGTCATCAGCCTGGTTGCGGGTCGGACTGAAGAACAGTCCGGGCGCATGCAACAGCTTGCTGATGGGGAAAATGATCATAAGCAAGGCCACCAGCGCCAAATGCACCAACAACACCGGGTCGGCAGGCAAAGCTTGCCAATCAAGGCGCATCAAACCAAGCATAAAAGCCTTCACCGCCAGAACATCGGTGGGGACCAAGAAGCGCATGACCAGACCACTCAGTCCGATGCTCAGTAGCAGCGCCAGCATCAGATGATCGGAGGGCGTCGAAATGTAGCGGACACGGTCAACCAGCCAGCGCCGTGCCCACAACCCGGCCAGCGCCGCCAGCATGGCAAACCCGGCACCCGTGCCAAACGATTGAATCAACACCACCGGCAGCCACACCGGCTCCTGGAAGTAGCGCAAGTGACGTAACACGACCAGCAGCAGCGTCACATGAAAGGCCCAACCCAAAATCCAGGTCCATTTGTTCGACTTGAACAGGCTTTCGAACAAAAATACCTCCCGTGCCATGCGCCATCTCACCCCCGCCGCAGTGAGCGGCGCCGGGGTGGTTGGAATCTTCAACGGTGCCGGGGTTTTGGCGTAGCAGCGAATTTTGCGGGCCAGACCAATAACGAATACGCCGCTGGCGGCGTAAAGCAAAACCGTAAAAAGAATTGTCAACATTGACATGGTCTGGGCCTACAGTTCAGATCAAATGCAGCCTGTGGGTTTGGGCAGACCGGCAATTTTGCAAGCCTGTTTGGCCGGGCCGTAAGGGAACAGGTCATACAGGTATTTGCTGTTGCCTTTTTCCTCGCCAAACCTCTTGCCTATCGCTTTTGTCAGCACGCGCACCGCCGGCGCAATCTGGTACTCGTTGTAGTACTCGCGCAAGAAATTGATGACTTCCCAGTGGTTGTCGGTGAGGCCGACTTTTTCCTCTTCGGCCAGGTGATCGGCCGCCTCGGGAGTCCATTCGGCCAGATTCAGCAGGTAGCCTTCTTCGTCAGTTTCGTAGGTCTTGCCATTAATTTCAAAGCTCATGTTTATCTCCAGGTAAAAATTTATTACTTCACACTACCCATCTCACAGCCAGGAGTGCGAGGTGTCGTATCTCTCAGTCAAATCCACAAAACCGCTGTAGTCCACCAAGGTTACGCCATCGACGAGCTTGCTGGTGACGCCGCGGGCATCCATGTCGGGTTGTAGCGCATAGACCATGAGCGTGGTGCAGGCTTGGCGCACACGCTCTTCGGTGGCGCTGCCCGCCGTCGCGGCGTAAACGCCGTCTTCAATCAGGAGCAACGCGTGGCCGGGTTGAGCCATGCGCAAACAGGTGTCCAGGGTGCTGGTTTCAAAGGGTGATTTATTAATGATGTGCAACATGGGTTGGTACTCGTCGTCAAAAGCTCAGGATCACGTCTTGTTGCGCCATAAGCTGACCCATTTGCTGGGCGTCAAGTACAGCGACGGGCACCAGGAGGTCACTTTCGGTCAGGCCGCGCTGATCCAGCGACGCTTGATCCACATAAAGTTTTTCGACATCGTAGTCTTCCAGCGCGCGGTAGCTGGGCGAAAAATTCTTCATGCCGATACTCTTGGTTTGCTGCCCTTTGACCAGTTCATAGACCCCGTCATCGATGAAAACCAGGCTCACGTCCTGATCAAAAGTAGCCGCAATCAAAACGACTTCCAAACTCTCCAGCGCGTAGATCGTTCCGTAAGGCGCCTTGCGATTGACGATCATGAACTTCTTGATCTTGGGCCCACTGGCCGGGCTTGTATTCTCTTCACTCATTTTGGGTGTCTTTGTTGAATGGATTAGTCGCCAAATACGACCAGGCGATCGGATTTGATCCCGCTGTCTATCAATTGGCCCAGACCCGAGATGCGAAATCCCGGTGCCAACACTTCTTCTTTGATCCCTCGGCGCAGCGCAGCGGCCACACACACCACCAGGTCCACCTTGTTGGCGGCAGCCAGCGCTGACCAACGGTTCACGACATGGCGATCATCTTGTGGCGGCTCCGTCAGTCGGGTCGCATTGTTGACACCGTCGTGGTAGAAAAAAATGCGCTGAATCTCATGCCCTTTGGCTAACGCAGCCACGACAAATTGATAGGCGCTGTCGGACGCCTGGTGCGTGTAAGGACCCTCGCTGACAAGTAAACCGTATTTCATGGTGAGCTCAATTCCAGGATCAAATTAAAAACGGATATGGGTCGAGGCGTTCAAGCTGGAGCGCGATCCGCGCCAGTCATCGATCAGGTATTTGGTAAATGGCAAGTCGCATTTTTCAAAGAATTGCGGCCAGCCAATACGCTCGATCCAATCTGACAACCGTTCCCAGGAGCGTCCATCTTCCTTGTACGTGTACAGGATCTTCTTGACGACCGCTGAGACCTCGGGCCAGCGCGGTGGGTTGTTGGGCAGGCCGGAGGCCACCATTTTCATGAAGGTGGGCTTGCCGCGGGCGTTGGAATTTTTGCCGCCCACCCAGATGGCCAGTTTGCTGTGCTCGGGATCATTGATCTGCATCGGCGGGCAGGGTGGGTAGCAGGCGCCGCAGCACATGCATTTGGTTTCGTCAATTTCAAGCGACGGCTTGCCGTTGACCATGGCCGGCCGGATAGCGGCCACCGGGCAGCGTGCCACCACGGTCGGTCGTTCGCACATATTGGCCACCAGATCGTGATTGATCTTGGGCGGTTTGGTGTGCTGCATGATGATTGCGATGTCGGCCTGGCCGCCGCAGTTGATCTCGCAGCATGAGGTGGACAAGTGAACGCGGTTGGGCATCTCTTCCTTGATGAACTCGGCGTGCAGGTCATCCATCAGGGCCTTCACGGCGCCCGAGGCATCCGTGCCCGGAATATCGCAGTGCAACCAGCCCTGGGTGTGCGAAATAGAAGATACCGAGTTCCCCGTGCCACCTACCGGAAAGCCGTTGTTTGTCAGCGCTTCAACCAGCGGTTCAACGCGGGCCGGGTCAGACACCATGTACTCAATGTTGGAGCGAATCGTGAAACGGACATACCCATCGGCAAAGTTGTCGGCGATGTCGCACAGCTTGCGAATCGTGAACAAATCCATCTGCCGTTGCGTGCCGGCACGCACCGTCCAGATTTGGTCGCCGCTGTGCGCGACGTGGTGCAAGACGCCAGGACGTGGCCGGTCGTGGTACTTCCAATTGCCGTAATTCTTGGCCATCAACGGATGCAGGTACTGCTTGTTGTCAGGTACGCCGCTCTCAATGGGGGTGCGCATAGTTGCCATGGTTATCTTTCTTAATCAGTTATCAAGAACAAGCTGGTTTCAGGCCGCCGCTTTGCGGGCGTTGATTTTGGCCACTTCGTCGTCCCAGCCGTCGGTGCGGACGTAGGGGTTGGTACGCGGGGTGGACACCATGCTGGGCTCAATCTCAACCTCAAGACCTTCGAGGTAGTTGACCAAGCCAATGCGCTCGATCATCTCGCCGGTACGTTCGTGTTCGAGTGCGTTTTCAGCAAAGAAATCAATGGCCTTCTGAGCGTGTTCAACCAGCCATTGATAGTCTTCTTCGGTCTTCATGGACTTGAATGGGATGATCACCGTGCCCATCAAACCGCCGATCTTGAGAGTGCTTTTGCCACCCATCAACACCGTCACCCCTGTATCCACACCCGTGGCAAGCGCCCCGGTCATGACGTTGATGCAGTGCATGCAACGCACGCAGTTACTGTTGTCGATTTCAAGGCAATGGGTGTCGTTGACGGCCACGCTGGAAATCTTGGCACCTGCGGACACGGCTTTGACTTCTTTGAGCATGATGGCTTTGGTCGGGCAGCGGCTGACCACATCATTGACCAATTCGGTCATGCCGTGTTTGTCAAACCATTTGCGAG
>PHCO01000305.1 GCA_002842265.1 Betaproteobacteria bacterium HGW-Betaproteobacteria-18 | reverse complement strand
CCGCACACGGACCTTGAACCCTGTGGGGCGGACTTCAGTCCGCCATGGTCGACTGAAGTCGACCCCACAACAAGCCCAAACGCTGTGTTCATGGAAAGGCCGCAGGCCGTGGCGATCCATGTAGCGGGAAGTCATGGATTGCTTCACTGCGCAATGACGGGGCTGTTCATGGAAAGCGCCCTATTTGCCGGTAAAAACCGTCAGCACGCCGGTGTAGCCATACAGGTGATGGCGAGCGATTTCGCCGCCGGCAAAAAAACCCACCAGCGGCACGTCGCCCAAGGCGCGGCGGATGATTTGCAGCTCGGCGCTGGGACCACCAAAATGGGCGCCACCACGCCCGGTGCAGCTCACGTAAATAGCCCCGGCAATGCCGCGCGCGGCATGCGGCGCGGCATCGATTTCGGACTGCGCCACAGCGGTGGCGGTTTCCAGCGCCTGTTCCTGCGGCTCCAGTTCCTCACGAATTTCAGCGCAGACCCGCATCAGATCGGCACGCGCAGCCTGCACGTTGCGCTGGCAAAAGGCGAGTTCCATGCCCTCTGTGACCACATCGGCCACCGCCACACCGGCGCGTGCGGGGTCCAGGCCGATGATGTGGCGCACCAGCACATCGGGGCCGAAGTTGCCGGTGCGCGTCACGGTTTGCGGCGCATCGGCCAGGGTGGCCGGCTCGGTCAAACCGACCAGCGTGGCGCGCACGGCTTGCAGCGCTTCGCGCGGCTCATCCATGGTCACGTTCAACTCGCGCAGCATCACCTGCAAAGCAGGCTCGCCGTCCAGCGTGAGCACCACATTGCGCTCGGCGCTGGTGACCTTGTGGGCCCGGTTGATGGGCAGGCAGCCTTGTGTGACGCGCGACACCAAGGTCACCTCGGGGCCAAAAGCGACACCACTCAAGCCACCGCTGAACACGCCGCTTGCCGCGCCCTGGCCTTTGACGTTGCCGTCAGCGGCCACGGCAAACTGCACCGTGGCGCCCCGACTGGAAGCGAGGCCGCCAAAGACATAACCCGAATCGGTGCGTTGTGCCAATTCTTCAATCAGCTCCGCCACGTCGGGCGTGTGGCCATCGGCATGTACCAGCGCGGTGTTCACCTCGAACGTCAGCCCCAGCGGGGCCACGCCGGAGAAAACACGGTACTGATCGCTGGGTAACTCCAGCAGCATCACAGCGAGCGCGGGTTCGTCAAAATATTCGACGTTGTTGGACGCAATGCCCACACCCACCGTGCCAGACCAGTCGGTGATTTCGGGCAGCTCGGCGCTCAGGTGCTCCAGAATGGCCTGCGCATGGGCCGCGTAGTGGTCGGTGATGTAGAGCAGCGCCAGCGTCGGGCTGCTGGCATAGCCGTGCAGCGCCATCTGGGCGCGCAACTGCGCCAGCGCCAGATTGGCCGCCATGCCCCACTGCGGGTGGGTGGCGTGCGCGTAAGGGAACAATTTCATAACCCTGCCCTGCGATTCACAGCCATGGTTTTATCAGCTGCGCGTGCTGGTTTTGCCAGCCACTTTCCTGACCGCTTTGGCCGACACTTTTTTGGCTGCTGTTTTTTTGGCGGGCACCTTTTTGGCCGCCTTGACCGTTTCCCTGATCACCCCTTTGGCCAGGTTCTTGCCCATGTCCATGGCGCTTGCTTTGCTGGCTTCCTTCATGGCGCCGGCGGCGATGTGCTGGAACTGCTGGGTCAGCGCCGTCCACAACTGCATCGGGTCAACCATACCCGCCGCTGCTGCGGAAGCCGCCGGTTTGACGGCATCACTTACTTTTTTGGCCACTTCTTCGGTTTTTCCAGCCACTTCAGCCACCGTCTGGACCGTGGCTGCGGCTTTTTCCGTGACCTTTTGTACGCCGGATGCCACCGTGTCAGCGGCCTTGAGTTTGAACGCGTTGGCCACATCACCGATGTTGAAATTCATGCCCTTCAGCGTAGCCAGCGTCAATTTTTGCACTTCAAGCGCCTGCACCGTGGCGCCCAGCGCCTTGGCGTTTTGATCAAGCCAGAAATGCACCGCCTTGAGCTCGGCGATGCGCTTGTCCAGTTCTTCTTCGTTGAGCGAAGGCGCGATCCAGTTGGCCATGTTGGG
>PHCO01000046.1 GCA_002842265.1 Betaproteobacteria bacterium HGW-Betaproteobacteria-18 | reverse complement strand
ATGCAGCATCTGGACGGTACCGTCTTGGCGGCGGCAGACATCAAGGCGCGCACCGCCACTGTGCTGAAAGACCGTTTTGCCACCATTTGCAGCGTGCCGCAGGCATTGGCGGGAGCAAAGAGCTAAGAAACCAGCACCTGGCGGGCAATGGTGTAGCAGTACAACGCCACCGGCATGAAGTCAATGGCCATGCCGTCCAGCGTGGCGCGGCCGCTGTAACTGCGGGTGGTGACCAGCGGCGTGCGACTCAAGGGGTGCTTGAGCGCCAAGGTATGCAGGCCGCGCAATTCACCCAAGGCCTGGGGGGTGCGGTCAGTCCATTTAACCTCGACGGCAAAGCTGGGCTTTTGGGTGCTGGGGTCAAGCGCTACCAGGTCAACTTCCAGGTCTTGACGGCCTTCGCGCCAGCGGGCGTAGTGCAGCGCGCTGCTCATTGCAGCACTGTGCAGCCACTGGCTCCAGACGGCGGTTTCAGCCAGACGGTCCATGGCCTCGTCGCTGGCGGTCACCATGCCAAACAGCGCTGCGCGCATGGATGGGTTGGTCAGATAGACCTTGAAGGTGCGCGCGCGCAGCAGGCGCCTGGCGTTGTCGTCGATACGCTGCACGCGCCGTATCAGGTAGGCGGCCTCCATGTATTCGAGGTAGTCCGCCAGCCGCGCCTTGGTGATGCCCGCGTGTTTGCTGAGCTCTTCCAGGCTGACCTCGTTGCCGGTGTTGAAGGCCAGCACGTTGAAAAAACGGTTGAGCTCTTGCGTGTCGCCAATGCCGTACAGGCTTGGCAGGTCTTTGAGCATCACCTTGTCAACTATGTCCTGGCGCAAAAAGCGCGCCGGGTTGGCGCGCACAGCCGGATTCATGACGGCCTCGGGGAAGCCGCCGTAATTGAGGTAATTGACAAACTCAAGGTTCAGACCATCGATGTCAGGCGCGTGGTAAGCACCGGGCTGTGCGTTGGATTCGGGCCGCTCGGTAATGAGGCTGGACTCAAGACCGGCAAATTGCAGGTATTCGGCAAAGGTGAGCGGCGGCAGGATGAATTCCGTGAACCGGCCTGCGCCTGACTCACGGCTTTTCATGCGCAGCGCAGCCGCAGCCGAGCCACTGGCCAAAAATCGGATATGCGGGTAGCTGTCCACCAGCGACTTGAGGTGAACCTCCCAGTCCTTGAGGTACTGCACCTCATCAAACATGACCCACAAGGGCTGGCCCGGCGGATGCGCTTGCAGCTCGATGAATTGCTGCACCAGGCTTTCCAGAGAGCGGCCGGAGTACAGCGGCGTGTCGAGCGACACATACAGCACCTGGGTGCCCACCACCCCTGAGGTGCCCAGCAGCCGGGCCACCAGATGCTTGAGCATGACAGTTTTGCCGACACGCCTGGGGCCAATCAGCACCACGGCACGCTTGACGGATGTCTGCAGCGCCAAATGGGCAAAGGGCTCAAAGTAGGCGCGGCGCGGCCAGGCCTCTTCTTGGGTATCAATGCCCTGCCCGGCGCGCCACCAGGGGTTGTCCAGGTTGAAGCGACGCTGAACTTCATGCAAGGGGATGTCGAGTCTGGATGCCATGTTTTGATTTAATTTACTTAAAACGTCATTTTAGACATTTATTATTTTCTTATATTGACGTTTTAGTCTTTAAAAATTCAAAAACTGATCATCAACGGCATTCGCACCGAGCAATGCTGCGAAACCACCACCCGCCATGCCTCCGACCTGGGCTGGCGCGTGGACTTTTGTCTGGATGCCACCCTGACCTGGGACATGCAGCATCTGGACGGCTCGGTGCTGACAGCGGCAGACATCAAGGCGCGCACCGCGGCCTTACTCAAAGACCGCTTTGCCACCATTTGCAGCGTTCAACAGGCGCTGGAGCGGGTCACTTCGAGCGACGACTGGTCAACAATTGCGCCGCGCCTGGCATCAAGTTGATGCAAGCTTTGATTGATCCCGGCTTCGATGGCATCAAACCCTCGGCATCAGTCCGGCCGTGCGGGATTTTTGAACACTTGTTTGGCATGCCAGTCCAGATTTGCTGAATGCGGTAAATACTCTTTGGCTTGTGGCAGGATCATTCCACAGCCGTGGTAGGCCAACATCCGTTGTGACGCCGCCTCGCTGCCATTGAGGTGCTGGCTGAAAACCATCTGGTAGGTTTCAGGCAATATCTTGAACGCCCCCAGGTCAAATACTTTGTGGTGCAGCGAGCACATGGCAATGCCATTGGGCACCTCGTCCGCACCGTGGGCCTGGAACCACTTGATATGTGCCGCTTCCAGCCCGATAGACTGTTGGCCCATGCGTAGATCGTGCCCACAAACAGCACAGCGGTACTGATAGGCCAGCAGCACTTTGGTGCGAAAAGCAGGATTGCGACGTCTTTGCGGATCGCCGGAAGATGTTGGCGATTCTGCGCCCGCCAGTCCCACTGCATCAAGCACATCCTGCCGAATGGATTCTGGAAAATGCGCCTCCACAATTCGTTGCGCAATGGTCGCAATGAGTTCGGAATCAGCCTTCAGCGCGCTGTAGATTGCCAAGGGAAAGCCACCGTGCACATGGTTTTGCCGCAGTTCGGTCAGCGTCGGTGCTGAGCCAGCCGGACGATTCAGAATGTATGCCGGTCCTGCAAGTTGCCACAGCCCATCGGTCTGCAAATGCCAAAACGGGTAATGCCGAGTACTGGCCGAGCCATCCGGCCCGAATTCTTCCAGCAACTCTTTGAGTAAGGGCTCTGCGTCATTCCAATCGATCGTTTGCGGTGCAGACGCGTTAACCCGGGAGAGTGCGAGCAACACCAGCAATGGTTTATGCACCGCGCGTCGGTCGCCGTTATGCCAAACGCGAATGGCATTGAATGCTTGAACAACTTCGTCCTGCGTCATGGCCAATACTTTGCTTTCTCCGGTAGCACCCAGCGTACCCCTCCTCTAGGATCCAGTAAATCACCGGCGTATCTTGGTATCAAATGCACATGCAAATGGGGCACGGTCTGCCCTGCACAGGGCCCGTCATTGATGCCGATGTTGTAACCCTGTGGCTGGAATTCATTATCAACGGCCAACTTGGCACGATTCAGCAAGGCAAGGATGTCGCTGCGTTCCGACTCTGTCAGGTCGAAAAACGAACCAATGTGCCGCTTCGTTATCAGTAAGGTGTGCCCTGGAGAAACTGGATAGCCATCCCTGATTGCAATCACGGTGCTGTTTTCGTCAATGATCCTCTCCGACGGAAGAGTGCAGAAAGAACATCTGATTGGATAAATTTCGTTCACGGCTTGAATCATATTTATTGAACTGCGCATGATCACGCTGGTTGACCTTGGTGAAGGCCACCCCTCGCGCATTACTGCTTTCTTGGCCTTGCTTTTTTGCATCATATGCGATGAGGCATGCCCAGCACGGGTGGTTTCTGACTGCAAATACTTCGATAGCCGCTTGAATTTGATGATTTCAATGCTCCGTCTTCGCAGATGACGTATGCGTCACTAAATCTGACTTGATTTGCCAGCAGTCAACCCAATATGTCTTCCCAAGATTCATTTCTTAAACAAAGGGAGTGCCTATGCACCAAGTCCGTCCGCCCGCTGTCGCCGGAGCTTTTTACCCGGGGCACAGATCAACCCTGTCACACGACGTATTAGCCATGCTGGCATCGGCCAAGCCAGACGCTGCCAGCACGCCCGCCCCGCCGCCCAAAGCCCTGATCGTGCCCCATGCGGGCTACATCTACTCCGGCTCCACCGCAGCGCAGGCCTATGCCCAGCTCGCCGACGTGCGCCAAAGCATCCGGCGGGTAGTGTTGCTGGGGCCGGTGCACCGGGTGCCGGTGCGCGGCCTGGCCCTGCCCGGCGCTGACTTTTTTGCCACGCCTTTGGGTGAGATCGAGATCGATCAGGACGCGGTGTCGGCCATCCGGTCGCTGCGCCAGGTGGTGGTGAGCCCGGCCGCCCACGCGCAGGAACATTCGCTGGAGGTGCAACTGCCCTTTTTGCAGTTGGCGCTCGATGATTTCAAACTGCTGCCGCTGGCGGTGGGCGATGCCACCCCGGCCGAGGTGGCCCAGGTGCTCGACGTGCTCTGGGGCGGCGACGAGACGCTGATCGTGATCAGCTCCGACCTGTCGCACTTTTTGCCCTACGCCACCGCCCAGGCCGTGGACAGCGAGACGGTGCACGGCATGCTGCAGTTACAGCCAGTTTTGGACCATCAGCAGGCTTGTGGCGCCACGCCCGTCAACGGTTTATTGTTGGCCGCCCAGCGGCATCACCTTAAAGCGCAACTGCTGGGGCTGTGCAATTCGGGTGACACGGCGGGTGACAAGGAGCGTGTGGTGGGTTATGCGGCGCTGGCCTTCACACCGGGAGAAAAGCATGCGCACTGACCCCGCATTACAAGGCGCGCACGGCCAACTGCTGTTACAAATCGCCCGCGCGGCCATCTCGAACGTGCTGGGGCAAGTTGTGGCGCTGCCCGAGCCGACGGGCGGTGCGGCCGATGTGCTGCAAGCCTCGGGGGCCAGTTTTGTCACATTGAACCAGCAGGGGCAACTGCGCGGCTGCATTGGCTCGCTGCAGGCGCACCGACCGCTCATCAAAGACATCCAGGCCAACGCCATTGCCGCCGCCCTGCATGATCCGCGCTTTGCCCCGTTGACCTTGCTGGAGCTTGATATCACCACCATTGAAGTCTCGGTACTCTCTGCAATGCAGCCCTTGCCGTTTGCTTCTGAAGCCGATGCGCTGGCACAACTGCGCCCGGGCGTGGATGGTGTGGTTTTTGAGTTCGGGCATTACCGCAGCACCTTTTTGCCGCAGGTGTGGGAGCAATTGCCCGACGCCCGGCTGTTCATGGCCCACCTGAAACACAAGGCCGGGTTGGCGCCTGATTTTTGGGCGGCAGAGATTCGGCTGCAACGTTATACGGTGAGCAAATTCAAGGAAGTCGAGGAGGCATCATGAAGGTGAAGGTATCCAACTATCCCGCCAGGTACTGGCACAAAATCGCGGACGGCCGCCTGCAGTGCGACCTGTGTCCGCGCGACTGCAAACTGCACGATGAACAGCGCGGCGCCTGTTTTGTGCGCATGCGCCAGGGTGAGCAGATGATTCTGACCACCTATGGGCGCTCCTCGGGCTTTTGCATCGACCCGATCGAGAAAAAGCCGTTGAATAACTTTTACCCCGGCAGCAGCGTGTTTTCGTTTGGCACGGCGGGCTGCAACCTGGCCTGCAAGTTCTGCCAGAACTGGGACATCAGCAAGTCACACGACATGGACAGCCTGATGGATCAGGCCTCGCCTGAGGCCATCGCCAACGCGGCGCGCGAGCATGGCTGCAAGAGTGTGGCCTTTACCTACAACGACCCGGTGATTTTTGCCGAGTACGCCATGGACACGGCCGACGCCTGCCACGCGCTGGGCATCCAGACCGTGGCGGTCACGGCGGGCTACATCCATGAGCAGCCACGGCGTGAATTTTTCGCCAAGATGGACGCCGCCAATATGGACCTGAAGGCGTTCACCGAAGACTTTTACTTCAAGCTCACCAGTGCGCACCTGCAGCCGGTGCTTGACACCTTGCTCTATCTGAAGCACGAAACCAAAGTCTGGCTGGAACTCACCACCCTGCTGATCCCGGGGCGCAACGACTCGGACGAGGAGCTCACGGCCATGTGCGGCTGGATCAAAAAGGAACTCGGGGCCGACGTGCCGCTGCACTTCTCGGCGTTCCACCCCGACTTCAAAATGATGGACGTGCCCGCCACGCCCGTCGCTACGCTGGTGCGCGCCCGCAACATCGCCTTGCAGCAGGGGCTGCACTACGTTTATACCGGCAATGTCCACAATATCGAGGGCGACACCACCTTTTGCCCGAACTGCAAGGCGCCGCTGATCGTGCGCGACTGGTACCAGATCAACGACTACCGGCTCACCGCCGATGGCCGTTGCCCGGACTGCGGCACGGCCGTAGCCGGCCGCTTCGATGCAAGCTGCGGCCACTTTGGCCGCCAGCGCATCCCGGTCATGCTTGGATGATGAAATGAGCTGTTTTGTGGGGCGGACTTGTGTGGGGCGGACTTCAGTCCGCCATGGTCGACTGAAGTCGACCCCACAAAGACACGCCTACCAAAATCCGGCTCAGTAGCTTGCCAACGGCACCGGCGCGGCGTTCTTGAATGTATAGACCGTGATCGGGGCCTGCTTCATGTTGCCCTTGTCGTCGTAGGCGTAGGTGCCCATGATGCCCTTGTAGCTGGCTTTGTAGATGACAGCGCCCACTTTGTCCGGGTCCAGTGAACCGGCTTTCTGGATTGACTCGCCGATCAACATGGTCTGGTCATAAAACGGTGCGGCATAGACGTCGGCATCCTGGTTGTAACGTTGTTTGTATTTGGCTTTGAAAGCCGGTCCAGCGGCGGTCTTGTCCAGGATCCAGCCGCCCTGCGCGCAGAACACCACGTCGTTGACCGCATCACCGCCGAGCTTGCCCATTTCGGGGCTGCACAGGGTGTCACCGCCCAGCAATTTGGCTTTGACGGCGAGTTGCTTCATCTGGCGTGTCATCGGGCCGGCTTGCGGGGCATAACCGCCAAAGAAAATGGCTTCGGGTTTTTTGGCCTTCAGGCTGGTCAGGATGGCGGTGAAGTCGGTGGCCTTGTCGGTGGTGAACTCCTTGGCCACCACGGTCAGGCCCAGTTTGTCAGCTTCCTTGGTAAATTCCTCGGCCACGCCCTGGCCAAAAGCAGTGCGGTCGTCAATCACGGCCACGGTTTTGAGCTTGAGTACCTTGGACGCATAGGATGCCATGCTGGCACCAATCTGGTTGTCGCTGGCAATGATGCGGAACAGGTTTTTGTAGCCGCCCAGGGTGACTTTGGGGTTGGTGCCGACAGTGGACAGCATGGTGCCACCTTCGTTATAAATCCGCGAGGCGGGAACCGCCACACCCGAGCAATAGGGACCCATGACGAACTTGACGCCGCCATCAACAAATTTTTGCGCAACCTGCACGCCGGTTTTGGGGTCGCACTGGTCATCTTCGGATTGCAGTACAAATTTAAGTGTTTTGCCACCGACCGTGATTTTCTTGCTGTTGAGGTCTTCAACGGCCAGGCGCACGCCGTTTTCGTTGTCCTTGCCGGCAAAGGCGTTGGCGCCCGACAAGGGGCCGGTGAGGCCGATGACAACCGTTTGTTCCTGGGCGGAGGCCTGGCTGGTAAAAGCCAGGGTCAAGGCGCCCATCAGGGGCAAAAGTGTGGAGGTGAGTTTCATAGGGGTTTCCTGAAAAGTAAAAATTAAAAAAACGTGAAGGATAGCCGTCATTGCGAGCCGCCCGAATCGGGTCCGATACCGCACACGGACCTTGAACCCTGTGGGGCGGACTTCAGTCCACCATGGTCGACTGAAGTCGACCCCACAACAAGCCCAAACGCTGTGTTCATGGAAAGCGTAGCGCGGCAGTCCATGCAGTCGGAAGTCATGGATTGCTTCACTGCGTTCGCAATGACGAAGTTGGTTCATGCAATGACGCAGTCGGTTTCAAGGCTGATGTCACACGCGGTCTCATGGTGGTGTCTTGAATGTCATCAATGTCTCCTTCTTTATAAAGATCAACCCATGGTCATGAGCTGCGCATTGCCGCCCGCGGCCGCCGTGTTGGTGCTGATGCTCTGCTCGTGCATCAGGGCGCTCAGGTCGTAGTGTGCACCATCGGTCAGCTGCGCCGTTGACAAACTTTCAATGCGAACGATGGCACCTGAGCGCTGCGCCACTTTCGGCAACAGGGCCTGCAGGGCGTCGCCATCACCTTCGAACAGCATGGCGCTCAGATGCGTGTCACTGTGCCATTGCTCGGCGCTGCGGCACTGCACCAGGCGCTTGACCTCGACCGGCAGCGTCTCCAGCAAGCGTGCCACGGCGCTGTCGCTGGCGGGCGTTTCGATCCAGCAGGGGTTGCCGCTGGCCAAAGCTGCAGCTACCTGATGCAGGAGCCCAAGGGCCGTGAGCGGCACGGCCCGGACGGCGCCGCGCGGCAGCAATTGGTAGCGGTTCAATTCACCCGTGGGGCCGGGCAGCTTGAAGGCTTGCCCGAGCACACTGACCGCCAGATAAGCTTCGCAGGCGAGTGCGCCCTGCGCGGCATCCAGACTGCTTAATGCGCCTTGAGGTTCTACCAATGCGGGCCCTTGCAAGCTCGCCAGCAGCAGCTGCAAAGCTTGCAAACTGGCGGGCTCAGCCAGGTGACGCTCGGCCGGGGCAGGCACCAGCGCCCGCACGGCAGGAGAAACTTTCAGTGCGGTCAGGCCGGGGTTGTTCTGCGCATCGCTGGCTTGCAGCAAACGGTACAAATAAAGCGGGCCGCCTGCCTTGGGGCCGGTGCCCGACAGGCCCATGCCGCCAAACGGCTGCACGCCGACCACGGCGCCAATCACATTGCGGTTGACATAGATATTGCCGGCCTGCACTTTTTGCGTGACCTGGGCAATGGTTTCATCGATGCGGCTGTGCACGCCAAAAGTCAGGCCGTAGCCGGTGGCGTTGATGGCGTCCAACACCTTGTCGAGGTCGTCGCGCCGGTAGCGCAGCACATGCAGCACCGGGCCGAACACTTCGCGCTGCAGGCGCTCGATGCGGTCGATTTCGATCAGCGTGGGCATCACAAAGTGGCCCTGGCCATCGCTTTCGTCGCGCGCCATGCGCGTGACCGGCTGGCCGTCGGCCTGCATGCGCGCAATGTGCTGCTCGATTTGCACGCGTGCATCTTCGTCGATCACCGGCCCGATGTCGGTGTGCATGCGGTCGGGGTTGCCCATCACCCACTCGCGCATGGCCTGCTTGATCATGCCCAGCACGCGCTCGGCCACGTCCTCCTGGACGCACAACAGGCGCAAGGCAGAGCAGCGCTGGCCGGCCGAATCAAAGGCCGACGCCAGCACGTCGCCCACCACCTGCTCGGCCAGGGCCGATGAATCGACCACCATGGCGTTCTGGCCGCCGGTCTCGGCAATCAGCGGGATGCTGCGGCCCTGCAGGCTCAGCCGTTTTGAGAGGGTTTGCGCGATCAGCCGCGCCACTTCAGTCGAGCCGGTAAACATCACACCCGCCACCTGCGGGTGCGCCACCAGCGCAGCACCCACCACTTCACCGGTGCCGGGCACCAGTTGCACGGCGTCCAGCGGCACGCCGGCCTGGTGCAGCAGCTTGACCATCAGATCGGCCACCAGCGGCGTTTGTTCGGCTGGTTTGGCCAGCACGCAGTTGCCACTGGCCAGCGCCGCCGCCACCTGGCCCGCAAAGATGGCCAGCGGGAAATTCCAGGGGCTGATGCACAGCACCACGCCCAGGGGTCGATGCGTCTGGTTGTCGAACGTGGCCTCCACCTGCGCTGCGTAATAGCGCAAAAAGTCCACCGCCTCACGCACTTCGGACACGGCGTTGGGCAGCGACTTGCCGGCTTCGCGCACGATCAGGCCCAAAATGCTTTGCGTGCGCTGCTCCAGCAAATCAGCCGCACGGTTCAGGCAGGCGGCGCGCTCCTGCGGCGGTGTCACCTGCCAGATTTGCGCAGCACTGGCGGCGCGGCTGGCTGCCAGAGCCACCTCTGCCACTGTCGCCGGGCGCACCCAGCCCACCTGGTCGCGTGTATCGGCCGGATTCAGCACTGCTTGCCAGCCGTCGGACTGCGCTGTTTGTGGGGCGGACTTCAGTCCGCCATGGTCGACTGAAGTCGACCCTACAAACGACCCTGCAAACCCGCTCGCAGCATCCATCACGGTGGCCGCCGCGGTGTAGCTGATTTGCGTGCTGCGCAGCAAACCGGCCGCCAGCGAGGCCAGTTGCTGTTCATTGGCCAGGTTCAGGCCCGATGAGTTCAGCCGTGACTGAGTGCCCAGGTCAGCAAACATCTGGCGCGGCAGGGTAATTTTTGGATGCGGTGCGCCGAGCTGGCCGGCTTCAGCCTCAATGGCTTGCGTCTCCTGCACCGGGTCGGCCACCAGGTCTTCGACCTTTACCTTGGGGTCGCCAATGCGGTTCACAAACGAAGAGTTGGAGCCGTTCTCAAGCAGCCGCCGCACCAGGTAGGCCAGCAGCGTCTCATGGGTGCCGACCGGTGCGTAAATGCGGCACGGGCGGCCCAGCCTGCCCTCAGCCACGGTGCCGGTCACCTGCTCGTAAAGCGGCTCGCCCATGCCGTGCAGGCACTGGAATTCGTATTGACCGGCGTAGTAATTTTGCCCCGCCATCTGGTAGATGGAGGCCACGGTTTGCGCGTTGTGGGTGGCAAACTGCGGATAGACCGCGTCCGGCACGGCCAGCAACTTGCGGGCGCAGGCCAGATAAGCCACGTCGGAATAGACCTTGCGCGTGTACACCGGGTAGCCGTCCAGGCCATCGAGCTGGGCGCGTTTGATTTCGGCGTCCCAGTAGGCGCCCTTGACCAGCCGGATCATCAGGCGGTGGCCGCTGCGCCGCGCCAGGTCGATCAGAAAGTCGATGACAAAGGGGCAGCGCTTCAGATAAGCCTGCACCACAAAGCCGATACCGTTCCAGCCCTTGAGCCTGGGGTCGAAACACAGGCTCTCGAGCAGGTCCAGCGACAGCTCAAGCCGGTCGGATTCCTCGGCGTCGATGTTGATGGCAATGTCGTACTGGCGCGCCAGCAAGGCCAGTTTGGTCAGGCGCGGCAGCAGTTCGCCCATGACGCGGTCGCGCTGGGCCCGGCTGTAGCGCGTGTGCAGCGCCGACAGCTTGACCGAGATGCCTGGGCCTTCAAAAATACCGCGACCGTTGGACGCCATGCCGATGGCGCGAATCGACTGCTCGTAGGACGCCACGTAGCGCTCGGCGTCAAGCTCGGTGGTGGCGGCCTCGCCCAGCATGTCGTAGGAGTAACGAAAGCCTTTTTTCTCCAGCGCACGGCTGTTGGCCAGCGCCTCGGAGATGGTTTGCCCGGTGACGAATTGCTCGCCCATCAGTTTCATGGCGCGGTGCACGCCCTGACGGATCAGCGGCTCGCCGCCCTTGCCGATCAGCTTGGTCAGCGCGCTGGCCATGCTTTTCTCGCTGGCGGTGGCGGTCAGCTTGCCGGTGAGCATCAGGCCCCAGATGGCGGCGTTGACGAACATCGACGGCGAGTTGCCCAGGTGCGAATGCCAGTCGCCATGGCTGATCTTGTCGCGAATCAGCGCGTCGCGGGTGGCGTTGTCGGGGATGCGCAACAGCGCCTCGGCCATGCACATCAGCGCCACGCCCTCCTGGCTGGAGAGCGAAAACTCCTGCACCAGCGCCTCCACGCCGCCACTGTCCTTGTTGGCGCGCAAGCCATTGACCAGGTGGGCAGCAACGTCTTCAATGGCAGCGCGCTGTACCGGATCAGTCACATGGGCCAGTTGCACCAGTAGCGGCAGGCATTCGGGCTCGGGACGGTGCCAGGCGGCGGTGATGGCAGTGCGCAGGTCGGTCTGCGGCAGCACGTTTTGCGCCCAGTCCAGGAAGGGTTGCGGTGCTGAAAACGGGGTGGCGACGGGTACTGTCAGCTCGTCGGGTTCATCCAGGTCAAGCGTTTCGGCTGAACGGGTTGCGCCTTTGGTTGCCTCTTGGGGCAATTGCCCACGCTCGACGCTCTCGACATAGTGCATGACCGCCTGTTTGATGAGCCAGTGCGGGGTTTTACCCTGTATGCCAGCGGCCTCCTTGATGCGTGTTCGGAGGGTTTCATCGACCTTGATGCCAAGCGTGACAGTAACCATGAGTGCAACTTTTCATAAAACAAGTTGCACTAATTCTATTTAAAGTGCAACCCATTTAAATCGGGGATAACCCTTGGGTTGCACTTGTGTTTATTGGTGGGGTCGACTTCAGTTGACCTGGCAGACTGAAGTCTGCCCCACAAACTTTCAGGCCTTCACGCAATCGGCGTAGTAATGCACCTGCCCGTCAGCACCCTGCTCTTCCACCAGACCATGGATGTCGGTCTCGAAACCCGGGCACTGGCGGTTGAATTCGCGCGAGAATTTGAGGTAATCAACAATCTTTTTGTTGAACACTTCACCCGGAATCAGCAGTGGAATGCCCGGTGGATAAGGTGTCACCAGACCCACGGTGACACGGCCTTCAAGTTGATCAATCTCCACCCGCTCGGTTTTCCGCAAGGCGATGTGGGCGTAGGCGTCGCTCGGTTTCATGGCCGGCGTCAGGTCGCTCAAATACATGTCGGTGGTCAGGCGCGCAATGTCGTATTTGGCGTAAAGCTGGTGAATGTGCTGGCACAGGTCGGCCAGGCCCATGTTTTCATATTTGGCGTGTTTTTGGCAAAACTCGGGCAGGATGCGCCACATCGGCTGGTTCTTGGCATAGTCGTCCTTGAACTGCTGCAAGGCGGTCAACATGCTGTTCCAGCGGCCCTTGGTGATGCCGATGGTGAACATGATGAAAAAGCTGTAGAGGCCGGTTTTTTCGACCACCACGCCGTGCTCGGCCAAAAATTTGGTGACGATGCTGGCCGGGATGCCGGTTTTGGCAAACTTGCCATTCAAGTCCATGCCGGGGGTCACCACGGTCGATTTAATGGGGTCGAGCATGTTGAAGCCGGTGGCCATCTTGCCAAAGCCGTGCCAATTGATACCCGCCTTGATGGTGCGCGACTCGCCTTTGATGATCCAGTCATCGGCGCGGCCAATGCCTTCCTCCACCAGTTTGTCCGGGCCCCAGACCTTGAACCACCAGTCGTCGCCGTATTCTTCGTCGATCTTGCGCATGGCGCGCCGGAAGTCGATCGCCTCGGCAATGCTTTCCTCCACCAGCGCGGTGCCGCCGGGCGGCTCCATCATGGCCGCCGCCACGTCACAACTGGCAATGATGCTGTACTGTGGGGAGGTAGAGGTGTGCATCAGGTAGGCTTCGTTGAACAGGTGTTTGTCGAGCTTGACGGTTTGCGAGTCCTGCACCAGCACATGGCTGGCCTGGCTGATGCCGGCCAGCAGCTTGTGGATCGACTGGGTGGCATAGACCATGGCCTTTTTCGGCCGCGCCCGGTTCTTGCCCATGGCGTGGTAAGTGCCGTAAAACGGATGAAACGCCGCGTGTGGCAGCCAGGCCTCGTCGAAGTGGATGTTTTCCACATAGCCATCGAGCATGTTCTTGACGGTTTCGGTGTTGTACAGCACGCCGTCGTAGGTCGATTGCGTCAGCGTCAGCACGCGCGGTTTGATCTGGTTGACGTCGATGTCGGGCAAATGCGCCTTGATCAGCGGGTTGGCCTTGATCTTGGCCTTGATGGTGGCGGGCTCGAACTCGCTTTTTGGGATCGGGCCGATGATGCCGAAGTGGTTGCGCGTGGGCTTCAAAAACACCGGAATGGCGCCGGTCATGATGATGGCGTGCAGGATCGACTTGTGGCAATTGCGGTCCACCACCACCACGTCGTTTGGCGCCACGGTGTGGTGCCAGACCATCTTGTTGCTGGTACTGGTGCCGTTGGTGACAAAAAAGCAGTGGTCGGCATTGAAAATGCGCGCCGCATTGCGCTCGCTCTTGCCGATGGCGCCATCGTGGTCGAGCAACTGGCCGAGCTCTTCGACCGCGTTGCAGACGTCGGCGCGCAGCATGTTTTCACCGTAAAACTGGTGGTACATCTGGCCCACCGGGCTTTTCAGAAAGGCCACGCCACCCGAGTGACCGGGGCAGTGCCATGAATACGAACCGTCCTCGGCATAGTCGAGCAAAGCCTTGAAAAACGGCGGCTGCACGCCTTCGAGGTAGCTCTTGGCTTCGCGGATGATGTGGCGCGCCATGAACTCCGGGGTGTCCTCGAACATGTGGATGAAGCCGTGTAGTTCACGCAAGATGTCATTGGGCAGGTGGCGGCTGGTCTTGGTTTCGCCGTAAATGTAGATCGGCACATCCAGGTTCTTGCGCCGCACTTCCTCGATGAAGTGGCGCAGGTTCACCACCGCCGGGTCCAGGTCGGGGCCGGGCGTAAATTCCTCGTCGTCGATCGACAAAATAAAGGTGCTGGCGCGGCTTTGCTGCTGGGCAAACTGGCTCAGGTCGCCATAGCTGGTGGTTCCCAGCACCTCGAAGCCTTCGGACTCGATCGCCTGCGCCAGCGCGCGGATGCCCAGCCCCGAGGTGTTTTCAGAGCGGTAGTCCTCGTCAATAATGACAATCGGAAAGCGAAATTTCATGGCAGACTCCAGCGACACGGTAAATGTGAGAAATAGGCGCGAAGTGTAAGGACTTATCAAGTCGCGTCACTTGCGAACGCGCACTTTTACCGCAGAATGTGGCAGGACTTATACAAATGGAAACAAACATGGCGGATTCGACAATCTGGTGGCTATTGGCAGGGGCGGTGATTGCCGTCGAGCTGCTGACCGGCACCTTTTATTTGCTCATGTTGTCGCTGGGCCTGGCGGGCGCTGCCATCGCCGCCCACCTGGGGGCGACAGTGCCGGTACAACTGGTGGTGGCGGCCGCGCTGGGCGGTGGTTTTGTGGTGGCCTGGCGCAGCTATAAAAAGCACCAGCCGCCGGCTTTGCCAGCAGGTGCCAACCGTGATGTGAATCTGGACATCGGGGAAACCCTGCATATTGAAGCCTGGAACGAAGATGGCACCAGCACCGCCAAATACCGCGGTGCCACCTGGAGCGTCTCGCTGCGCACAGGCGCGGCGTCAGCCCCAGGTCTGCATCGCATTGTCGAGGTGGTCGGCAGCCGCCTGGTTGTAGAAAAGTTATGAATTTAAAGTGAAAGAGACCGTCATTGCGAACAAAGTGAAGCAATCCATGGGCCAAAAATGCATGGACTGCCGCGCTACGCTCGCAGTGACGGGGTCATCGTCTAGTTAGTTTTTTTTGGAGAATGAAATGGAAGTTGCAGTCATCCTGTTTGTGATCGCGGTGATCTTTGTCACCCAATCGGTCAAGGTCGTTCCCCAGCAGCACGCCTGGGTCGTTGAACGGCTTGGCAAGTACAACGGCACACTGATGCCGGGCCTGAATTTTCTGGTGCCATTTATTGACAAGGTGGCCTACAAACACCTGCTCAAGGAAGTGCCCTTGGACATTCCCAGCCAGGTCTGCATCACGCGGGACAACACCCAGTTGCAAGTCGATGGCATTCTCTATTTTCAGGTGACCGACGCCATGCGCGCCAGTTACGGTTCCAGCAACTACATCATGGCGATCTCGCAACTGGCGCAAACCTCGCTGCGCTCGGTGATCGGCAAACTGGAACTCGACAAGACCTTCGAAGAGCGCGACATCATCAACGCCCAGGTGGTGCAAGCCATTGACGAAGCCGCGCTGAACTGGGGTGTGAAGGTGCTGCGCTACGAGATCAAGGACCTGACCCCGCCGAAAGAAATTTTGCACGCGATGCAGCAACAGATCACGGCCGAGCGCGAAAAGCGCGCCCTGATTGCCGCCTCCGAGGGCCGCCGCCAGGAGCAGATCAACATTGCCACCGGCGAGCGCGAAGCCTTTATTGCCCGCTCCGAGGGCGAAAAACAGGCCGCCATCAACAACGCCCAGGGCGAAGCTGCGGCCATTCTGGCGGTGGCTGAGGCCAATGCCCAGGCCATTGAGCGCGTGGCAGCCGCCATTCGCCAGCCCGGTGGCGAACTGGCCGTACAACTCAAGGTGGCCGAAAAAGCCGTGGATGCCTACAGCAAGGTGGCCGCTGATGCCACCACCACGCTGATCGTGCCCAGCAACATGACCGAAGTGGCCACGCTGGTGGCCTCGGCCATGAAGATGGTGCAAGTCCAAAAGTCGCCTGCCAGCTGAACCCTGTAGATGTGTAGCCCGGATGCCAATCCGGGGGGCGTCATGCCTGAACGTCCCGGATTGCGCTTCGCTTCATCCGGGCTACCAGATCGGCGCGTCATCGTCAGCCAGGCGTCGGGGCTGGCTGGTTAAACTCTGGTGCATCTGATCACGCCCGTGATCACATCCGGTTTTTCACGCACTTTGAGGACCCACCATGAGCACCATCCGCCAGAACGATTTGATTGAATCCGTTGCCGCCGCACTGCAATACATCAGCTACTACCACCCCGCCGACTACATCACCCACCTGGCAAAGGCCTATGAGCGCGAGCAAAGCCCGGCGGCCAGGGACGCCATTGCGCAAATTTTGACCAACAGCAAGATGTCGGCAGAAGGCCACCGGCCGATTTGCCAGGACACCGGCATCGTCAATGTGTTCCTCAAAGTCGGCATGGACGTGCGCTGGGAAGGCTTTACCGGCAGCCTGGATGACGCCATCAACGAAGGCGTGCGCCGCGCCTACACCGACCCCAGCAACACGCTGCGCGCCAGCGTGGTGGCCGACCCGCAGTTTGATCGCAAGAACACCAAGGACAACACCCCGGCCGTCATCTTTTCTGAAATCGTACCCGGCAACACCCTGGAAGTGACCGTGGCAGCCAAAGGCGGCGGCAGTGAAAACAAGAGCAAGATGACCATGCTCAACCCCGGCGACTCGGTGGTCGATTGGGTGCTCAAAACCGTGCCCACCATGGGCGCCGGCTGGTGCCCGCCGGGCATGCTCGGCATTGGCATTGGCGGTACCGCCGAAAAAGCCGTGTTGATGGCCAAGGAAAGCCTGATGGACAACCTTGACATGCACGAACTGCAAGCCAAATCCAGCAGTGGCGCGGCTCTGACCAAGGTCGAAGCACTGCGTCTGGAACTGTTCGACAAGGTCAATGCGCTGGGCATCGGTGCCCAGGGCTTGGGCGGCCTGACCACCGTGCTCGACATCAAGATCAAGATGTACCCAAC
>PHCO01000304.1 GCA_002842265.1 Betaproteobacteria bacterium HGW-Betaproteobacteria-18 | reverse complement strand
TCCTTCTTCATTAGTGCAGCGACTCGACACTAACGCCCCGATGGCATCGCGCCCATACTTGGTCTGAATACGTCTAAATTCAGATGCGGCGTAGGCCAGTGCCTCTCCCCAAGAAACCTCACGCCACTGATCGGTTGTTTTCGCCCGAATCATGGGTTTCGTGACCCGATCTGGATGCGTCGCATAACCCCAGGCAAAGCGTCCCTTCACGCATGCATGTCCTTCGTTGGCCTTGCCATCCTTCCAAGGAATCATGCGAACCACATCATTCCCTTTCATTTCGGCCTTAAAACCGCAACCAACCCCACAATAGGCACAGGTGGTTGCTACCGCATGTTCAGCCTGGCCTTGGTCGATCACTGTTTTTTCCATCAGAGTCGCGGTCGGACAAACATTGACACATGCACCGCAGGATAAGCACTCAGATTCCATGAATGCCTGCCCCTGCCCTGGCGTTACGCGGGACTCAAAACCTCGACCGGCAATGGTCAGCGCAAAACTTCCCTGCAACTCCTCACAAGCGCGGACACATCGATTGCAGACAATACATTTAGCGGGATCAAAGGTGAAATACGGATTTGACTCATCTTTGGTTGCCTCAGCAAAATGATTGGCCCCCGATATGCCATAACGCACCTCGCGCAAGCCAACAACTCCCGCCATGCTTTGCAGTTCGCAATTGCCATTGGCAGAACAAGTCAGGCAATCGAGGGGGTGATCGGATATGTACAATTCCATCACGCTCCGCCGCAACTCAGCCAACTTTGGCGTCTGGGTAGAAACCTTCATACCTGATTCGACAGGTGTTGTACACGAAGCAGGAAAACCGCGCCGCCCCTCAATCTCGACCAAGCAAAGCCGACATGATCCGAAGGGCTTGAGCGCATCAGTAGCGCACAGTTTGGGGATCATGACCCCTGCACTGATGCCAGCCCGCATAATTGAAGTGCCCAAAGGTACTGTGACAAACTTTCCGTCTATTTCCAGTGAAATTTGCCGCGCATCGGAAACAACAGGGGTACCGAAATTAACTTCACGACCAATTAACATATCTGGCTCCTCAAACTAGGCCGTTGCCCGAATCAACTAAGCTCCCAAAATCTTCAGGAAAGCTGTCAAGCGCAGAAAGTACGGGGTAGGAGGTCATTCCTCCCATGGCACAGAGTGAACCGTGGGTCATCGTTTCGCATAGTTGTCGCAATAGTGGAATCTTCTCGACCTGCCCGGCCATGATCCGATCAATCACTTCGACCCCACGGGTCGATCCGATCCGACATGGAGTACATTTGCCACAAGATTCGTGTGCGCAGAACGCCATCGAGTAGCGAGCCTGTCTGGCCATATCGACTGTGTCATCAAACGCGACGATGCCACCATGACCAAGTGCAGCCCCGATTCCGGCAAACTCTTCATAACCAAGCACGGTATCAAACTGCCCTTCAGCTAGGTAGGCTCCAAGTGGTCCACCAACCTGGACAGCTCGCAGTGGCCGACCAGAACGAGCCCCCCCGCCAAAGTCGTAGAGCAATTCGCGAAGCGTCAATCCAAACGGAACCTCGACCAGCCCTCCATAGCGAATATTGCCCGCCAACTGGAACGGGAGTGTTCCCCGGGATCGTCCGACCCCGAATTCGTGATATGAATCGGCACCGTAAGCCAATATGTCAGGGATGCTGGCAAGGGTGATCACATTGTTGATTACCGTCGGCTTCCCGAATAATCCGGAAATGGCAGGTAGCGGGGGTTTGGCTCTGACGATGCCACGTTTTCCCTCTATGCTTTCCAGCAATGCAGTTTCTTCGCCGCACACATAGGCACCCGCTGCCTTGCGAATTTCAACATCAAACCCGCCCAACCATTCGCCTGCGACAGCAACCGCTGACTGAAGTGCCGCGATGGAATGTGGATACTCAGAACGGACATAGACATATCCAGATTTGGCGCCAACCGCTAGCCCGGCAATAGCCATTCCTTCGAGCAAGCAAAAAGGATCTCCCTCCATCAACATACGATCGGAGAAAGAACCTGAGTCTCCCTCATCAGCATTGCAGATGATATATTTCCGTTCAGCTTCTGTCTCGAAGACAGTTCTC
>PHCO01000303.1 GCA_002842265.1 Betaproteobacteria bacterium HGW-Betaproteobacteria-18 | reverse complement strand
CCGATACCGCGCGCATCGCCAATGTCGTGGTGCGCCTGGTGCAGGGCGCCGACTGCGCCACCGGTACCGAGTTGGCGAACACCTTCACCGACGCGCTCGGCGCATTCGCCTTTGCCGATCAGTTGGCCTTCCGCGATTATCTGCTGTGCCAGACCCAGCCGCTGGGCTACGGCAACGGCAACGCAAATGGCACGCCGGCTGTCGATCAGATCGCGATCAGCAACCTGCCGGCCGCCGGCTCGCTGAACAATGGCTTTGGCGAATTGATCGGCTCGCTGGCCGGTTCGGTGTATATCGATCAGAACGATAACGGCGTGCGCGATGCTGGCGAGCTGGGTATCGACAATGTGCCGGTAACACTCACCGGCACCGATGTGCTGGGCAATGTGCTCAACCAGATCGTCACCACCGATCTCAACGGCGACTACCGTTTCACGGACCTGTTTACTCCGAACGCAGCGGGTTACAGCGTCAATGAGGGCGCTATCCCAGCCGCCGCCGGCGTGTTCAATGATGGCCAGGATGCCCTGGGTAACGCCATCGTGCCGGGCACGCTGGGCAACGATGTGCTCAGTGGCATCGGGCTGGGCGCCGGCCAGCAGGCCAGCGGTTATCTGTTTGGCGAATTGCAGGCCACCGCCATCAGCGGCGTGGTCTATGTCGATGCGGATCGCAACAACGCGCTCGACGCCAGCGACCCGTTGCGCATTGCCGGTGTCAACGTGCGGCTGCTGGAAGGCAACAGTTGCGCAACCGGCGTGCAGATCGACAGCGCCACCACCAATGCGGCGGGCGCGTATCAATTCTTCAGTATCACCGTTGGCCGTAGTTATGCGATCTGCCAGACGCAACCGGCCGGTTATGGCAACGGCAATGCGCTGGGTGTGCCGGGCAGCGACGAAATCCTGATTGCCAGCCTGCCGCTGGCCGGCGTAGCCGGCAACAATTTTGGCGAGCTGGTTGGATCGATTGCCGGTTCGGTATATGTCGATGCCAACGACAACGGCGTGCGCGATGCCACTGAAGCTGGCATTGCCAACGTGCCAGTCGTCCTGAGTGGCACCGATGCGCGTGGCAACGCGGTCAACCTGAGCGTGTCCAGCGATGCCAGCGGCAACTATGTCTTTGCCAACCTGCTGGCGCCGAACGCGGCCGGTTACACCCTGTCCGAGGGCGCCATTCCGCCTGCTGCCGGCAGTTTCAACGACGGCCGCGACACGCTGGGCAATGCCGCAACACCTGGTACGCTGGGCAATGATGTGCTCAGCGGCATTGGTCTGGCGCCGGCACAAGATGCCAGCGGCTATCTGTTTGGCGAATTGCAATCGAGCACGATCAGTGGCGTGGTTTACGTCGATGCTGATCGCAACAATGCCCTTGACGCTGCCGATACCGCGCGCATCGCCAATGTCATCGTGCGTCTGGTGCAGGGGGCAACGTGTGCCACCGGCACGCAAGTGGCCAGCACCAGCACGGATGCTGCCGGTGCGTATGAGTTCACCAGTGTCACGGCGCTGCGCGATTACCTGATCTGCCAGACCCAGCCCACAGGCTATGGCAACGGCAATGCCAACGGCACGCCGGGTGTCGATCAGATCACCATCAGCAACCTGCCGTTGGCGGGTTCGGCAGACAACAATTTTGGCGAACTCGTTGGCTCGATCAGTGGTCGCGTGTTCCTCGACAGCAACAACAACGGCAATCAGGATGCGGGTGAGCCAGGTATTGCCGGGGTGCAAGTGGCGTTGAGCGGCGCGGATGTCAATGGCCTTGCCGTTGCGGCGAATCGAAGCACTGATGGCAACGGCGATTTCCGCTTTGACAGCCTGCTGCAAGCCAATGGCGCAGGTTACGCACTGACCGAACAATTGGCGCAGCCGGTAGTGGATATCGGTGGCGTGTCGGTTACTACCGCCAATGGCATAACCCGCGCTGGTCAGGTTGGCGGCAGCAGCCTGGGCAATGCCACGGCGGTGACGCAGGTGCCGAGCGCGGTGCAGGCCATTGTTCTACCTGGCGGCGCAGATTCGCTGCAAAACCTGTTTGCCGAAGTGTTGCCGGTGGGCATCACCGGCAGCGTATTCCTCGATCTCGACAACAATGGCGAGCGC
>PHCO01000302.1 GCA_002842265.1 Betaproteobacteria bacterium HGW-Betaproteobacteria-18 | reverse complement strand
GTCACTGGCCTTGGCCAGAACTGCCTGACGCACCCAGTCGTCGTAGACACTCAGGTGGCGATCTTCGACGGTGAGCTGATTCACCTGCGCCAGACGCTCCAGAAGTGCGTCCATGGCCTGACGCGAGAGGATCAGTTCTTTGATGATCGTGAACTGCCAGGCGTCGTGGATCTGCTGACGCACAGACTTCGCGTGTGTGCTGTGGATGCCTTCTTGCGTCCCCAACAGCGCAACATCGCCACAACCCATATTCAGCACCACTAGATCGCGCTGCATCTGTTGCGCGACGAGGCCACCAAGCCACCCCTGCCACGCTTGACCCAGCGACTTGGTGATGCCAGAAAGGCTCATCGCGTCAGGAATAGGGGAGGGTGACACTGCCACCTCTTTGCCAGCAGCAGTCTTGTCCTTCTGTTCGCTGGCGGGCTTCTCGATCACTTGCAGCAGGGGCCGAGGTTCATGCGACCGTGCGCGCACGTCGTGCGCAGTTGGCACTTCGGCCTGTGGACGTGCGCGTGGTTTCAACTCACGTTCACCTGGCAGCGGGCTTTGCAGATCCGGCCCTTCCATGCGGGCAGGCTCAGTGACAGCCCACCTTTTTGCTCGATCGAAAATTCCCATGGGAGACCTTGATTGAAGTGATCAGCCGTTGTTGGCGGGAGCGACGAACTGGATCTCGCACTCGGACTTTTTCGCGCCCTTGCGCGAAGTCTCGCAACGCTCGAAATTGACGCCAGCGACTTCGATGGAAGCCACGCGCCAGAGGCCGGCACGAGATCCGATCTGAACGTCCTGGCCAGAGGCCAGGCGTGCTCGCAGAACGCCGCCAGTACCGTAGATCGCAAGCACGGCCGGTGCCTGTGGAATCACACGCGCGGGCCTTGCCGACACGACGGGTGCACCAGGAGCGGACACGTCGCCACTGGCCGCGGGCTTCTTCTCTTCCTTGGCCTCGCGCAGTTCCTTTTGAAGCGTCGCAACACGCAACTCGCGAGAGAGCCTGGTCATTTCTGCGATCGTTGCGGGTGTGGCACCACCAGCCTTTTGCTGAGCAGCTTCCTTCGGCGCTGGCGCGGTCTGCGCGCTCACGAGCGAGCCGATCGCCATGGAACAGGCCACCAACGTGGTGCCGATCGCGTGAAATTTAGTTTTGAACATGGATCAACCCCTTTGCGGAATAGGTAACGGTTTTGGAAGCGACATCAATCTGGATGTCGCCCAGGAGGGCGGTCTGCGCGCCGATGAATTTGGTTTGCATCGGACTGTCGGGATCGACATCCGCAAACCAGAGAGGCATGGTGGTGATGGAGACCTCCGCGGCCCGGATCGCTTCAGGAACCGATGCGAGCACGGCTTCTTGGGGTCCACCTGCCAACTCGGGAGGTACAGCGATCAGCTTGGGCTGGGCAAGATCTGCCTTCCATCCACCTGGAGCGAGAAACTGCCATTGGGTCAAGTTGAGGTCACGCCAGTCGTTCATCACTGGCCACTCCTGCCGGTTCAGAGTACGAGTGGGCAACTTCAACGGGATTGAGTGGGCGACCTCTGTCTGGCTGATGGCAGTGACAGGACCCCAGTCCGGCCTCGCCGCAGCTCGGAAATCATCCAGGGTGCCGCCCGGTGCACCCATCCGCAACCACAACGCGGTGCAACCATCGGCACTGCAATTGATCTTGGACAGGTCCCATCCGGCGTTGACGGTCGGGAAGTCCTTCAGACCATCGCGAACGACAGCAACTGCATCAGCGAGTGGAACGATGGGTTTGGCCAGGTATTGAGCGACGGCCTGTTGGTAAAGCACCTGAGGCGTCTTAGAGGCCTCCAGTTCGGCTTGGGCAGCTAGGCGACGAGCTTCCGTATGCGCCCCCCACCACAACCAAAGACCGCCGCCGATGCCGGCGCAAGCCAAGGCTGCAATCGCGATCACGGCCAGGCGGCCGCTGCGCAATGGAGCGAGCTTGACCGATGCAGGTTTTCCGCCTTTGATCAACTCTTCAAGCGTGAGGCGATTTTCGACTTCACCGATGTGGTCGCCGTCGCCATGCAGCTCGTACTGCTTCCCGATTTGGGAAGCAAACTGGTTGCGCAGACTCGCAACGTCACTGGCATAGACCTGTCGGTC
>PHCO01000045.1 GCA_002842265.1 Betaproteobacteria bacterium HGW-Betaproteobacteria-18 | reverse complement strand
TATCAAGGGCTTCTGCCGAGCGGTCGATGCCGGTGCATAAACAGCCCCGTTGCGCCAGCCATTGCATGTGGCGGCCCGAGCCGCAAGCCACGTCCAGCACGCGTGCGCCGGCTGGTATCAAATGCTGCCAGCGCTGCACCCAGCCGGACGGTTCACCAAAATTGTGTTGCAGCATCAGAAACAGCCCCATACCTGGTTGGCCAGCGTCATGACAAAGTCGGGCCGGGTGTAGAGGGTAAACACCAGCCCCAGCACCACCAGCAGGCCGGCATAGAGCAGGGTTTTCTGAATCGGCTTCATGGCGTCAGGCCCCCTGGGGCACAGGCGTGCGCACAATGGCGGCTTCCTTGATGGGCAGGTTGACCAGCGCCGCCAGCACCCCCAGCGCAATCGCGATGTACCAGACGATGTCGTAACTGCCGGTGCGGTCAAACAGAAAGCCACCCAGCCAAACCCCTAGAAACGAGCCGATCTGGTGGCTGAAAAAGACAAAACCGCCGAGCATCGACAAATGCGCCACACCAAAAATCTGTGCCACCGTGGCGTTGGTTGGCGGCACGGTGGACAGCCACAGAAAGCCCATCACGGCCGAAAACACATAGACGCTCATGGGCGACAGCGGCACCAGCAGGAAGATGCTGATCATGATCGCGCGTGCCAGGTAAATAAAGGCCAGGATGTATTTTTTCTGCATGTGCTGGCCCAGCACGCCCGCGGCGTAAGTGCCAAACACGTTGAACAGCCCGATCAGCGCCAGCGAGGTGCTGGCCACGCTGGAGGCCATCCCCTGGTCTTTCAGGTAACTTGGCATGTGTACGCCGATGAACACCACCTGGAAGCCACAGACAAAAAAGCCCGCCATCAGCAACTGAAAACTGCGGTATTTGAAGGCCTCGCGCAGCGCCTGCATGATGGATTGCTCGCGAAAATGACCGGCGCCACCGCGGAAATGCGGTTCGCGCAGCCCCCAGGCCAGCGGCATGATCAAGAGCGCGGCCAGCGCCAGCGCCACCAGCGCCTGTTGCCAGCCCAGGCTGTCGATCAGAAAGCCCTCGGTGGGCACCATCAGGAACTGGCCAAAAGAGCCCGCCGCCGCCGCCACGCCCATGGCCCAGGAGCGTCGGCTGGCGCTGATGTTGCGGCCGATCACGCCGTAGATGATGGTGTAGGTGGTGCCGGCTTGCGCCATGCCGATCAGCACCCCGGCGCTCAGTGAAAGCATCAGCGTGGTGGTGGCATAGGCCATGCCGACCAGCCCCAGGGTATAGAGCAGCGCGCCGGCCAAAAGGACGCGAAAAGCGCCAAAGCGGTCGGCCAGCATGCCGGCAAAAATGCCGGTAAAGCCCCACACCAGGTTTTGCAAGGCCAGCGCAAAGGCAAAGGTTTCGCGGTTCCAGTTGAGGCTTTGCGTCATCGGCTGCAGCCACAGCCCGAAGCCATGCCGGATGCCCATGGAAAGCGTCACGATGGCGGCGCCGCACAGCAGCACCTGGGTCATGGAAAGTGTTTTGGTGGAATGCGACATGCGTGGAATATACCGAAAGCTTTGCAGGCCGTCCGGCAGCTTGCATCATTTCATTAAAGCGCTGGTTGTTTATCCAGTTGTTTGAGTGTCACCTGATTACAATGCGCCGCTATGGCCACCAAACCCTCCACCGCAAACCCCGAATATTCCGAAAACTCGATCCGTGTCCTCAAAGGGCTGGAGCCGGTCAAGCAGCGCCCGGGCATGTACACCCGCACCGACAACCCGATGCACGTGATTCAGGAAGTGCTCGACAACGCGGCTGATGAAGCGCTGGCCGGGCACGGCAAGAAGATCAGGACCATCGTGCACGCCGACGGTTCGATCACGGTGGAAGACGATGGCCGTGGCATTCCGTTCGGCCTGCACCCCACCGAGCACGCGCCGGTGATCGAGCTGGTGTTCACCCAGTTGCACGCCGGTGGCAAGTTCGACAAGGGCAAGGGCGGTGCCTACAGCTTCTCCGGTGGCTTGCACGGCGTGGGTGTGAGCGTGACCAATGCCTTGTCGCTGCGGCTGGAAGCCACCACCTACCGCGAAGGCCAGGTGGCGCGCCTGGTGTTTGCCGGCGGCGACGTGATCGAGCCGCTGGTGATCCGCCCGGCGGGCGAGGGCGAGCGCAAGTCGGGTACCACGGTGCGGGTCTGGCCCGATGGCAAATACTTTGAGTCGATGGTGCTGCCGATGGCGCATTTGGAACACCTGTTGCGCAGCAAGGCGGTGCTGATGCCGGGCGTTTCTGTCACCTTGGCGCAGGAAAAAACCAAAGAATCACAGACCTGGGTCTTCAAAGGCGGCTTGCGCGACTATCTGACGCAAACGCTGCCCGGTGAACCGGTCATTCCGCTGTTTGAGGGCGAGGGTTTTGCCGATGCCCAGCATGACAGTTTTGCCGATGGCGAGGGCGCGGCCTGGTGCGTGGCTTTTACCGAAGACGGTCAGCCGGTGCGCGAGAGCTATGTCAACCTGATTCCGACCCCTGCGGGTGGCACCCACGAGTCGGGCTTGCGCGACGGCCTGTACACGGCGGTCAAGAGTTTTGTCGAGATGCATTCGCTGTTGCCCAAGGGGGTCAAGCTGCTGCCCGACGACGTGTTTGCGCGCGCCAGTTATGTGTTGTCCACCAAGGTGCTTGACCCGCAGTTTCAAGGCCAGATCAAGGAGCGGCTGAACTCGCGCGATGCGGTGCGGCTGGTCTCCAACTTTGTGCGCCCGGCACTGGAACTGTGGCTGAACCAGAATGTGGAATACGGCAAAAAACTGGCCGAGATCGCCATCAAGGCAGCGCAGTCGCGACAAAAAGCCGGGCAGAAGGTGGAAAAGCGCAAGGGCTCTGGCGTGGCGGTGCTGCCGGGCAAGCTGACCGATTGCGAGAGCCGCGACATATCAGAAAACGAGGTGTTTCTGGTCGAAGGCGACTCGGCCGGAGGCAGCGCCAAGATGGGCCGCAACAAGGAAAGCCAGGCGATTCTGCCGCTGCGCGGCAAGGTACTGAACACCTGGGAGGTCGAGCGTGACCGCCTCTTTGCCAACAACGAAATTCACGACATCGCGGTGGCCATCGGCGTCGATCCGCATGGACTCGATGACGCACCCGATTTGACCGGATTGCGCTACGGCAAGATTTGCATCCTGAGCGATGCCGATGTCGATGGCTCGCACATCCAGGTGCTGCTGCTCACGCTGTTTTTCAAACACTTTCCCAAACTGATCGACACCGGCCATGTGTATGTGGCGCGGCCACCCTTGTTCCGGGTCGATGCGCCAGCGCGTGGCAAAAAACCAGCCTCCAAAACCTACGCCCTCGACGAGGGCGAACTCACCGCGATTCTGGACAAGCTGCGCAAAGAGGGTGTGCGTGAAGGCGCCTGGACCATCAGCCGCTTCAAGGGCCTGGGCGAGATGAATGCCGAGCAGTTGTGGGACACCACGCTGAACCCCGACACGCGGCGCCTGCTGCCGGTGCATCTGGGGTCATTGAGTGTGTTGCAAACGTCCGAGCTGATGACCAAATTGATGGGCAAGGGCGAGGCGGGGGCGCGGCGCGAGCTGATGGAACTGCATGGGGACTCGGTGGAGATCGATGTTTAACCGTCCGTCATTGCGAGGCGCGTAGCGACGTGGCAATCCAGGGTGTTTGGGCTTTTTGCGATGTTCCTCTGCGCTGATACGTGGGTGTCCTGGCGATGTATGCTGAATACCGGGTACCGAAGACAGGTTTTAGGACTGTTATTGATGGACAAGGTCTTGCCACACCGATGCGACTATTGCTACGGCCCGATGAAGTATGAACCGTTCGCCCTGAGCTGGTCGAAGGGCTTCGACCCCTTCGACGGGCTCAGGACAGGCGGCTCAGCCCGAACGGAACTTAAAACATCATCGGGCCGAATCTATAGCGAGGAAGACCTTCTGGGGGGCTGACGATTTCTGGATTCCGAGTTTGATCGGAACAATGTTGCGTAAATCTAAATACGAAGGAATGAAAGAATGATTACCACCAACTACGAGCAGGATGCGGATGAAGTGGTTTACGCGGGGGACTGCTTGACACTCATGCGAGATATGCCAAACGCAGCGGTACAACTCGTGATCACATCACCACCCTACAACATCGGCAAGCCCTACGAGAAAAAACTAAGCCTTAAAGACTATTTGGAACAGCAGGCAAAGGTGATCGAATCCTGTGTCAGGATTCTGGCTCCCACAGGAAGTATTTGCTGGCAAGTTGGAAATTTTGTTGACAAGGGACAAATTACCCCTTTGGATATCGTTCTTTACCCGATTTTTGAGAGATTTGGCCTGCAATTGAGAAACCGAATCGTCTGGCATTTTGAGCATGGCCTGCATTGCTCAAAGCGTTTTTCCGGGCGTTATGAAACTGTATTGTGGTTCACCAAGACTGAAGATTACAAATTCAACCTTGATCCAGTGCGCGTACCTCAAAAATATCCTGGTAAGCGACACTTTAAGGGTCCAAAAGTTGGTGAATTGTCCGGTAATCCACTAGGGAAAAATCCGGGTGATGTATGGATTATTCCCAACGTCAAAAGCAATCATGTTGAAAAAACCGCACACCCATGCCAGTTTCCGGTAGAACTGGTTGAGCGATTTGTCTTGTCGCTGACTGATGAAAATGATTTGGTATTTGACCCATTTCTCGGGTCAGGAACTTCTATTGTTGCGGCGCTGCGTCAAGGTCGTCGTGGTTTGGGTGCTGAACTTGCTCCTGATTACGTCGCGATTGCTCGCGCCAGAGTCGCAGAGCAATTGGCAGGCCGATTGGCAACGCGGCCTATGAACAAACCCGTATTTGATCCTGAAGACGCAGGAAGCTCTCTCACAACTAATCGATGGAAAATACCAGAAATATCAGCAATGCAACTGAGTTTGATGCAACAACGCGCCGCATACGAGGTGTCACCACATGAAGATATCTGAAACTTATTCACACCTTAATGGGTTGGAATTTTTATTGGTGCATCGACCCAAACTTTGGACTGAAATTGAAAGAGTGATAGCTGCGATTGATGCCAATGCGTGCCGAACTAAGATATCTAAAGAGAAACGCACGATGGACAAGCTACTGTTTAGTCCGATTGACATGAACGCAGCATTCAAGCAGTCCTTGAATAAGACGGGTTGGTCTGAGAGTCGTGTGAGTTATTGGGTTACCCGTAGTGAAAAGTTAATTAGGAAAACTCTATCGATGGATGCTGCGCATCAAAAACAGGAAATACTGGACGCCGGTGAGGTACCCATCCTGAGTTACAACCAGACTGATTTTGTGAAAGACCGCGTAGCGGTCGAAGTCCAATTTGGCAAATATTCATTTGTAGCGTATGACTTGTTTGTCAAACATTTGGCGTTTTATGTTCGCGACGAAATCGATGTGGGTATCGAAATATTGCCAATGAAAGTTTTGCAATCGCAAATGAGTTCAGGCGTAGCCTATTACGAGGGTGAGTTTTATAACGTCATACGTAATGGTCGTGGCGTGCCATCTGTGCCGCTGGTTTTAATAGGCATTGACGTTTGAAGTAACAGCCACGTTCACCCTAACGTGCGCCACATCGATGCGACTAGCGAGGCAGGCCCTTTGGGGGGGGTGACGATTTCTGGTACTCCAGTATGAGGAAGCCGCCCAGAGGGCCTGCCTCGCGGGTTGCGTAGCGAGCGTTTGTGCTTTCTGTATTTGCTGTGACTTTTTGAATTTTTGAAACTGTTTTGCCATGACTGATCAACTGATTTTTGAACCCCCGGCCCCGGCCCAGCCCGAGGGTGACGACGCGCTGAATCTGGCCACCTACGCCCAGCGTGCCTACCTTGAATACGCCCTGAGCGTGGTCAAGGGCCGCGCTTTGCCCGATGTCACCGACGGCCAGAAGCCCGTGCAGCGGCGCATTCTGTACGCCATGAGCCGCATGGGCCTGGGTTTTGGCGGGGCCAATGGCAACACCGGGGCCAAGCCGGTCAAGTGCGCCCGCGTCGTGGGTGACGTGCTCGGGCGGTTTCACCCGCACGGCGACTCGTCGGTGTATGACGCCGCAGTGCGCATGGCGCAAGACTTCTCGTTGCGCTACCCGCTGGTCGATGGCCAGGGCAACTTTGGCTCCAGAGACGGCGATGGCGCTGCCGCCATGCGTTACACCGAGGCGCGGCTGGCCAAAATCACCAGCCTGCTGCTCGATGAAATCGACGAAGGCACGGTGGACTTTTCACCCAATTACGACGGTTCCACCGAAGAGCCGAACCAGTTGCCGGCGCGTCTGCCGTTTGCCCTGCTCAACGGCGCCAGCGGCATTGCCGTGGGCCTGGCCACCGAAATCCCGAGCCACAACCTGCGCGAGGTGGCCGATGCCTGCGTGGCGCTGATCAAGTCACCGGCCATGACAGACGACGAACTGTTTGCGCTGGTACCCGGCCCCGACTTTCCCGGCGGCGGCCAAATCATCAGCAGCGCGTCCGAGATCTCCGACACCTACCGCAGCGGCCGTGGCTCGCTCAAATGCCGCGCCCGCTGGAAGATCGAGGAGCTGGCGCGCGGCCAGTGGCAACTGGTCATCACCGAGCTGCCGCCAGGGGTCAGCACCCAGCGTGTGCTCGAAGAAATCGAAGAGCTCAGCAACCCCAAAATCAGGGCCGGTAAAAAAGCCCTGTCGCTGGAGCAAAACCAGCTCAAGGCCACCGTGCTGTCGGTGCTCGACGGGGTGCGCGACGAGTCCAGCAAGGACGCGGCGGTGCGCCTGGTGTGCGAGCCCAAGACCAGCAAGATCGGCCAGCAGGAGCTCATCAACACCTTGCTGGCGCACACCAGTCTGGAAACCAGCAGCCCGATCAACCTGACCATGATCGGGCTGGACGGCCGCCCGACGCAAAAGTCGCTGCGCCAGATGTTCACCGAGTGGATCGCCTTCAGGCAAACCACCATCGAGCGGCGCACGCGCCACCGGCTGACCAAGGTGCTCGACCGCATCCACATTCTGGAAGGCCGGGCGCTGGTGCTGCTCAACATCGACGAGGTGATCGCCATCATCCGCCAGGCCGACGAGCCCAAAGCGGCCTTGATCGCGCGCTTCAATTTGTCGGAGCGGCAGGCTGAAGACATTCTGGAGATCCGCCTGCGCCAATTGGCCCGGTTGGAGGCCATCAAGATCGAGCAGGAGCTGTCTGGTTTGCGCGAAGAACAGCACAAGCTGGAAGAAATCCTGGGCAGCCCGGCGGCGCTGCGCCGCCTGATGATCAAGGAAATCGAGGCCGACGCCAAGACCTTTGCCGATGTGCGCCGCACCCTGATCCAGGCCGAGAAAAAGGTGGTGCTCGAAGTGAAAGTGGTCGATGAGCCCGTGACCGTGGTGGTGAGCCAGAAGGGCTGGGTGCGCACGCAAAAAGGCTGGGCCCGTGACCGCCTCAATGGCTCAGCCGCACCGGAATACACCTTCAAGGCGGGCGATGCGCTGTATGGCACGTTCGAGTGCCGCAGCGTCGATACCCTGCTGGCTTTTGGCGCCAATGGCCGGGTTTATTCGGTGGCGGTGGCGTTGCTGCCCGGTGGCCGCGGTGATGGCCAGCCCATCACCAGCCTGATTGAACTGGAAGCGGGAACGCAGTTGCTGTCTTACTTTGCCGGGCCGGTGGAAGCCACTTTATTGCTGAGCAATTCGGCGGCTTACGGTTTTACTGCCACGGTGGCCAACATGGTCTCGCGCCAGAAGGCGGGCAAGGCCTTTGTCACCGTGAACGAGGGCGAAACCCTGTGCCAGCCCTCGCTGGTGGCCAATGCCGCCACGGCCGTGGTCACCGCCACGCATGTGGCCTGTGCTTCAACGGGCGGGCGCATTCTGACCTTCGAGATCAGCGAACTCAAGGCGATGGCCAATGGCGGGCGCGGCCTGATGCTGCTGGACCTGCAAGACAAGGACACGCTGGCCGGCGCGGCGGCCTACACCCGCAGCGTGTGCATCGAGGGCATTGGCCGCGGTGGCAAGGCGCGCGAGGAAACGCTTGAGATTCGCAGCCTCAACAACGCTCGGGCGGCACGTGCGCGCAAGGGAAAAATGGCGGATCTGGGCTTCAAGCCGGCGTCGATCACTCGGGTGGAGTAGCGATGTCGCAGCAGTTGGGCTGATAACAGCTCAGCTTTTGGCTGGTGTTGGAAATAACCGACACCACCACAGCTTGGCTGGTGCTACCTTCAGGTTTTTTTGAAATCCTGCAAGGAAACACCATGCCAAAAACCCTGATCGAGCCGTTTCGCATCAAAAGTGTCGAACCCATCCGCATGACCACGCGCGCCGAGCGTGTTGACATGCTGGAAGCCGCCAAACTCAATGTCTTCAAGCTGCGCGCCGAAGACGTGCTGATAGACTGGCTGACCGACTCCGGCACCGGCGCCATGTCCAGCCGCCAGTGGGGCGCCATCATGGAAGGCGACGAGAGCTACGCCGGCGCGCGCAGCTTTTACCGGCTTGAGAAAGTCATTCAGGACATCACCGGCATGCAGTTTTTTGTGCCCACGCACCAGGGCCGCGCCGCGGAAAAAGTGCTGTTCACGGCGGTGTGCAAAAAAGGCGACGTGGTGCCCAACAATTGCCACTTTGACACCACCCGCGCCAACCTCGAATACCTCGGGGTGCAAGCGCTCGACCTGGTGATCCCCGAGGGCCTGCAGCCCGCCACGCTGCATCCGTTCAAGGGCAATATTGACCTGGAGCGGGTGGCAGCCTTGCTCAGGGACAAGGCCGACCAGATTCCTTTTGGCATGATCACCGTGACCAACAACACCGGCGGCGGCCAGCCGGTGTCGATGGCCAACATCCGCGCCTACGCCAAGCTGCTCAAGGCGCACGGCAAGCCCTTCATCATGGATGTCTGCCGTTTTTCAGAAAACGCCATGTTCATCAAGATGCGCGAACCGGGCTACGAGAACACCCCCATCAAAACCATCGTGCAGGAGATGTTCAGTTACGCCGACGGCGCCACCATGAGCGCCAAGAAGGACGGCATGGTCAACATCGGCGGCTTCATCGTGCTGCGCAGCGAGGAATGGATGGACGCGGTGCGCAATGTATTGATCATGACCGAGGGCTTTCCCACCTATGGTGGCCTGGCCGGGCGCGACCTGGAGGCGCTGGCCGTGGGGCTGGAAGAGGGCATGCAGGAAGACTACCTGCGCTACCGCTTGCGCACCGCCGAATACCTGGGCGAGCGCCTGGAGGCGGCGGGTGTGAGCTTTGTCAAACCCACCGGCGGCCATGCGGTCTATATCGACGCCCGTACCGTGCTGCCCGACATGCCCGTGGCCCATTACCCGGCCTGGGCGCTGTGCAACGCGCTGTACCTGGAGGGTGGTATTCGCGGCGTTGAAATCGGCTCGGTGATGTTCGGCAAGCGCCTGGCCGATGGCACAGAGACCTACCACAGCATGGAACTGGTGCGGCTGGCCTTTCCAAGGCGCATGTACACGCAAAGCCACTTTGACTACGCGGCCGAGGTGATTGACGAGGTCAAGCAAAAAGCGGCCAGCATCCGCGGTGTCCGGATCACCAAGCAGCCGCAATTCTTGCGGCACTTCACTTGTGAATGCGCTTGGGTGTGAGCTTGGCGATTCCGGTAAACCTAGCACTATATAGATTCGGCTCGATGATGTTTTAAGCTCCGTTCGGGCTGAGCCTGTCGAAGCCCTTCGACCCTTCGTCCCCCTCGACCAGCTCAGGGCGAACGGTTCATACTTCATCGGGCCGGATCAATAGCAGCTTGACAAATTGGCCACCGTGTTCCAACATCGTCCTCCGCTGTTGGCGGATAACGGAACATGATGCTTTCGTCATGGCTTGATGAGCTTGGGATACGTGAGTGCCTCGGGCATGAAGCGGCTTTCGGGGTCGTGAGGTTTGTTTCGTCGGTGCGCGCAGGATTTGCAATCATCGGGTTTGTCCGCGCTAGCCAGAGACTCAGGGAGATTCAATGGACGGTCGTTCCAGTTTCGAAACCAGGCTGCGCGCCGCGTTTGTTGCCGCGATGCTCGTGGTCGTCGCGCTGGCCGTCAGCGTCTGGAGCGCGGCGAGGGAGATACACGAGGCGGCGCATTGGGTGGCGCACACGCATGAAGTCCTGGATCACCTCGCCGACGCGAAATCGAACTCGCTGCTGATCGAGTTGAACGCGCAGAATCACCGGCTCAGCGGCGACGCCGGCCATCTCGCCGCGCGCGACGCGGCGATCGCGGCGCGCGAGATCTCGCTGCGCCGGCTCAAGGAGCTGACCGCCGACAATCCCCGCCAGCAGGAGCGTTGGGCGCAATTGCGCGCGACGGCGGACGAGCGCCTGGCGATTGCCCGGCGCGTCGAACTGCTGCGCAAAACCGAAGGCACCGAAGCAGCGAATGCTTACGCGGCAAGTGCCCCGCTGCGGGAGACGCGCGAGCGGCTGTTCGGGGCACTGGGCGAAATGGACGAAGAAGAACGCCGCTTGCTGCAGGAGCGCGACGCCGAACAGTCCGAGCTGCGGGCGTTGAGGACGATGCTAAGCGCGATCACCTCGCTCTTGCTGCTGCTGCTGCTGGCGGCCACCTATGTCATGACCCGGCGGCAGTTGTCCGCCCGCGCGCGGGCCGAGGCCGCGCTACGCGAGAGCGAGCAAAACCTGTCCACCACGTTGCACTCGATCGGCGACGCGGTGCTGGCGACGGACACCGACGGGCGCATCACGCGCCTGAACCCGGTGGCGGAGCGGCTCACCGGCTGGCTTTTGGCCGAGGCACGGGGCAGGCCCGTCGAAGAGGTGTTCCGCATCGTCAATGAACAGACGCGCGCGCCGGCCGAGGTGCCGGTGGCGAAGGTGCTCGCGACTGGCGAAATCCAGGGCCTTGCCAATCACACCGTGCTCATCGCGCGCGACGGCAGCGAGTGGCCGATCGCCGACAGCGCGGCCCCGATTCGCGACGCCAGCGGGAAAGTGAGCGGCGTGGTGCTCGTCTTTCGCGACGTGAGCGAGGAGCGCCGGGCTGCGCAGGCACTGCGGCAGCTCAACGAATCGCTTGCGGAGGCGAGCCGCGCCAAGTCCGACTTTTTGGCCAACATGTCGCACGAGCTGCGCACCCCCTTGAACGCGATCATCGGTTTTTCCGAAATGCTGAAAGATGGCCTGCTCGGCGAGCTGGACGCCAAGCAGCGCGGTTTCGTCGGCGACATCTTCGGCGCCGGCACGCACCTCTTGTCGCTGATCAACGACATCCTCGATCTGTCCAAGGTCGAGGCCGGGATGCTGCAGCTCGAACAGGGTACGGTGGACGTTGTGGCGCTGCTCAAGGCGAGCCCGCTGATCGTGCGGGAAAAAGCGCTTGCGCACCGCATCCGGCTCGACACCCGGCTCGATCCGGCGCTTGACACGATGCTTGGCGACGAGCGCAAGCTCAAGCAGATCGTTTACAACCTGCTCTCGAACGCGGTCAAGTTCACGCCCGAGGGCGGCGCGGTGACATTGCGCGCGCGCCGTTGCACGCGTGCCGAGGTGGCTTTTGACGCGACCATGCCGGCGCGTCTCATCGCGCTGCCGCCGGGCGAGGACGGCGAGTTTCTCGCCATCACGGTCGAGGACAGCGGCGTGGGCATTGCCGAAGAGCATCTGCCAAAGCTGTTCGAGCCGTTCATGCAGGTCGATAGCTCCGTCGCCCGGCGCCAGGGCGGCACCGGCTTGGGGCTGTCGCTGGTGCGGCGCCTCGCTGAGTTGCATGGCGGCACGGTGGGGGTGGCGAGCCGCCCGGGCACCGGGAGCCGCTTCTGCGTCTGGCTGCCCTACCGCGCGGCCGTGTCTGACACGCGAGAGGAACGACCGGCACCCGGGCGCACGGCCCCACGAGCGCCCGCAGGCGCGGCATCAACCACGCTCGCAGTGCCGCTCGCGCTGGTAATCGAGGATGATGACCGGATGGCCAATCTGATCACCGCACAGTTACGCGCCGAGGGTTTCGATGTGATGCGCGCGGCCACCGCCGAGGAAGGGCTGGTGCGCGCCGCCAAGCACCAACCACAGCTCATCACGCTTGATATCTTCCTGCCCGCGATGGACGGCTGGGAGTTCATGCGCCGCGTGAGAGCCGATCCGAAGATCGCAGATACGCCGGTGGTGATCATCACCATATCGGCAGACCTGGAGCGCGGCCTGGCGCTCGGCGCCCGGCGTGTGCTGCAAAAACCATTCGCGCGCGGGGAACTGATGGCGGCGCTCGCCGGACTGGTTGAAGCGCATTGCGACGGGACGGCGGCACGCGTGCTGGTGGTGGATGACAACGTGCAAGCGGTGGAGCTGGTGGCGACGGCGCTCGAGGCCGAGGGCTACTGCGTGCTGCGCGCCTATGGCGGCGCCGAGGCGATCGAAGTGGCGCGTAGCGCACAGCCCGACCTTATGATCCTCGACCTGATGATGCCGCAAGTCAGCGGCTTCGAGGTCGCGCACGCGCTACGTGAATCGGAGCACACGGCCCACATCCCGATCTTGGTGCACACCGCGAAGGACCTCACCGCCGAGGACCACGCGCGTCTCAACGGGGCGGTGAGCGCGATCATGACAAAATCGAGTTTCAGCCGCAGCGATCTGCTGGCCGAGTTGCGCCGAGCGCTGCCACAGCGCACCGAGGACTGAGAGGCTGCAATGGCGAAGATACTGGTGGTGGACGACGACGCGACGAACCTGAGGCTGGCCCTCACCGTGCTCGAACAGGCGGGCCACGAGGTGCTGAGCGCGGACGGCGGCGCCGAAGGCGTCGCGGCCGCGCTGGCGCACGCGCCCGACCTCGTCTTCATGGACATACAGATGCCCGGCATGGACGGCATTGCGGCGCTTAAGTGTCTGCGTGCCGATCCGCGCACGGCGGCGCTCAAGGTGGCCGCCCTGACCGCGCTCACCATGAAGGGTGATCGCGAGCGACTGCTCGCCGAGGGCTTCGACGGCTATCTCGAAAAGCCGATCCGCTACAAGGAATTTCTGGCGAGCGTGGCGGCGCTGCTGGCGGGAAAGAACCCATGAAACGCGTAGTTGTGCGCCCACTGCAGTTTGAGGCGGCTGCCAACATCGTGGCGCAGCGCAAGCAGACTGAAGAGGCGCTGCTGGAAGCGGGCGCCCTGCAGAGAGCGATTTTCAACAGCGCCAATTTTTCCAGCATTGCCACCGACGCCAGGGGCGTGATTCAGATTTTCAACGTCGGCGCCGAGCGCATGCTGGGTTACACCGCCTTGGAGGTGCTGAACAAGATCACGCCGGCGGACATTTCCGATCCGCAGGAAGTGATCAAGCGCGCCAAGACACTGAGCGCCGAACTTGGCACACCGATCACGCCGGGCTTCGAGGCCTTGGTGTTCAAAGCCTCGCGCGGCATCGAGGACATCTACGAGCTGACCTACATCCGCAAGGACGGCAGCCGCTTCCCGGCCGTGGTGTCGGTCACGGCCCTGCGCGACGCGCAGGACGTCGTCATCGGGTATCTGCTGATCGGCACTGACAATACGGCGCGCAAGCAGGCGGAAAAGGCCATTACGCAACTGCAACGCTTGCCGGAGCAAATCCTCAACTCTGTCGGCGAAGGCCTTCATGGCATCGATTTGGAAGGGAACGTCATCTTCGCAAACCCCGCTGCCGTGGCAATGCTGGGTTGGAGCGTGCAGGAGATGGTCGGCCATCATGCGCACGCAATGATGCATCACACCCGGGCCGATGGCTCGCCCTATCCGCCGAGCGAATGCCACATCTATGCCACGCTGCGTCACGGTGCCACTTTCCATATCGAAGATGAGGTGTTCTGGTGCAAAGACGGCACGAGTATCCCCGTTGCCTATACCAGCACGCCCATGAAAAATGAGGCTGGCGAAATCGAGGGCGCCATCGTGTCGTTCCTCGATATCTCCGAGCGCAAGCGGGCGCAGGACGTCCTGAACCAGGCGAATGCGACGCTCGCCCTACAGTACCGTCTTCTTGATACGGCGGACCAAACGAAAACCGAATTCATGGCCAACGTCACCCACGAGCTGCGGACGCCACTCAACAGCGTCATCGGCTTTGCCGAGCTGCTGAAGGACGAGGTGCCGGGGCCGCTCAACGCGAAGCAGGCCCAGTTCGCCGCCGACATTCTCGCGAGTGGCCAGCGCCTGCTTGCGCTGGTGGAGGGGATTCTGGAAATGTCGCGGCTCGATGCGGCTGGAGTCGCGCTTGAGCGCGAGCCGGTGGACATCGACGCGATGCTGGAAGAGCGCGTGGCCGCGCACCGGAAAGCGGCCGAGGCACGGCGTATCGGTGTCGCCCTGGAGGTCCCTGCGGATGTCGGCAGCGCGGAACTGGACCCGCAGGCGCTGCGCCGTATGCTTGATGCGCTGCTCGACAACGCCATCAAATTCAATCACGAGGACGGCGAGATTGGGGTGAGTGCGCGGCGGGATGACGGTTGGTTGGAAATTGCGGTGGCCGACACCGGCATCGGCATCGCACCAGCGGATCTGGTCAAGCTCTTCAAGCCGCTCGCGCAGCTCAATGCCGGCTTGGTGCGCCAGCACGGCGGCGTTGGGTTGGGGCTGGCGCTGGCACACCGGCTGGCCGAATGGCACGGCGGCACGATCAAAGTCGAAAGTGAACCCGGCAAAGGCAGCACCTTCACACTGCGTTTGCCGCTACAGGAAAAGTCATGAACGAAGCGAAGAAACTTGCGCGGATACTGGTCGTCGATGACGAGGAAAGAAACCGCCGGCTGCTCGTCGCCATGCTCGAAGCCGAGGGCTACTCGGCTTCAGAGGCGGCCGACGGAATGCAGGCGCTCGAACTTGCGCGGCAGAGTCCGCCGGACCTCATCTTGCTCGACATCATGATGCCGGGCATGGACGGCTACGAGGTCGCGCGCCAGCTCAAGGCGGCCGAGGCGACGTGCTCGGTGCCGGTGGTCATGGTGACCGCGCTGGACGACCGCGAATCGCGCCTGCGCGGGCTGGAGGCCGGCGCCGAGGAGTTTGTCAGCAAGCCGGTGGACCGCAACGAGTTGCGCGTGCGCGTGCGCAACCTGCTGCGGCTCAAGGAGTTCAGCGACTTCCTCGCCAACCACAACCGCATTCTCGAAACGCAGGTGAACGAGCGCACGCGCCAGTTGACCGCGAGCTATCGCGAAACCATTACCACCATGACCCGCGCCGCCTCCTACAAGGACGAGGAGACCGGCGCGCACGTGGCGCGCGTCAGCTTTTACAGCGCGGAGCTGGCGCAGGCGCTTGGCATGGGGGCGGCGTTCTGCGATGTCATCCACTACGCGAGCCCGATGCACGACGTGGGCAAGATCGCGATCTCCGACGCGATCCTCGGCAAGCCGGGCCAGTTCGAGCCGCACGAATGGGAGATCATGAAGACCCACGCCGCGCTGGGGGCAAAAATGCTGGGCGGCACCGATTCGCCCTACCTCGTCATGGGCGCCGAAATTGCGGGCGGACACCACGAGCGCTGGGACGGCGGCGGTTACCCGCTGGGGCTTCGGGGCGAGGCGATCCCGCTGCCGGCGCGCATCATGCAGATTTGCGATGTGTACGACGCCCTGCGTTCCAGGCGTCCCTACAAGGAGGCGTTCAGCCATGAACGCAGCACGGAAATCATCATCACAGGCGACGGACGCACCGAGCCTTCGCACTTCGACCCCGCCGTATTCGAGGCCTTTCAGCGCAGCACCGCGCGCTTTTGCGACATTTTCGAGGCGCATAGGGATGGAGGCTGAGGCCGAGTCCTGGCGCTCGTGAAATTTTCGCCAGACGCTATATTTTGATCGTGCCCTGCGGTGCTTCCAAAACGATCATTTGGCAGCATTCAGCCGTTTCACCCCGGCCACAAAGCGCGCCAGGGTGCTTGAGAGCACGCCCTGCGGAATCGTCACCTCGATCAGTTGAAACTTGCCGCGTGTGGCCATGGCCTGGTCCAGCGCGCGTTTCAGTTCGGCCCGGGTGCCCACGCGCACGCCGTCGCCGCCCAGGCCGGCGGCCATTTCGGCAAAGCCCCAGTGGCCGAGGTCGTTGAAGTGCGACTCGGGCTGGAAGGTGCGCAGCATTTCCCAGCTGGCGTTGTTGAACAGCAGCACGATCGGGTCCCAACCGTAGCGTTTGCAGTTGCCCAGTTCCCAGCCGGTCATCTGAAAGGCGCCGTCGCCGACCAGAATCAGCGGGCGTTCGCCGGTGGCGGCTTGCAGGCCCAGCCCGGCGGGCACGCCAAAACCCATGGTGGCGTAGTAGCCGGGTGCGACCAGCGCCGTGTGGCTGATTTCCATGGCGGTGAACAGGCAGTCGCCCATGTCGGAGGCCATCGGCATCTTGCCGTGCCTGGCCATCAGGTCGTTGACGGCGGTGGCAATGTCGGTGGGTGTGATGCTTTGGTCGTCTGCGGGCAGGCCGGTGGGGAAGTGCTGCGGCGTCACGGTAAACATCTTGTCGGGCCCCGGCACGCGTTCCAGCATGCGGTTCACCACCGCAGCCAGCGGCAGATTGGCGTAGGTGTGGTAACCGATGTTGACCTGGCCGCTCAGCGCCTGAATGGTTTTGCGCATGTCGATCTTGGTCTCGGACACGGCAAAGTTGGTGTCGCAAATGATCTCGCCCAGCAAAAACAGGCCGTCGGAGTTTTCCACCAGCTGTGTCACTTCGGGGAACCCCGCCACGCCCATGTAGGTGCCCACCAGTGGTGCGTCCTGGTCCGCCAGCAGGCCGCGGCCCATGAAACTGGTCACCACCGGCAAGCCCAGGCGACGCGACAGGGTGGCCACCTTGTCTTCCAGACCATAGCGGCGCACTTCCACGCCGGCCATCAGCACCGGGGACTTGGCCTGTTGCAGGCGCTCCAGGATTTCATCGACACAGGCATCGAGCGCGTCCGGGTCCACCTTGAAGGCGGGCTCGGACACCACCTCCAGGCAGGGCACGGCCACCATGTCGCGCGGCATCTCGATATAGACCGGCTCGGAATGGCGCAGGCAGTTGGCCAGCACGCGGGCAATGTCGGCCGGGG
>PHCO01000301.1 GCA_002842265.1 Betaproteobacteria bacterium HGW-Betaproteobacteria-18 | reverse complement strand
AACACAGCCTTGCCGGTTTGAGCTGTCCCCGCGCGCCAACCGTTCCACCACGTCGAGATTGCCCACACACCACTTGGGGTTTCGGCAACACCGATGACGATTATCCGAGATGGGGGGGCGTCGAGGGTTGATGCCCCCAACGAATACACAGCCTCGCGAAGATTTTCAGCCTTCAGCGGAAAGGCTGCGTTCAAAGGCTGATCGATCGCCCCCGTCACGCTTACACCCCCAACGAAGGTGCGGCGCCCTATTGCAACGGCCGTAAGGACAGCAGCGTGAGCAGCAGGTGAGGTGGCATCAGTTGAGACTACAACTTCAAGGGTTAGCTTCCGCAGCTTGGCTTGAGCTTCATCAAAGGTGATGTTTTCGCTATCTACAAGAATTTTGGCAAGGCGAGCAATATGTCGATCTAGGGCCATGGCCACCATCCTATGTGAAGAGCCGACGGGTTATCAAAACTGTGATCCTGCCATTGGCGGGAGCCAAAATATTTGTAAAACCCGATCTCCCCAGGCAAGGTTGCCCGAGAAGCAAAATATGGCAGGATAATTGCCAGATGGTCGACTTCGGCAATGATCGGGTTTGCTCTGTCGGACTCACTTTGCTGGAAATTGCCTGGATGGACATGGATGTCTGCGACAACGGTGTGCCCCGTATTTCGGCAGTGCGCCCAAAGGTCTCCGAGTCTGCGCCCATCAATCTTGACGTATCCCGTTCTGAGCGCGTTGGGGTCAACATCGTCGTAGAAAACAAACTCCTGAATGCGGCGAACACCCCTTTGGGTTCCTAGGAGAAATGCGCCGCTTTCTCGGCGCCCCCCAGAGCGTCGCTTAAGCTCCGCGACGCCAAGACGCCATATTTCACGGTCGCATATGCATCTAGGAGGAGGCCCGAAGAGACTGCGTACGAGAGTTGCTATTAAGGATGACATAGAGATCCTCGAAAATGAAAGAGAGGTGCCGTTCAGGGTGCCACGCGAGATGTGGAAACTCTACCGCATTGTTATTGTGTGGACCGGTCTTACGGTCCCAAGGTCGGTATATGGTTTCATCCCCCCATCTCTGAAATGTTCTCAGAACCCTAGGTCCACCCTGTGGCCGCCGGTCAGTGGCAAGTAACGCGTTCAGTCCATGGTCCCATATCTGAACCATGGGGGCCTGGCCGGGGTAGTTTGATAGCTCGGCGCGAAATCCATACTCACTCGGGCTCCCGTCTACCTCAGTAGCCGCAATCGCGAAGTCCAAGACAGGGAATTCGAAACAGATAACGCGCCAACGTCCCGCATCTTGGCCGCTGATGAAGTCGAGTTCATCCAGATCTGCGGCTGCGCGGGAAGCACTGGGGTCGACGATCATGAGCAGCTCCCATTGGCGATATCACCGCGGACAAGGTCAAGGGCGAGTTCGCGGTGAGCCCCTGCCAAGTGGCCGATATGCTCGCTTTCCTGCAGCTCCTCCCGCTGCCCATGGCGAGCCAATCCAAGTTCTGTCGCCAGGCTCGAGTCGATCTGGTAAACCTGAATCGCCCACGCGAGGACGTTTTTCACCGTCGCGTTCCGCTTGAAAGAATGAGTGTGCTGGCCAGCCTGGTAATAAACTGTCACCTCCACCGCCCCAGCGTGGTGTACATGGTGACGACGCTTGTGAGGGTAGTCAGCCTCAACCAAGATGACCGACGCCAGCGGCTCGTCTTCCCCCTCGCGGAACAGGATCAACTCCTCAACACAACAACCACGCTCAGCGGCGACGATGTCGAGGATATCAATCACCCTTCCTCCAAGCTCCAACTCGACTATCCGCTCTTCGGCGTGTCCCGTATTCACCGAGATGGTGATCGTGCCATGGGCTTGCGCCTCACTTCCCACTCCCCTGCCTTCTCCATTTTTGCCATGATTATCAGTCATTTAAATCATCTCCAAGGGCGGTTCAGTGCCCAGCTTGCGGATGGGGTCCATTCCCCATTCGCTCTGTGGCGAGATTTAAGCCCGACAACGCCCGTTGTCAATATGAAGCACGAAAATTTTTATAAAGTTTGTGACAATCACACGGAAGGTCAGCTTGACACACTTTGGGAATGGAATTAGTTTACAAGAATGTCAGACATGGAGATTTACCGTCGTATTGGCAGGGTAGTAGCG
>PHCO01000044.1:17334-26168 GCA_002842265.1 Betaproteobacteria bacterium HGW-Betaproteobacteria-18 | reverse complement strand
GCCAGCCCGCCAATGCCTGCGATCAAGCGTGAAGGTGAAGCCGAACGCGCGGGGACTGAACCTGTTACAAGCAGGTCAGGTTGTGCTTGTCGAATGAACAGGATCAGAGCGGCAGTGGCCAGACTTTCCCCCAGGCCAATGGCGAGGTGGATGGGTTGCATCAACCACAAAAAAGTGCTTAAAGGCAGGTTGCTGATGCCTGACCACTGAGTTTGCATGACGACCCCAAAGGCACCCAACTGCAAACCAGTCACGCTGGTGAGCAGGGTGACCCAACCCATACGCTGCGGCGAGGGCAGTACAGCATGACGCTGTATCAAAGGCCGATAGATCAGGGGATAAGCCACAAAGCAGTTCATGACACCCATGTTGAACAGGTTGGCTCCCAAAGCCAGCAAACCACCATCGGCAAAAAACAGCGCCTGTACCGTCAGCACCGAGGCCAATACCATGAAGCCAGCCTGTGGTCCGAGCAAAATGGCCAGCAACAATCCACCGCCCAGGTGGCCACTGGCCCCGGTGCCCGGAATGGCGACATTGATCATTTGTGCGGCAAATACAAAAGCACCCAACACACCCATCAGCGGCACCAGATCGTCCCGTTCGTTGGTTTTTAACTTGCGCGCGCACCATGCCAATACGACACCAGAAGCCACCCAAAAAGTGACTCCAACGGCGGGGGAGAGCAGCGCATCGGCCATGTGCATGAGGAAACCTTGCAAAGCAAACGTGTGAAGAATTTTTTTATTGTATGACTTACAAAACGTCAGTGGCAAGGATTTTCGAGTTGCCCGGACAGCCGCGTCACAGCCTGGGCGCGTTGACCATGCTGGCCATGTTCAGGCGGTCACGCCCAATACCAAACGGTTTTTGCTCTCAAAACGATAGGCTGGAATGAGCAGATTGGCGGGTGCCGGCCCCACTTTGAAGACGCGCCCGGCCAGGTCGTAGTGCGAGGCATGGCAGGGACAGGTGAAACCATCGGGGCCCCGCAATTGAGGCGTGCAGCCCAGGTGCGTACAAAGACCCACGGCGACAAAAATCTCCGGGACGAGAGAGCGGTGTCGATTGCGGCAAGTCTCTGGTTGCACCGATTGTTGTGAATCGGCATCGGTCAGCAGCGCTTCATGATTGGCCAGCGCTGCCAGGTCGGCTGGCGAGCGACGCAGCACCCAGACTGGCTTGCCTTGCCACTCCAGGGTCAGAAGCTTGCCTGAAGGGATATCCTGAATATCCACCGCCAGGGGTGAGCCGTGCGGGTAGTCATTGACACTTCGTGCGCGCCAAAGATAGGTCAGACCGGCGACGGTCGCGCCAGAACCGGCTGCCAGCAGCATGCCACGCCGGTTTAAGCGAACGGGTTTCACACTGTGGCCCCGGCGGCTTACAGGTTATCTGTGAAACTGCGCAGCTTGTCGGAACGGCTGGGGTGTTTGAGTTTGCGCAGTGCCTTGGCTTCGATCTGGCGAATGCGCTCACGCGTCACGTCAAACTGCTTGCCCACCTCTTCGAGCGTGTGGTCGTTGGTCATCTCGATGCCAAAGCGCATGCGCAGCACCTTGGCTTCGCGCGGCGTCAGGCTGTCCAGGATGTCTTTCACCACGTCGCGCAGGCCGGCCTGCATGGCGGCTTCCATGGGCGCCGTGTTGGCACCGTCTTCGATGAAGTCGCCCAAGTGGCTGTCATCATCGTCGCCGATGGGGGTTTCCATCGAGATCGGCTCTTTCGCGATCTTCATGATCTTGCGGATCTTGTCCTCGGGGATTTCCATGCGCTCGGCCAGCACCGAGGCATCTGGTTCGTAGCCAAATTCCTGCAAATGTTGACGGCTGATGCGGTTCATCTTGTTGATGGTTTCGATCATGTGCACCGGGATGCGGATGGTGCGCGCCTGGTCCGCAATGCTGCGGGTGATGGCCTGGCGAATCCACCAGGTGGCGTAGGTACTGAACTTGTAGCCGCGCCGGTATTCGAACTTGTCCACGGCCTTCATCAGGCCGATGTTGCCTTCCTGGATCAAGTCCAAAAATTGCAGGCCGCGGTTGGTGTATTTTTTGGCAATGGAAATGACCAGCCGCAGGTTGGCTTCGATCATTTCCTTTTTGGCCGCACGTGAGGCGTATTCACCTTCGTTCATGCGCTTGTTGATGTCCTTGAGCTGGTCCAGCGGTACCACCACCTTGGTTTGCAGGTCGATCAGGCGTTGCTGCAACTCCTGCACGGGCGGCACATTGCGGCCCATCACCGCGCTCCAGGGTTTGGCTGAGGCAGCCTGTTTTTCGATCCATTTCAGGTCCAGCAAATGGCTGGGAACCTTGTGATGGTGTTTGTCCCGGCCACTGAATTCGGCAATGAAGTGCTCATGCGGATAGCCGCATTTATCGACAATGATGCGGCGCAGTTCGCGCTCTTTCTTGCGCACTTCATCCACTTGGCCGCGCACCATGTCGCAGAGTTTTTCGATGGTTTTGGCAGTAAACCGGATCGACATCAGCTCGTCGGACAACAGCCGTTGTGTTTTGAGGTAAACGGGTGTGCCGTAACCTTCCTTGTCGTAGGTTTTTAAAATCTTTTCATGGTATTCGCGCAAGCGGTCAAAGCGGCTCATGGCTTCTTTTTTGAGCTCTTCGAGCTTCTTGGTCAGCGCTTTGGAACCACCGTTGCCATCGTCGTCGTCTTCGGCGTCAAATTCGTCGAAGTCTTCTTCGGCCACGTAGTCGTCAGCCTCGTTCGGGTTGGTGAAGCCATCGACGATGGTGGTGATGACCACCTTGTCACTGCGAATGTCTTCGCCCAACTGCAAAATTTCGACAATGCTGGCAGGGGAGGCTGAAATGGCCTCCATCATGGCCATCAGGCCGCCTTCAATGCGCTTGGCAATCTCGATCTCGCCCTCGCGGGTGAGCAACTCGACCGTGCCCATTTCGCGCATGTACATGCGCACCGGGTCGGTGGTGCGTCCAAATTCACTGTCAACCGTGCTCAGGGCGGCTTCGGCCTCTTCTTCGGCTTCTTCTTCAGTGGCGGCTGTCGGTACATTCTGGTTGAGCAGCAGGGTTTCGGCATCAGGCGTGTGTTCGTAAACGGCCACGCCCATGTCGTTGAGCATCGAGATCACCACTTCCAGCGTCTCGGCATCCACCAACTTGTCGGGCAGGTGGTCAGAAATTTCGCCGTGGGTCAGGTAGCCGCGGGTTTTGCCCAGTTTGATCAGGGCTTTCAGGCGCAAACGGCGTTTGGCGAGGTCGTCTTCAGACAACACGGTCTCGTCCAGGCCAAATTCTTTCATCAAGGCGCGTTCTTTGGCCTTGCTGATTTTCATGCGCAGCGGCTTGACCTTCTCGGCCGTGGCTTCCACCACTTCGGGTTCACCCACCAGGTCTGCCTCGATGTCACTCAGGTCAATATCGTGGTCTTCGCTCTTTTTGGCAGCCTTGCCGGTTTTGGCTTTGGGGCCGCGCTTGGCAGCCACTTTGGCGGGGGCGGGAGCTTCAGCGGCCTTGGCAGTCTTTTTCTTTTCAACAGGTGCTACTGTTGCAATGGCTGTTTTTTTGTCTTCTGCAGAGGCTTTGGCTTTGGTCTTGGAGGCGGTCACGGGGGCGGCTTTCGATTTGGGAGAGATGGGGGCGGATTTCGTGGCAACGCTGGTCTGCGCTTTGGGCACAGCAGATTTTTTTGGCTTGGCAGCAGGCATGATGACACCTCAAAAAACAGTAACGACAAAATGGGCTAACGCTTTTGCAGCCAGCGTTGGGCAGGACGAGGAATAAACCTGGTCAGACAAGATGGGTGGGCGAACATTTGGAGTGCAGTCCTTGCGGTAGGTTGGCCGGATGAAAAGTGTGTCATCGTATGGCCGGGTCCGGAGGTGCTGCTGTCGCGCTTGTCGGAAAATGGCGGATTATACCTTTTGCGATCAACCCGACAGGTGTTGGGGATTCAGGTTGCAGACTCCAGCAGCAAACGGCGCGCCTGTAGTTCACGGTAACGCTGCAGCGCGCTGGGGTCCACTTTGGCGGCTTCGATTGCCCCTGTTTCTTCGGTTTTGAGGTGTTCGATCAGCATGCGGTTGATCAAATGGCGCAGTTCGTTGAGCTCTTCAGCGGCATCGCTGTCTGCCCCTAGCTCGTAACCGGCCATGAGCTTGAGGGCAAAGGCTTCGCTCTCATGTGCTTGCAAGCCTTCGCGCAAGGCGACCCAGGGGATCGGGCCGTGCTCATGGAGCTGGCTTTCCAGCCATGCAAACAGGGGGCCATGGGGTGCTGGCAAGCTGCACAGCAGGGTGTGATCTTCAGCCGAGAGTGATTCCAGCGCCGCCATGTTGTCGAGCAAGATGCGCGCGGCATGGTCGGCGCGGCTGGCAGGCAGTCGGCTGCCTGAAAGCCGTTCGCTGCCTTTGCCTTTGGACGTTTTAGCACGGTAGTTTTGGTACTCGCCAGTTGCACTGCCCTCATTGAGATAAGGATCAAAACGCTCCCGTTTAACCTTGGCCTTGGCCAGCGCAGGGTGCCAAATGTCGGTGAGTTCCCGCGGGCTGAGCTGCACCAGATCGGCAATCTCCGTCAATAGTTGCTGCTTGAGCGCACCCGCTGGCAACAGTTCCCATAGCGGTTTGGCGTTGCTGGCCAGATGGGCGCGACCCTCGGCGCTGTGCAGGTCGCAGCCATCGCGGGCGGCATCAATCAAAAAACGGCTCAAGGGGACGGCTTCGCTGACGTAGCGGGCAAAAGCCTCCTTGCCGTGTTCCCGAATGAAACTGTCGGGGTCGTGTTCGGGCGGCAAAAACAAAAATTTGACCGAGCGCACGTCGGTGGCCAGCGGCAGCGCGGCATCGAGTGCCTTGCGCGCCGCGCGGCGGCCGGCGCTGTCGCCGTCAAAACTGAACACCACAGAATCAGTAAAGCGAAACAGCTTGTGCACATGCTCGGGCGTGCAGGCCGTGCCCAGCGTGGCCACAGCGTTGGGGAAACCCAACTGCGCCAGCGCCACCACGTCCATGTAACCTTCGGTGACGAGCGCGTAGCCATGCTCGCGCAAAGCGTTGCGCGCTTCAAACAGGCCGTAAAGTTCGCGCCCCTTGCTGAACACCGGTGTTTCGGGCGAATTCAGGTATTTGGGCTTGTCGTCGCCCAGCACGCGGCCACCAAAACCGATGTACTCGCCTTTGATGTTGCGAATCGGGAACATGACCCGGTCACGAAAGCGGTCGTAGCGTTTGGCCTCCTGGCCTTCTTCTTCGCTCAGGATCACCAGACCACTTTCCACCAGCAGCGGGTCGTCGTAATTGGGGAAGACGCTGGCCAGACTGTGCCAGCCTTCGGGTGCGTAACCGAGTCCAAACTGCTTGGCAATGCGCCCGGAAAGCCCCCGGCCCTTGAAATAAGCCACCGCGCGCTCGGAGGCCTTGAGGTGTTTTTGATAAGCCAGACAAGCCTTTTCCAGCACCTCATTGAGCGTGCTTTGTTTTTGCCGTTGTTCGGCAGCGCGCGCCCGGTCCTGCGGACTGGCATCGTCTTCGGGCACCTTCATGCCAAATTGCTGGGCCAGATCCTGCACCGCCTCGACAAAGCTCATGCCCGCGTGTTCCATCAAAAAACCGATGGCGTTACCGGTTTTGCCACAGCCGAAGCAGTGGTAGAACTGCTTGGTCGGGCTGACTGAAAAAGAGGGGGACTTCTCGCTGTGAAACGGGCACAGGCCCATGAAGTTGGCGCCGCCCTTTTTGAGTGGCACATAGCGGCCCACAATTTCCACCACGTCGGCGCGCGCAAGTAATTCCTGAACAAAGGTCTGGGGGATGGACATGCCCGGATTGTAGAAACCCGCACGCCCGACTTGTTGAAGCCGGGCGACAGGTCAGCGCGGCGCCAGGCGAATGGCGCCGTCGAGCCGGATCACCTCGCCGTTGAGCATGTCGTTCTCGAAAATATGCAGCGCCAGCTTGGCGTAGTCCTGCGGCGTACCCAGGCGCGACGGAAACGGCACGCTGGCTGCCAGCGCGTCCTGCACTTCCTGCGGAAAGCTGAACAACATGGGCGTGCCAAAAATGCCGGGCGCAATCGTCATGTTGCGAATGCCGGTGCGCGCCAGATCGCGGGCAATCGGCAGTGTCATGCCGACGATGCCACCCTTGGAGGCGCTGTAAGCCGCCTGGCCAATCTGGCCGTCATAAGCTGCCACCGAGGCGGTGGAGATCAGCACGCCGCGCTCGCCCGTGGCCTCCGGCGTGTTTTTGCTCATGGCATCCGCACTCAGGCGGATCATGTTGAAGCTGCCAATCAGGTTGACGCTGATGCATTTGCTGAACAAGGCGAGTGCGTGCGGGCCAGATTTGCCAACGGTTTTCTCGGCCGGTGCAATGCCGGCACAATTGACCAGCCCCATCAATTTTCCCAAGTTGGTGGCACAGGCCACCACGGCTTGTGCATCGGCCTCGCTGCTGACGTCGCACTTGACAAACGCGCCGCCAATGTCTTTGGCCACAGCTTCGCCCTTGTCCACCTGCATGTCCGCTATCACCACCGTGCCGCCTTTGCTGGCCAGCATGCGTGCCGTGCCTTCGCCCAACCCTGATGCGCCACCGGTGACGATGAATACCTTGCCTGCGATCTCCATGTGTTTCTCCAAAAAATGGTTGACGTTAACGTAAACGTCAATTATGGCGCAAGGCGATGACGCGAATTTTCAGTCCCGGGGCTTCAGAGCGGCGAGATATTGCGGCTATACTCTCGTTCTCTTTTGAGACCCTTAGGCGCGTAGCTCAGCTGGTTAGAGCACCACCTTGACATGGTGGGGGTCGTTGGTTCGAGTCCAATCGCGCCTACCAGATTTGGTAGATAAATCAAGCACTTAGCGGCAACGTCAAGTGCTTTTTTTGTGCGCGGTTTGCCACCATCCTGTGGCAGGATGGCAACTTCAAACTAACTGGGGGAAGGGGGGTGGAGCGGGTGATGGGAATCGAACCCACGCTATTTGCTTGGGAAGCAAAAGTTCTGCCATTGAACTACACCCGCACGGGCTCGTAGTGTACATGCCCGTGCGCCAGTTAATTACTTCAGAATGTCACCCATGCAGAGGTATTTGATTTCCACGTAATCATCAATGCCATGGTGCGAACCTTCACGGCCAAGGCCGGACTGCTTGACGCCGCCAAATGGCACATGCTCAGTGGCCAATATGCCCACGTTGATGCCGACCATGCCGTATTCAAGTGCTTCGCTCACACGCCAGATACGGCCAATGTCGCGGCTGTAAAAATAGCTCGCCAGACCGAATTCGGTATTGTTGGCGTCATCCACCGCTTCCTGTTCGGTGCTGAACTTGAAGACTGGCGCGAACGGGCCAAAGGTTTCTTCTTTGGCACACAACATGTCAGCCGTGGCATCGGCCACCACGGTGGGCTCGAAGAATTGACCCGGCAGGCGCTTGCCGCCCGCCAGCAAACGGGCACCTTTGGCCAGCGCATCCTGCACGTGGCGTTCCACCTTTTGCAGCGCAGCTTCTTCAATCAGCGGGCCCTGGTTGACGCCATCTTCAAAACCGTTGCCAACCTTGGCGGTCTTCACCTTGGCGGCAAACTTGGCGACAAATTCGTCATAGACACCGGCTTGAACATACAGTCGGTTGGAGCACACGCAGGTTTGGCCGGCATTGCGGTATTTGCTGGCAAAAGCGCCTTCGACGGCGCTGTCAATGTCGGCATCGTCAAAAACGATGAAAGGTGCGTTGCCGCCGAGTTCGAGTGAGAGTTTTTTGACAGTGGGCGCGCTTTGGGCCATCAAAATGCGGCCCACTTCGGTGGAGCCGGTGAAGCTGATGTGGCGCACCACGTCGCTGGCGCACAGCACCTTGCCAATGGCAATGCTGTTGTCAGCATCGGCGCTGATCATGTTGAGCACACCGGCTGGAATGCCTGCGCGAATGGCCAGTTCGGCTGCAGCCAGCGCGGTCAGTGGGGTTAGTTCAGCGGGTTTGATGATCACCGTGCAGCCTGCGGCCAAGGCAGGTGCCACTTTGCGGGTGATCATGGCAATGGGAAAGTTCCAAGGCGTAATCGCCGCGCACACGCCAATGGGCTGGCGCAGCACCAGCAGGCGGCGGTTGTTGTCAAACTGTGGCAGTGTTTCTCCGTTGATGCGCTTGGCTTCTTCAGCAAACCACTCGACAAAACTGGCGCCGTACGCGACTTCGCCCTTGGCTTCGGGCAGCGGTTTGCCCTGCTCGGCAGTCATGATGCAGCCCAAATCGTCCTGATTCGCCATCAGCAGGTCATACCACTTGCGCAAAATGATGCTGCGCTCCTTGGCGGTTTTGTTGCGCCAGGCTGGCCAGGCGGCGTTGGCGGCGGCAATGGCTTGCTCGGCCTCAGCCGGGCCCAGGTTGGCTACGTCAGCCAGGTGTGCACCCGTGGCCGGGTCGGTGACGGCAAAGCGGCTGCTACCGGGAACCCATTGGCCGTTGATCAGGGCATCGGTTTTGAACAGGGTGGGGTCTTTGAGGAGGGATAAGGGCGAAGTTGTCATGGTGGAATTGATCGTAAAAATTGATTGAAGAGACGTTATTTCAAGCAGAGAATTTCAGCGGGTCAAGACATCAGTACAGCGTCCAGGCTGGTTGTCATGAGGCCGAGACCTTCATCCACAAGGGCAACACTGGCTGTGAGGGGCACCAAAATACGCACCACGTTTCCGTAGGTGCCACAGGTCAGCAAAATCAGGCCGCGTTTGGAGGCTTCTGAAGCCAGGCGCTTGGCCAGGTCGGCATCGGGTTGGTGCACATCACCCTCCTTGCATAGCTCAATGGCCACCATGGCACCCAAGCCGCGCACCTCGGCA
>PHCO01000044.1:0-17175 GCA_002842265.1 Betaproteobacteria bacterium HGW-Betaproteobacteria-18 | reverse complement strand
ATCAGATGGTTGCCTAGTTCCCGGCTGCGCTGCAACAGGTTTTCTTTCTCGAACACCTCCAGCACTGCCAAAGCGGCGGCGCACGCCAGTGGGCTGCCTGCATAAGTACCCCCCAAGCCACCGGCAGCTGGCGCATCCATCACGTCAGCACGACCCACCACGCCAGAAATGGGGTAACCCCCGGCCATGGATTTGGCCATGGTGATCAGGTCTGGGGCGATACCACTTTGTTCTATCGCGAACCAGGTGCCGGTGCGACCCGCCCCGGTCTGGATTTCATCGGCAATCAGCAATATGCCGTGCTGATCACACAGCGCACGCAGGCGCTGCAAAAAATCAAACGGGGCCACGTTAAAGCCGCCTTCGCCCTGAACCGGCTCCACAATGATGGCCGCCACGCGGCTGGCTTCAATGTCGTTTTTGAAGATGGATTCGATGGATGCAATCGAATCATCCACGCTCACGCCGTGCAGTGCATTGGGAAACTGGGCGTGGAAAATTTCCGCCGGAAACGGGCCAAAGCCAGTTTTGTAGGGTGCTACTTTGCCGGTCAGGCCCAGCGTGAGCAGGGTGCGGCCGTGGTAGCCGCTGGTAAAGGCAATGATGCCGCTGCGTTGGGTGTAAGCGCGGGCAATCTTGATGGCGTTTTCTACCGCTTCCGCACCAGTGCTTAAAAACAGTGTTTTTTTGGCAAAGTTGCCCGGAGCCAGAGCGTTAAAACGCTCGGCCAGCGCTACATAAGGCTCATAAGCCAGCACCTGAAAGCAGGTGTGGGTGTAGAGGTCTAGCTGCTGTTTGACCGCTGCCACGATGTCCGGGTGGCAGTGGCCGGTGTTGAGCACCGCAATGCCCCCGGCAAAGTCGATGTAGCGCTTGCCCTCCACGTCCCACACCTCGGCGTTGTCACCGCGTGCAATGAACACTTCGTGGCTTTGGCCCACACCCCGGGGTATGGCGACTTTGCGGCGCGCCATCAGGGCGGCGTTGGTTTGTTGAGCGTCTGTCATGGTGTTCCTGAGTCGTTGTAAAGTGTGAATTGGGTTAATTACCGATTCCGATGGGGCACGAAGACTTTCCAAGCCTTCTTCCTTCATATATGGTGGCGTGTGGCTGACCGAGCGTTTTGTGGACTCCCAAGATTACAAGTAATGGCGCGGGATTGCGAGGAACAGCGCGGGTTTCGCGTCAATTGGCACCTCTTTCATCCGCCTGTCCGCGCCGATTTACGGATAGGAAATTCAACAGCATGAGCCCAAGTATCGCACCCAGGAAACGTCCTCAATCCGTGTGAAACCCAATATGAACGCGCCCTGCGTGCCAAATGCACCACCAAGCGTTGTGTTCAGAAGGGTGATTTGCGGTGCGCAACGTGTACCGAGCGCGGAACTACCCCACGGCCACAGGCCAGCCAGCCGCCGTTTTACACGCTCACCAATTGATGCGCTGATCAACCTCGTAATCGGGGGCCGGTTGCTCTGCCAAATCCCAGTCCGGCTCGACCGCAACACCCTCACCCACCTGCGCATCACCACACTCATCCCACAGCGGTGGCCCGCGAAGTCCAAAGTGGTTGATCGAGCACTTGCTGCAAGCTGAACACACCGACCGGGCCATGCGCTCAGTGAGTCATCAGCTCAAGGCTGCCCGCTTCCCCATTCATCGTGATCTGGCCCGGTTTGACTTCGCAGCAAGCGCGGTCGATGAAAACCTGATCAAAACACTGGCGACGATGGACTTTACCGATACCGCGCAGAACGTGGTGTTCATTGGCGGACCTGGCACCGGCAAGACACATCTGGCCACAGCGGTGGCGGTCTCGGGCATCACATCCAAGGGGATGCGGGTACGCTTCTACTCAACGGTGGATATGGTCAACCAGTTGGAGCAGGAGAAAGCCCAGGGCAAGGCCGGTCGCATTGCAGCGTCGTTGCTACGGGTGGATCTGGTGATCCTGGATGAACTGGGGTACTTGCCGTTTAGCCAGGCCGGTGGCGCTTTGTTGTTTCACCTGCTGTCCAAACTGTACGAGCACACCAGTGTGGCGATCACCACCAACCTGAGCTTCTCGGAATGGTCCAGTGTGTTTGTCGATGCCAAGATGACCACTGCGCTGCTGGACCGTTTCACCCATCATTGCCATATTGTGGAGACGGGCAACGAGTCGTATCGGTTTGCACACAGTTCGATGGCAGCCAAGTCGCGTATCCAGGAGCGTGAGCAGTCACGCAAAGGCGGCAAGGTTACCAAGACTGCAACGACACCCGAGTCATTCTGAGGCGCCACGCGAGGGGGAAATCCGCTACGGGCTTCGCCCTTCGCTCCTTTCCCCCTCGCGCAATGAATCAATTCAGCAAACCGAAGCCAGGGGGCAGACAAACCAGAAATTCAGTACACTTATCCACAGCTGCCAGTTCAAAATGCAGCTACCCGCCCTGGGTCAATATTGGATCGGCAGGGTGGGTCAATATTCAATCGGCGCGGACACCATGTGGACAGTGCGGCAAAACACGCGCGTTTCACACGTTCTCTATTCTCAGTCGCTACCGCCCACCAATTTCCAATTGCAAACCACCCCCGCGTAAGTCATTGATTTCATTGAATGTGGCCTTGTGAACAGTCACAAGGCAAACAGAGAACAGAGAGAAAAAACATGGGTTTTTGGGTCAAAAATGCCCAAGATTGCGCAGTTTTGATAGCGCAAAAGTCATAAGGTAAACGACGTAAGTGCGCGTCACCATTGAGGATTTCCCAAAAGAAAAGCCCAACTGAAAACAGTTGGGCTTTTTGTGTATGGTGGAGCTGGGGGGATTTGAACCCCCGTCCGAAAGCCTTCTTCGAGCAGATCTACATGTTTAGTGGTCTGATTTGGGTCTCGCCCTTGTGAACGCGCAGCCACACGCTTTCACCGTCGCCAGTACCCTATTGTCTTGCTCTAAACCAAGGTACCCGGTTCAGTGCCAGCCGATGTGTATGACCTTACAGCCTGGATAATCTGACCTTTCGATCAAACCACCCTTGCCCAGCCCATCGGCCTGCTGTTGTAAGGCTCACTGGTGTTTAAGCAGCGAGTGCGAAACGTTCGTCGTTTGCAGTTAGTTTTTTTGAATCAGTTTTACGAGCGCATTCAGCTCGACATGCACCACAGCGATTCCGTACCCACGTCGAAACCAGTGCAGCCCCAAGTTTGCTATTTTAGGCCGTGCCGGAAAAATGCAATAGCGGCAACAGTTCATTCACACAATTAATTGTGGCATTTGCGCCCCACCGGTTCGTGTCTGCCTGCGCCCCAAGGTAGCCATAGGTAACCGCAACCGTCGCCATGCCGGCGGCCAGACCGGCCACGATGTCACGTTCATCGTCGCCCACATAAACGCAGCGACTGGCTTGCACGCCCATGCGACGGGCGGCTTCCAGCAAGGGCGCAGGATGCGGTTTGGCAAAAGGCGTGGTGTCGCCACTGACAATGGCACCAGCAGATTCGAACATGGCCATGGCGCGCGTCAACGGCAGGGTAAAGCGCTCGGCCTTGTTGGTGACCACGCCCCATTTCATGCCCTGATTTAAAAAGGTCGCCAGCAACTCTGGCACGCCGTCGAAAATTTGCGTACGCTGGGTCAGGCTGCGCTCATAAATGCAAAAAAACTCTTCGCGCAGGGTGTCGTAATCGACATGCTCGGGGGTCATGTCAAAGGCCACAGCCAGCAGGCCACGGGCTCCGGCGCCAGCCATGGGTCGATAGTGCGCCAGCGGCAAGGATGGCAGGCCGCGCGCCACCCGCATGGTATCGGCGGCGGCGGCCAGGTCGGGGGCGGAGTCGATCAGGGTGCCATCCAGGTCAAACAGCACCGCTTGCACATTGGCAAAGCGGGCGCGCTGGGCCATCACGCTGGCAGGCTCACCGGTTTTTGCGTGGCCAGCAGGTAGTTGACGCTGGTGTTGCCGTTGAGCCAGTAGCGCTGGGTCAACGGGTTGAACGACAAACCGCGCGATTGCGTCACATTCAGGCCGGCACGGCGGCAGAAGCCCGCCAGTTCGCTGGGGCGGATGAATTTGGCAAATTCGTGGGTGCCGCGTGGCAGCATGCCCAGCACATATTCGGCACCGACGATGGCCTGCAAAAAGGACATCGGGTTGCGGTTGAGGGTGGAGAAAAACACCCAGCCGCCGGGTTTGACCAGCGTCGCGCAGGCTTGCACCACCGAGGCCGGGTCGGGCACGTGCTCCAGCATTTCCATGCAGGACACCACGTCGAACCCGGCGGGCTGCTCCAGTGCCATGGCTTCGGCGCTGATCTCGCGGTATTGCACGTTGTCGGTTTGCGCATCCATGGCGTGCAGTTGGGCAATGCGCAATGCCTTGGTGGACAGATCGATGCCGGTAGCCATCGCGCCCGAGCGCGCGAGCGAGTCGGTCAGAATGCCGCCGCCACAGCCCACGTCGAGCGCGGTTTTGCCTTGGAGCGGGCACAAACCATTGATCCATGCCAGGCGCAGGGGGTCGATTTGGTGCAGGGGGCGGAATTCGCCGTCGGCATCCCACCAGCGGTGGGCCAGGTCTGAGAATTTGGCCAGCTCGGCCGGGTCAGCGTTGATAGTTGGGTTCATGCCTGGATTATCCGAAATTTAGCACCGCCTTGGCGCACCAGGCCCAAAAACAAAACCCACCGCGAGGGTGGGTTTTGGATGAACCGGACGAATCCAGTTGGTGGGCTTAAGCCTTCTTGGCGTAAGCGCTGCACCAGCCCTTGGCTGACACTTGTTTGCCAGCAAACAGCGGGCAAGCACCAGCAGCATCGCCAGCCTTGCCTTGGTACAGGGCGCAATTGGCACAAGCTTGCGTGGCAGCGTGCTTGGGGTATTTTTTACCGTCTGCCTTGGCAGTGTCAGCCACATAGCCCAAACCCTTGGCGTTGGCATCGGTCTCAGCAACCATTGCCGGAGCAGCCATCACCAAGCCAGAAGCCAAAGCGCTGGCACCTACCACCGATTGCATCATGAATACGCGACGTGTCGTCATAGAGTAGTTTCCTAGTTAGTTAAATAAAATTAGCAGCCAAGCCTAATCGGGTGCAATTTTAACGCTTAACCCTTTTAAGACCATGGACAAAAACCCTACGAATCAGGGTGAATTCGGCATTTTTACCTTATCTTTACCATGGCTTCTGACGGGCAGATTACGCTTTAACCAATGGCAAGGTGCTGGGAGAAGTCGGCTTTCAGGCTGTTCATCGCCTCATGGCTGAGGCGGTTGCCGTATTGGGCGACGACACGACCGGCGGCCTGGTTGGCCAGCCAGGCGGCTTGCACGTGGCTGTGGCCATGGGTCACCGCATACAAAAAAGCGCCGGCAAACATGTCCCCCGCCCCATTGGTATCCACCGCCTTGACTTGTGCCGCGGGCACTTCGGTGATGTTGCCGCCTTCAAGCACCAGACAACCCTTGGCGCTACGCGTCAGGCACACGGTCTGGGCTTGCTGGCCTATTTGCTGGCAAATGTGCGCCATATCCGTGGTGCCGCACCAGACCTGGGCTTCTTCCTCGTTGCAGAACAAAAATTCAAGGTCGGTGCCTACCATGGCGTCCAAGCCGGGGCGGCAAAAGTTGATCATGCTCATGTCACTCAGGGTGGTGGCCAGCTTGACGCCGGCCTGGGCTGCAATGGCACGCCCTTTGATAGCTGCAGCCAGACCCGTTGACGACGCGGCCAGGTAGCCTTCCATGTAATACACGCGCGCCTTGACGATGTCATGGGGATGCAGCGCGGTCGCGTCGATGTCGGCGGTGGCGCCCAGAAATGTGCTCATGCTGCGCTCGGCGTCGGGTGTCACCATCACCATGCAGCTACCGGTTTGCCCTTCAGGCGGCTTGGTGTGCGTCAGGTTGGTGGCAACACCGTGCGCAAGCAGGTCTTTGGTGTAGAAGTCGCCCAGTTCGTCATCGGCCACGCGGCACGAATAAAACGCTTTGCCGCCCAGTTGCGCCAGCGCCACCACGGTGTTGCCCGCCGAGCCGCCACCGGTGCGGTGCGACCTGACGTTGTGCACGTGTTTGAGCAACTCGGCGCGACGTGGCGAGTCGATCAAGGTCATGTGGCGTTTGGCAACACCTGTTGTCTGTAACTGTTCATCAGAGACTTCGTATTCGGTATCGACCAGCGCGTTGCCGATGGCGTAAAGGTGATACGTCATGCTTACTGTTCCACAAACGCGCGTTCAACCACAAAGTCACCTTGCTTGGTGGTGTTGCCTTCCAGGAAACCACGTTTTTCCAGAATGGCCTTCAGGTCTTTGAGCAAGGCCGGGCTGCCGCACATCATGGCGCGGTCGGTGGCCGGGTCAAACTTGGGCAAGCCCAAATCAGCCTGCAATTTGCCGGATTCGATCAGATCGGTGATGCGTCCCTGGTTTTTGAATGGCTCACGCGTCACGGTGGGGTAGTACAGCATTTGCGCCGTCACCATGTCGCCCAGAAACTCGTGCTCGGGCAGCTCCAGTGTGAGGTAGTCGTGATAGGCCAGCTCGGCTACCTGGCGCACGCCGTGCACCAGAATCACTTTTTCAAACTTTTCGTAGGTTTCAGGGTCGCGCACGATGCTCAAAAATGGTGCCAGGCCGGTCCCGGTGCCAAACAGGTACAGGTTTTTGCCGGGCAGGAGGTAGTCGATCAGCAGCGTGCCGGTGGGTTTTTTGCCCACCACAATTTGATCGCCCACCTTGATGTGCTGCAGCCTGGAGGTGAGCGGCCCGTCCTGCACCTTGATGCTCAAAAACTCCAGATGGTCTTCGTAATTGGCGCTGACGATACTGTAGGCACGCAACAGCGGCTTGCCATTCGCGTCACGCAGGCCAATCATGGTGAAGTGGCCGTTGGAAAAGCGTAGCGTTTCGTCGCGCGTGGTGGTAAAGCTGAACAGCCGGTCGGTCCAATGGTGGACGCTTAAAACAGTTTCATTCAAAAAAGCACTCATGGGATATTGTTTCAGTTAGAAAAAAAGGGAGCACAGTCAGCGCGAGCTGCCAGAATCCGGACCCGTCACTGCGAGCGAAGCGTGGCAGTCCATGCATTCTGAATTCATGGATTGCTTCACTTTGTTCGCAATGACGAGGTTATGGAACATCAGAGCTTGAGTTCAACCCAGCCCTGCACGCTGGCCAAAGCCGCTGCCAGCCTGGCGGGCTCGGTGCCGCCGGCCATGGCCATGTCGGGTTTGCCGCCGCCCTTGCCGCCGACCTGGCCGGCAATAAAGTTGACCAGCTCGCCGGCCTTGACCTTGCCGGTATTGTCGGGCGTCACGCCCACGGCGATCTGAACCTTGGCACCATCGACCACACCGAGCACGATGACGGCGGATTTCAGTTTGTCCTTGAGTTTGTCCATGGTGTCGCGCAGGGTTTTGACATCGGCACCATCGAGGCGCGCCACCAGCAGCTTGACGCCCTTGATGTCCTGCGCCTGGGTCAGCAGTTCGTCGCCCTGAGCGCTGGCCAGCCTGCCCTTGAGCGTGGCCAATTCCTTGTCAAGCGTTTTGATGTGCTCCAGCACCGCCACAAGGCGCTCATTGACCTCGGCCACCGGCGCTTTTAACATGCCAGCAGCCTGCCCCACCGTGTCTTCCAGATGCTGCAAATAGGCCAGCGCGTGTTCGCCGGTGACAGCCTCGATACGGCGAATGCCCGATGCCACGCCGCTCTCGGCCATCACCTTGAACAGGCCGATGTCACCGGTGCGCGCCACGTGGGTGCCGCCGCACAGTTCGCGGCTGCTGCCGATGTCGAGCACGCGCACCGACTCGCCGTATTTTTCACCGAACAGCATCATGGCGCCCGTCTTTTGCGCCGATTCGATGTCCATCACCTGCGCTTGCGTGGCGGCGTTGGCCAGGATCTCGGCATTGACGCGGGCTTCGATCTCACGGATTTCAGCGTCGGTAACAGGCGCGTTGTGGGCAAAGTCAAAGCGTGTGCGTTCCGGGTTGACCAGGCTGCCTTTTTGCTGCACATGGCCGCCCAGCACCTCGCGCAGGGCCTTGTGCATCAGGTGCGTGACCGAGTGGTTGCGCTGGGTGGCCAGGCGCAGCGAGGTGTTGACATGCGCCGTCACCGTGTCGCCCACCTTGAGCGCGCCAGTCTTCAGCGCGCCATGGTGGCCAAACACATCGGCCTTGATCTTTTGCGTGTCAAGCACTTCGAACAGGGCGGCATCGCTAAAGATGGCCCCGGCGTCGCCGACCTGGCCGCCGCTCTCGCCATAAAACGGTGTCGTGGCCAGCACCAGCACCCCGTTTTGACCGGCCTTGAGCTCGGTCGTATTGGTGCCGTCAACGTAAATAGCGACAACTTCGGTCGTGGCCGTCAGTTGCTCGTAGCCGACAAACGCATTGCCGACACCGCTGTAGTCGAGGGCCTTGTCCATCTTGAACTTGCCAGCGGCGCGGCCCTGCGCCTTTTGTTTTGCCATGGCGGCTTTGAAACCAGCCTCATCCACCGTCAAGCCACGCTCGCGGCAGACATCGGCCGACAGGTCCAGCGGAAAACCAAAGGTGTCGTGCAGCTTGAAGGCAACCTCACCGGGCAAGACCTTGACGCCCCCTGAAAGCGCCTCGTCCAGTATTTGCATGCCCACTTCAAGCGTCTCGTAAAAGCGTTCTTCCTCGACCCGCAGCACGTCCATGATGCGGTCCGCCTGCGCGGCCAGATTGGGGTAAGCATCGCCCATCACGGCTACCAGATCCGGCACCAGCTTGTGGAAAAACGGGGTTTTCTGGCCCAGCTTGTAGCCATGGCGAATGGCGCGGCGGATGATGCGGCGCTGCACGTAGCCACGGCCTTCGTTGCCCGGCAGCACGCCGTCGCTCACCAGGAAGGCAGTGGCACGGATATGGTCGGCAATCACCTTGAGCGAGTTGTTGCCCAGGTCGGCACAGCGGGTTTCGCGGGCGGCGGCCTTGATCAGGGCGTCGAACAGGTCAATCTCATAGTTGCTGTGCACGTGCTGCAGGATGGCGGCCAGGCGCTCCAGGCCCATGCCGGTATCGACGCAGGGTGCGGGCAAGGGCGTGACCGAGCCGTCATCCGCCATGTTGAACTGCATGAACACGTTGTTCCATATCTCGATGAAGCGGTCGCCATCTTCGTCCGGGCTGCCCGGCGGGCCGCCGGGGATGTGGTCGCCATGGTCGTAAAAAATCTCACTGCACGGGCCGCAGGGGCCGGTGTCGGCCATCATCCAGAAGTTGTCGGACTTGTAGCGCCCACCCTTGTTGTCGCCAATGCGGATCACGCGTTCGGGCGGCAGACCAATTTCTTTGGTCCAGATGTCGTAGGCCTCGTCATCCTCGTCATAGACGGTGGCCAGCAGGCGCTCGGGCGGCAGTTTGTACACCACAGTCAGCAGTTCCCAGGCCCATTTGAGCGATTCACGCTTGAAATAGTCACCAAAGCTCCAGTTGCCCAGCATCTCGAAAAAAGTGTGGTGGCGCGCCGTATAGCCCACGTTTTCCAGGTCGTTGTGCTTGCCGCCCGCGCGCAGGCAAGCCTGCACCGAGGCGGCGCGCACATAACTGCGCTTGTCGGTGCCCAAAAACACGTCCTTGAACTGCACCATCCCGGAGTTGGTGAACATCAGCGTCGGGTCGTTGCCAGGCACCAGCGGGCTCGATGCCACCACGGTGTGGCCTTTGGAGGCGAAGAAATCAAGAAAGGTCTTGCGGATATCAGCGACAGTGACCGGGGCAGCGGTTGGATTCATGGCTTGAGAAACCTGGTTTTCAGAGTTGGGAGATGACAGCAGTGAACGACAAACTCACGGCATGTACCAGCACTTTCAAGTGCACAATCATTTAAAGGGTGGATTTTAAGAGATCAACCTGTCTGCACTGGGCTTTTATGCCCACGATGAAAGTGTCCCCTTCTTTCAACGCAAAAGTGTCCCTTGTCAGTGCAAAGTATCACAATAGAATTTTGTCAGGCTTTAAACAATCGTGTCTCCGGGCCTTTTCTTTTGCCTGAAATCCCCAATCCACCCGGGGTTGCGGGCATTGAGGTTGCGGGTACCAACCTGTCAGAAGGCACCAAAACGCCTGACTTCTCGCACTGTCTCTTTTCTCTGTTTTGCGTCGGGTACTATCGGCCTCAACCCTTGGTTTTCAACGGGTTAGCGCCTTTCTGTTTTATGGTTTGTTTAAATTTTCTTTAATTGTTGATTTTTATATTAAAGAATGTTTTAATTTGAGACAATCCAATTCAAGTGTCCTTGAAAATGAAACGATCCACAGGAAGCTACGCCACATCAACCACGCAGGGTGAGTCCGTCCAGGCCTTTGTTCCACATGCTCTGCCGCCATGCGACCCTGTACTCGGAACAGATTCGTTTGAAGAGCCAAATCGTCTGGCGGAGTTGGCACTGGCCCGTTTGTCCGGTGTTGCAGGCTTGGTTCCTTCGGTCGATTGGCTGCTGTACTGCGCCATCCGCAAGGAAGCCTTGCTCACATCCCAGATCGAGGGAACACAAGCCACCCTGACAGACTTGTTTGATGAGGAGGCTGGTTTTACCGTCAGCAACACCGATGACGTTGAAGAAGTCACCAATTACCTGCGAGCTTTCCGATGGGTGCAAGACAATCTGCGCTCACCGGCCGGTTTGCCGATCAGCGTTCGCTTGTTGTGTGAGGCTCATCGCTTGCTGCTGGAAGGGGGGCGAGGTGCGGGCAAACAACCGGGTGAACTCAGGCGGTCACAAAACTGGATTGGTGGCACCCGTCCCGGCAACGCAGTCTATGTACCACCACCAGCAGACCGAATTGCAAACCTGTTGAGTGATCTGGAACGGTTTGTCCATGAGCCAATGGCTGCGCTCCCGCCATTGGTCAAGATTGCATTGGTACATGCCCAGTTCGAAACGATCCATCCCTTTCTGGACGGTAACGGGCGTATCGGTCGCCTGCTCATTGCTGCCCTGCTAGAGCACTGGGAATTGTTGCCTGAGTCGTTGATGTATGTGAGCGGTTACTTGAAACAGCACCAGTTGGAGTACTACCGGCGCTTGTCAGTCATTCGCACCGAAGGTGATTGGGAATCATGGGTGGCTTTTTTCCTGGAAGGGGTGGCTACCGCCGCCCTTGATGCCGAGCGCAGCATCATTGCCATCGCATCGCTGGTGGCAGCAGATCGCCGCCGCTTGCTCGAATCGCCCAAGGCGGGTACTGCCTGCTATCGTTTGTTCGAGATGTTGCCCATGATGCCGCGCTTCACCATTGAGCGCGTTCGGCAAAAACTGGACACCACATTCCCGACTGCCAACGCAGCGGTGAAGGTGCTGCAGGACTTGGGGATCGTGACCGAAATGACTGGCCAAAAGAAAAACCGCAGTTACAGCTATCAGTCGTACATTGAACTTCTGACACGTTGAATTTGGGGAAAAAATTGGATGCCAAATGACCGATGCGCCCACCAACCCGCAGCGTTACTCTCCATTGCTATTTGGCTCAGAAATTTGTGACTGAGACGGTCAACCGTCCGCCACCATATGTATAAAGGCTCGGAAAATTTCCGTGCCTTTTCTTTGTGCGCCCAGCATGGGCCAGCTGATACTGGCTGCACCTATTCTGTTTGGTATCAACTACTTGACTGCAATAGCGTCATGCCCTGCAATTTGCAGCGTCTGGGCATTGTTCACTTCCGAGTCTTGATCTCTTTGGGATTGATGGGGTGTGTTTTCGGCAAAGCTGCACTCCAGCACTGTTGATGCCGACTGAAAACTGACCCACTTTTAGAGGTTATGCCGACCCAAAATTGACCCATGTGTTTTACTAGCGCTGCCTACTTTTTGGACTTCCTTTATGGCCCCTCCCGCAGGGCACAAGTTACTCTGTAACAGACAAAACGCCAAGAAGGTAGTGCTTTGCAAATCAAAACCAATCCGCACTGAACAGGGTCAGTTTTCATGCTGCCGCTACCTGTTCAAAAAATGGAACGGCAAGGTTCTTGTTGGTTCCGTTCACGATTGTCATAACCTTGATCGCTGCGCCTGAGCAGGTTGACTCATTTTTGAGGCTGCAAGGCTCGTAGAGAATTCTGTCATGCGTGACCGGTTCTTGCCAAAATCATAATGACCCAGCAAGGAACGTGAGCGGTAATTGATCTGGGCTGACTGGGCATCAAGCACAAAATCGACCTGATCCCTGAACCCTAAAGGCGTTCTGAAGATGACTTCCAGCCAAAGCGGATCACTGCGCACGATTTTCGCTTCTGAGTAGCTGGCCAGAGTGGCGCGCAACAGGATCATGCCCTGCACCGTGTTGCCCGCGTAACGAAGGGGCGGCAGGTCACTGTTGCCCACAGAATTCACGCAGTTGCCTGTGCGTGGGCAACTCAGATCGGTGGGATGGGCATCAGGCCCCAGCTTGATTTCTGTGCCGGATTCCTGATCAGCAAAGCCACCCATCATGATCGTCATAAGCACAGTGGTTGCATTGACTGAAAAGGTGAGTACTTGCATGATGATCAAAATTGCGGAGTGATGTCTCGGCCAGGGTATGCCTGTTCTTCGCACATGCTGATCGCGCCAATAACGCATCGGGCTGCACATTCACCACAACCGCTGCATTGATCGGCATTGTGCATTACAGATGTTTTTTTCCATGCCCGTGTTTCAAAGGCAAACAGCCTGAACTCGCAGGCCGAAATGCACCTGCCACAGCCTGAGCAACGCGTTGCGTCAATTTTGGCGATTTTGGCTGTCATCAGGATGGAGTCTGAAAATTAGGATGATAAAAATTAGCCAGCGCATTGGTCATTACCAACTGCACCGGCATATCGGCTTCGTACACCCCCGCATTGCGTCGGAGTTCAGTGCCGAACAAGCTCGGTGCCATGTGCGGCTCCAGGCGGCGACCCTTGAGGCAGATGACGGCTTTGGCACCATTGCGAACGTCTTGCAGGTGCCCCTCCAATGCGCCTTCCATCACGCCAACCAAGTAGTAGCGCACGTAGTTCTCACCCTGTTTGCCGGTCTTTTCCAGCGCCTGCAACTCGCGCAGGCTCATGGCGCTGGCTTGGCTGGCAAACCAGGCGGCTGCCAGTACAAGCGCTGCAGTACGTGAGCAGATGGCTAAAGTTGAATTGGGTTGCATAGGAGTTTGTTATTCATAGCGTTCAAGCAGGCAGCGAGAATTCATCAGCAGTCCGGCCAGCAGGGTGAGCAGGGCGACCGCCCCCAGAATGAGGGCGGCAGTGGTCCAGGGCAGCCCGACTTGTTGCCTCATCTGGACCAGCAGCAGGATGGCTACCAACCAATTCAACGTGGCGCCATAGGCGGCCAGTTGCAACAGAATCAGGCTCCAGCGTTTTGTGTACAGAAACAGCAACGGTGTTGCCAGGCTGAGGGCAACCAGGCCATAACTGCCTGCCCTCAAAAAATGGGCTGCCGTGAGCGTCGCCGCGATCATGAAAAGAACAATACGCAAAGCCATCAAAGTCATCCAGAAATCAACCAATGACTTCCATTTTTGCATTGTTTCAACTATTTCGATTCTGTTCAGCCTGGGTTCATACAGGTACGCGCAAACTGCATGCCATATCAACCCAAGGAGTTTTCCATGAAACGTCTCGTCATCACCAGTTTGTTTGCCACCGCCTTGATCGGTGCCCAGGCCGCAACCTTTACCGATAACGCGCGGGTCCGCAGCGCCGAACCCCAGTACGAGAACGTCAACGTGCCGCGCAATGAATGCAGCAGCCATTGGATCAACGAACGCGGCGGCCGCATCAACAATGAGCGCCAGTACAGTCAGAACAGTCAGGACCGTCAATATGGCGGTGCCATTGTGGGCGGCCTGGCCGGTGGCATTCTGGGGCATCAGGTGGGCGGCGGCAGCGGTAAAGACGCAGCCACCGCTTTGGGCGTGGTGCTTGGCGCCATCGCCGGTGACCGCCTGGAAAACCGCAATGCAACGGCCCAGTATGACAACAGCCAATATGACAACGGACGCTATGAAACTGCGCAACGGGAAGTCAAGCGCTGCCGCACCGTGTATGACGCGCAAACCCGCATCACCGGCTACCGTGTCACCTACGATTACCGGGGCCAGCAGTACACCACGTTGATGCGCACCAACCCCGGCAACAGCCTGCCGGTGCGTGTCAGTGTGGAACCGATTGAGCAATAATCGGTCTTCCCAAGACCTCTGCACGCCATGAAATTTTTGACCACCGTGATCACAACCCTGATGCTGGCGCTGTCGCTGCCGGCCTGGGCCGATGTCAGCCGCGATGCCGCCGCTGCCATGGTGCAGAAAGCCACGGGCGGGCGTGTGCTGGCGGTGGACCAGACCGAGCAGGGCGGTCGCCCGGTCTGGCGGGTCAAGGTACTCACGCCGCAGGGGGAAGTCATTGTGGTGCTGATCGACGCCGCCAGCGGGCGCAGGCTTTAGCTGCATGCGCCTGCTGCTGGTTGAAGACGATGCGGTGTTGCGACTTGGACTCAAACGCCAGCTCGAAGCCGAGGGTTACCGTGTCGATCTTGCCGCCGACGGCGAAGATGGCTTGTTTCAAGCGCGTGAATACCCGCTGGATCTGGCCATTGTGGACTTGGGGTTGCCCAAGGTGAATGGGCTGACGGTGGTGCAAACCTTGCGCGCCGAGGGCCGGACCCTGCCGATCCTGATTCTGACCGCGCGCGGCAGCTGGCAGGACAAGGTACTGGGGCTGGAGGCGGGCGCCGACGACTATCTGGTCAAGCCGTTTGAGTACCCCGAGCTGGCGGCCCGCGTCAAGGCGCTGCTGCGACGCGCCATCAAGGCGACATCCGAAGTGCTCACGCTGGGCGCCCTGAGCATCGATTTTTCTGCCCAGAGTGCCCGCTTGAAGGGTGCGGCGCTTGAACTGACCACCTTCGAGTACCGGATGCTGGAATACCTGGTGCGCGAGCGCGCCCGGGTGGTGAGCAAGCAGGAACTGTCCGACTACCTGTACCCGCACGATGAAGACCGTGACAGCAATGTGCTGGAGGTGCTGATCGGTCGCTTGCGGCGCAAGCTTGATCCGGATGGTTTGCTGGCGCCCATTGAAACGCTGCGCGGACGCGGCTACCGCTTCGTGCTGCAGTGAAGCCACCTCTGTCCATTCGTGCGCGCCTGGTCTGGGCTGCTTTTGCCGTGTTGCTGGTATTTTTGGCTGGCGCCGGCTGGGCCGTGCAGCAGGCTTACACCGACAGCGTGCGCGGCCAGCGTTTTGCCCGCCTGCAAACCACCATTTACCTGTTGATGGCCGGGGCCGAGCTCAACGTCCAGGGCTCACTGGTCATGCCCGCCGCGCTGGCCGAACCCCGGCTGTCCCTGCCCGCCTCGGGGCTGTACGCCAACATTGCCAATCTGGACAAGAATGAGGAATGGCAGTCGTCGTCCACGCTCGGGCTCAATCCCCCTTTTGTTCGCAACCAGGCACCCGGCCAGTGGCACTTTGACACCATCAGCGGCTCCCCGGCTGCGCAAGGTGACGTCGCGGCCAAAACAGGCCGTGCGTTTCTGGCTGCCAGCTATGCGGTCAAGTGGTCGGTGAACGACCGGGCGGCACCACTGGTTTTTTCTGTTCTGGAAGACAAGGCCGAGTTCGAAAAGGAGTTGCAAGCCTTCGAGCGCACGCTGTGGAGTTGGCTGGGTGGCGCCGGGCTGCTGCTGTTGCTCACGCAAACCCTGTTGCTGCGTTGGGGGCTGGCGCCGCTGGGGCGCGTGGCGCGGGAAATCCAGCACATTGAAAAAGGGGAGCAGGCCAGGGTAGAAGGCAGTTACCCCAAGGAGCTTGCCGGACTCACACACAACCTTAATGTCTTGATGGACCAGGAGCGGGCCCGGCAAACGCGCTACAAAGACGCGCTCGACGATCTGGCCCACAGCCTGAAAACGCCGCTGGCTGCTTTGCGCGCCTCACTGGATGCGCCTGGCGAATTGCCCGCCATGGTGGCGCAACAAGTGGCCCGCATGGACGACATCGTGGTGCACCAGTTGGGCCGGGCCGGTGCCAGTGGTGCTGCACGCTTTGCGCCGCAGCTGGCGCTGGCGCCCATCCTGAGCCGCATCCGTGACACGCTGGTTAAGGTCTATGTTGAAAAAAATCTGGTTTTTGCGCTGGACTGCCCGCCGGAGTTGACCTGGCGCGTGGATGAAGGCGACGCCTTCGAGATGCTGGGCAACGTGCTCGACAACGCGGCAAAGTGGGCCCGGTCCAAGGTGTCTGTGCGAATCTGGGTTGACGGCAAGCGCTTGCACATTTGTGTCTGTGACGATGGTTCGGGCTTTGCCGACCCGCAGTCGGTATTGGCAAGGCGCGTGCGGCTGGATGAGCAGGTGCCCGGTCATGGCATCGGTCTGGCCGTGGTCAAAGACCTGGTGGCCAGCCATCAGGGCGTGTTAACTTTTTCCCGGGCTGATCTGGGCGGCGCGCAAATCGACATTGTTTTGCAAGCGGCGTAAGCCAAACCCTTTTCATGAATAACCCCGTCATTGGCCTTCGGCCCCAAGGCGCTGCTGTTGCATTGCCGCTTCGATCGACTGCTTGACCTGCTGGCCGATTTGTTCGCTTTGCTGTTGGGGCGTCGCGCCCGGCGTGGTTTTTGGAACGAGCACCTGCGCCCCGTCCTGCGGCTGGACGCTGATGCTGGAGACATCAGTGAGTTGTTTTTTGGCCAGAAAGCCCACCAGGGCTACCACCACCAGAAGACCCAGGATGCTGAAAATTGCGCGCATAAGCTTGCCTCAAAAATAAGATGCAGGGGGAACTTTAACTGCAATGCAGCTTCATATCTTCGGTATCCTGTTTTGGCAATCACATTGAAGGCGCACGCAATGACGATGAAATTACGATCTCTGGCCACTCTGGCCACTCTGGCCACTCTGGCCACTCTGGTTCTCGGGGCCGCTCTATTGGGCGGCTGCACGGCTGCACGGGTTCCTGCTGATGGCAACGGCCTGACGCCTTACCCCCTGACCAAAAGCCTGCAGGCTGGCGACATCATCCACCTGCCGACCGGCACCAGCATGGACTTCGCGCACGCCATCGGCATGATCGCCGCGGCCAAGGTCATCTACATCGGTGAGATGCACACCAACCTGCAGGCGCACGAGGCGCAACGGCGCGTCATCGAAGCGCTGGAGCAGCGTTTTCCGGGCCAGATCGCCATTGG
>PHCO01000300.1 GCA_002842265.1 Betaproteobacteria bacterium HGW-Betaproteobacteria-18 | reverse complement strand
CAAGTGCCTGGTATGGAGGTGTGGGCGTTCGGCTCCCGTGCCAAACGCACGGCTAAAACCTATTCTGATCTGGATATTGTCCTGATCACCCGCGAGCCACTGTCGCTGGAACAACTGGCCAGCGTCACCGACGCCTTTGACTCCTCAGACTTGCCCATGCGCGTTGACGTGGTGGACTGGGCCAGCACCAGTGGGGACTTTCGTCGCATCATTGAGCGGGACAAGGTGGTGGTGCAAAGTGTGCCGTTGGCGTGACATTGTTTTCTGGCGTACCGGATGCGTTGAAGGTTTACTGGAAAGTTACCGCACTGATGATGCGTGCATTGTTTCGATCATCGAGCGCGATGCCGGTCTCAGCGTAAGTGGGTGGCAGCATCAGAGTCGGGATTGTTGAAAACCCCATAGGTGCTGCCAGCAGCGGGTCATCGCGCAGCAGGCGCGGCGACAGCATTTTTACCCCTGAGGTGGGCAGGCCGGGGCCTGTGACCACGGCATATTGCGCCACGTTGGCAGCACCTTGGTGCTGAATCCTTGAACTGGGGCACGCTTCAACTACCCAAAGGGGTTCGCTTCACGCCAACCCCTTTTGAGGTTCGCGGCTCAGCGCAACGCGCTCACATCGGCCACCGCCAAGGCGGTCATGTTGACCACCCTGCGTACCGTGCTGGAGGGGTTGAGCACATGCGCAGTCGCAGCGGCTCCCAGCAAGATGGGGCCGACCGTGACGCCGTTGCCGCCGGTCATCTTGAGCACATTGAACAGGATGTTGGCGGCATCCAGATTCGGACAGATCAAAATATTGGCCGAGCCGCTGAGGGTGGTTTCCTGCAGGCTGTTGTGGCGGACGTCTTCGGACAAGGCCGCATCGCCCTGCATCTCGCCGTCGCATTCCACGCTGGGGCAGGCCAGCTTGAACAGGTCACGCGCCGAGCGCATTTTGCGCGCCGAGGCTCGTGTGGATGAGCCGTAATTGGAGTGCGACAAGAACGCCACTTTGGGTTGCAGGCCAAAGCGCCTGACCTCGGTGGCCGCCATTTGGGCAATGCTGGCCAGTTGCTCGGCGCTGGGGTCTTCGTTGACATAGGTGTCTGCCACAAACAGCGAATGGCTTTCCAGCATCAGCGCGTTCAGGGTGGCAAAGCTGCAGACCCCTGGCGCACGGCCAATCACGTCGCGTACATGGTCCAGATGCACGTCAAAGCGGCCATGCAGCCCGCACAGCATGGCGTCGGCATCGCCCAGCTTGACCATCAGGGTGGCGATGATGGTGGTGCTGCGGCGCACGGCGGCTTTGGCGGCCTCGGGGCTGACACCGCTGCGCCCCAGCAGTTGGTGGTAGGTTTCCCAGTACTGGCGAAACCGCGGGTCATCTTCGGGATTGACCACGTCCACATCTTTGCCCAGTTGCAGGCGCAGGCCCGCTTTGGCAATGCGCGCTTCCATCACGGCCGGGCGACCAATCAAAATGGGGCGCGCCAGGTTGCCTTCGACCACAATTTGGGCGGCACGCAGCACGCGCTCGTCTTCACCTTCGGCATAGGCGACCCGCTTGGCGGCTGCCGGTGCGTTGCGGGCGGCGTTAAACACCGGCTCCATCAACAGTCCGGTGGAATAGACAAAACGTGCCAGAGTTTGGCGGTAAGCGTCCATGTCCTTGATCGGACGCTTGGCCACGCCGGACGCTTCAGCTGCGGCTGCCACAGCGGGTGCAATGCGCAGAATCAGGCGCGAGTCAAACGGTTTGGGAATGATGAAATCGACCCCAAAGGCCAACTCCTGGCCAGCGTAGGCGTGGGCTACTTCTTCGCTGATGTCGGCCTTGGCCAGGGCGGCAATTTCATGCACGCAGGCCAGCTTCATGGCTTCGGTGATCTGGGTGGCTCCGCAGTCCAGCGCACCGCGGAAGATGTAGGGGAAGCACAGCACGTTGTTGACCTGGTTCGGGTAGTCAGAGCGTCCCGTGGCAATGATGCAGTCGGGCCGCACCGCCTTGGCCAGCTCGGGGCGAATTTCAGGCTCGGGGTTGGCCAGCGCCAGGATGATGGGCTGGCGGGACATGGTCTTGACCATGTCCTGTGTCAGCACCCCGGCCGCCGAGCAGCCCAGAAACACATCGGCACCGTTGACGGCATCGGCCAGCGTGCGGGCTGCCGTGT
>PHCO01000043.1 GCA_002842265.1 Betaproteobacteria bacterium HGW-Betaproteobacteria-18 | reverse complement strand
GTGGGGTCGACTTCAGTCGACCATGGCGGACTGAAGTCCGCCCCACAGGGTTCAAGGTCCGTGTGCGGTATCGGGCCGATTCGGGGGGCTCGCAATGACAGGCGCAACCACATCATTGATGCCTGTGGTTTCAATGGCCGTCGAAGTGCTCGCCGTCCTTGAGCTTGTAAACCGTGCCGCAATAGGGACACTTGGCCTGGCCGGTGCGGGCCACATCCAGATAGACCTTGGGGTGGGTGTTCCAGAGCTTCATGTCTGCCAGCGCAGTGGGGCAATGCACGCCGCCCAGGTGATTCAGGTCCTTGCCCAGCAGTTCTACGGTTGCAGTTGTCATGGTGTTTCTTTCTAATCAATTGGGAACAGAGCTGGTGCACTGCGTGTCACTGCGGTCTGTCCCGCAAGGTTTCAAATTTTTGTCAACCAATGGGCGTATTTGGGGTTGCGGCCGTTGACGATGTCAAAGAACGCGCTCTGGATCTTCTCGGTGATCGGGCCGCGTGAACCGACGTAGCCGGCCTTGCCCAGTTCAATGCGGTCCAGTTCGCGAATGGGCGTGATCTCGGCCGCGGTGCCGCTGAAGAAGGCCTCATCGCAGATGTAGATCTCGTCACGGGTGATGCGTTTTTGCACCACTTCAATCCCGAGGTCCTTGCAGATGTGCAGCACGGTGTTGCGGGTGATGCCATTGAGCGCACCGGCTGACAAATCAGGCGTGTAAACCACGCCATCTTTAATGACGAAGACGTTTTCGCCGGAGCCTTCACTGACAAAACCGTTGGCGTCGAGCAGCATGGCCTCGTCATAGCCGTCGTCCAGTGCTTCGGTGTTGGCCAGGATGGAGTTGGTGTAGTTGCTCACTGCCTTGGCCTGTGTCATGGTGATGTTGACGTGGTGGCGCGTGTAGCTGGAAATCTTGACGCGAATACCGCGCGTCATGCCTTCATCACCCAGGTAAGCGCCCCAGGCCCAGGCCGCCACCATCATGTGGATGTGGTTGCCCTTGGGGCTGACGCCGAGTTTGCGGCTGCCGATCCAGCTCAGGGGGCGCAGGTAGCAGGATTCGAGCTTGTTGGCGCGCACCACATCGACCTGCGCCTGCATGATTTGTTCTTTGGCAAACTGAATCGCCATGCGCAAAATTTTGGCGCTGTCCAGGAGGCGCTGGGTGTGCTCTTCGAGCCGGAAAATGGCGGTGCCGTCGGCCGTTTTGTAGGCGCGCACCCCTTCAAAGACACCACAACCGTAGTGCAGGGTGTGGGTCAGGACGTGTATCTTGGCGTCACGCCATTCCACCATCTGGCCATCCATCCAGATTTTTCCATCGCGGTCAGACAGGTCGGGCGGTAAGGGGCTCATCGGTTGTTCCTTAAATGTCAGCAAGGCGCTGAGAATAAAACCGATATTTTACGGGGCAAGGTGTCGTTGGTGACAAGCCTTGCCCCGGCAGGTCCATCAGGCAAAGCTGTCGGCCATCAATGCAGTAAACCAGGTGTTCATTTCCTTGAAGTTTTCAGCACTCCAGCCCACCGAGGCGCCCGAGCCCGCCGCCACGGCAGCCATGGCAGCGGTGGCCGGGTTGTACTGGTAAACCGCCGTCAACCACGAGGCCTGCGACATGGTGATGGTGGAGTAGCAGGCCGAGTTGGTCACAGGTGCCGGGTCTGGCTGCAGATTAGCCAGCGAACGAATGATGGCATCGGCGCAGACCTTGGCTTCCTGGTTGGCAATGTGACCGGCTTTGGGTTGCGCGGTGGCACTGGCATCACCAATGACGTGAATGCGCGGTGCCACCGTGCTGGCGTAGGTAAGCTGGTTCACGACTGCAAAACGTCCGTCCGGCGAGTTGTTCAGGCCGGCGATGGCCACCAGCTTGCCGGCCTTTTGGCGCGGGATCATATTCACCACATTGGCGTTGAAGGAGCCCATGGTGGTGCTCAGACTCATGGTGCTGCTTACCGGGTCAACCTGGGTGACTTCGGCATTGGGCACATAGGTGATGCCGTGCAGCGCAAAGGCCTTGGTGAAGTTGTCTGCCTCGGTCACGATGGCCGGGTTGGCATCGAGCACCATCAGTTTGGATTTGGGTTTTTTAAGCTTGAGCCAGTCGCCAATCAGACAGGCCCGCTCATACGGTCCGGGTGGGCAACGGTAAGGCACTTTGGGCACCGTCAGCACCACGGTGCCGCCGTCAGTCATGCTGGCCAGTTGCTGGGCCAGTAGTGTGGTTTGCGGGCCAGCTTTCCAGGCGTGTGGCATCCGATCCGAGGTACCCAGGCCGGGCACGTCGTCAAAGTCAATGCCAGGGGCCAGCACAATGCGGTCGGCACTCAAAATCGTGCCTGAGGCCAATTTAACGCGCACTCCCACGGTGTCAATCTCCAGCACATCGTCGTTGAACACCTGCACACCATAGGCCGACAGCAGCGTGTCGTAGCGGTAGGTCAGGCTCGACAAGGTACGCTGCCCGGTCAGCACCATCGAACTCATGATGTTGGAGGTGTAGGTAGGGTTGCGCTCAATCAGGGTCACGGCAATGCCATCGCCCCAAAGGCGCAAATATTTGGCGATCGTGGCACCGGCCATGCCGCCACCAATCACGATCACGCGGGATTTTGTGGTGATCGGTGTCGGAGTGGGCTTGGGCCTTTTACCTCGTTCGCTTGAAGTTGTGCCTTGTTTGTCACCTGCCCAAGTGAGGCTGGAGGCTGCTGCCAACGCGATGCCACTTGTAGCCAAAAAATATCTTCTATCCATCATGATGCTCCTGTTGTTCGGGGTTTAGGGCTGCGTGGACAGCCAACTTGAGAGTGACAGCAGTTGCGCGTCGGTGTAGCCCATGGCGTGCTTGGCCATGATGCCGTTGCCCTCTTTTCCAGACTGGAATTCTTTGAGGTCTTTGTAAATTTCTGCCGCTGACTTGCCCGCCAGCGTGTCAAAGCCCGGGCCTTTGCCGTTGGTACCGTGGCACTGAAAGCAGTTGGAGGCCAGCAGTCGCCCGGCCGGTGGAGCGGTTTGGGCTTGTGCGCTCAAACTCATACCCACAGCGCAAATGATGACACCCGTTGCGCGAAGAAGATGACTCATATTTAATCTTTCGTTGTCAGTAATGAATCATGAGTGACCACTTGTATTTTGTTTTCTTCTGTCGTATTTTGTAAATGCGTGTAACTGCATGGTCATGCGTTGACCACAAGTTGCAACGCTGGTCAGTGCACGGGCGCGGCGGCGACTGGTGCAGGCGCAGCAGGCCAGCGCACCGTGACGCAAAGGCCACCCAGTGAAGCCGAGCGACGCACATCTACTTGTGCCTGATAGACCGCCGCAATACGCCGCACGATGGACCAACCCAGGCCACTGCCGGTTTGCTCGGTGCCAAGTACGCGGTAAAAACGCTCGCCCAGTCTCGCCATGTCCGCATCCGACATGCCCGGGCCGCTGTCATCGACTTTCAAGGTCACGTGTTGCTTGTCACGGGTTACAGACAGATACACCTTGGCCCCGTCCGGGCTGTAGCGCAGGGCGTTGTCCAGCAGATTGCGCACCAGCACGATGGTGAGCATCTCATCGGCGGCAATGAAGGCGTGTGCGGGGGCATCCAGCGCCAGCTCTTGCGCGCGCTCCAAGGCGGCCAGTGCCAGATCAGCCGCCACCCGTTGTGCCACGACAGACACATCCACCAGGCCGCTGGGTGCGCCAGTGCTGGAAGTCTCCAGCCGTGAGAGGGTCAGCAGTTGCGCCACCAAATGCGTGGCGCGGTCACAACCGGCCAGTGTGTAGTGCAGTGCGCGGTTGCGCTGTTCCGCATCCGTGCCGGCACCCAAGGCCACCTGGGCCTGGGTGCGGATGGCGGCAATGGGGGTGCGCAGCTCATGCGCAGCATCGGCGGTAAAACGCCGTTCGGATTCAATCATGGTTTGAATGCGTTCAAACAGCGCGTTGAGCGCACGCATCACGGGCTCAATTTCTGCGGGCATGTCGCGCAGTACCACCGGCTCCAGCGCTTGCGGTTGGCGTTGCGCCAGCACCTGGCTCAGGTGACGCAGAGGGGCCAGGCCATTGCGCACTGCCAGCCAACCCACCACCGCCAGCAGCGGCAGCGCATACAGCAAGGGCATCAGCACGCCCTTGAGCACGGCCCACAAAATGGCATCTCGTGCGTTGATCTGTTCGCCCACAAAAACCTGTACATCGCCTTCGCTGCCCTGCGCAGCAAACACCCGCCAACTGGACTTGCCGTTGAGTTGTACCGTGGAAAACCCACGTGTTTTCTGTGCCATCGGAACAGCGCCGGCGTTGGCCGAACTCATGGTGAGCCGGTTTTCGTGAAAGACCTGAAACGCCACCCGCGGTGCGTATTTGTGCAGCGACGGCGCATCTTCCACGTGGCCGCCTTCTTCGCCATGCTGGCCTGGGTCATTGCCGTGCCCAGCTTGCTGCACGATCAACAGCGCGGCCGACTGCGCCAGATGGCCGTCGAGCAGTTCGTCGAGCTCGTCACTGGCATCGACCCAGATGAACCCGGCGGCGCCCAGCCAGACCAGCGTCACCAGCAGTAACAGCAACGCCAGCAAGCGTGCTTGCAGCGACTTGAGGTGGGGCAGCAGCGTCATGAATTGACCGGGTTCAAGCGTCGTCTTTCGGACGCAGCAGGGTGTACCCAATGCCGCGCACGGTCTGGATCAGGTCGGCGCGGAGCTTCTTGCGCAGATGGTGAATGTGCACCTCGACCGCGTTGCTCTCCACCTCGTGGCCCCAGCTGTAAAGCTGCTGCTCAAGCTGCTCGCGCGACAGCACGCGCCCCTGGGCCAGCATCAGCGCGTGCAGCAAATCAAACTCCCGGGTGGACAGCGTCACGGGCTCATTTTCAAATGTCACCTGGCGCGCCGCCGGGTTCATTTGCAGGGCACCGCAACGCAACACATCCTGGGTTTGACCGTGCGCACGGCGCACCAGCGAGCGCAGGCGCGCGCCCAGCTCATACAAATCCACGGGTTTCAGCACGTAATCATCGGCGCCCAGATCCAGCCCCTTGATGCGGTCTGGCACGGCGTCACGGGCTGTCAACACCAGCACCGGGGTGGCAATTTTTTTACCGCGCAAAGCTTGCAGCACATCCAGCCCATCTTTGTGCGGCAAGCCCAGATCAAGCACCGCCGCCTGGTAATCACCGGTGCTGATTTCACGTTCCGCCGCCAGGCCGTCGCGCACCCAGTCCACTTGGAAACCTTGCTGGCGCAGACCGGCGCGCAGGCCGTCGCCCAGCATGGCGTCATCTTCAGCCAGCAAAACTCGCATAAGTTGCCCCAGTGGTGTGCATGGCTGTGATCTTAGTCGTCATGGCTTAGCCGGAAATGCGCACGCTGTGCTCGTTAAAGTTGCCCTGCTCAGCGCCTGGGATGTTTTGAGAATCAGGGAGGCGCGCGACATGCTGGACTTTCGGTAAAAATTTACAGTGAAAGTAATGTATGTTCTTTAGATGAAGCGATTCTTGAAGGCTGATCGCCCTGGGCGAGGTGGCTGGAAAAAAGTGTCCGGATCGTTGTATCCTAGCCCCTATTGGTCGGCCTGCGAGCTTGGCTGCCAATGATCCGGGTCACCTATTTTTCAGGAGAACTTCATGATGCGCATCTCTACCACCCGTGCTTCCCTTTTGGCCAGTGGCCTGTTGCTGACGGCTGTTAGCCTCGGTGCACAGGCACAGACGGGTTCCAGCAACCCGCAGACAATGACACCCCGTCAAGCCGCCGCAGCGCGATATGAGGCTGATAAAAAACTGTGCGCGCAAGAAGCCTCCGCAGAAGCCCGGCTGCAATGCCGTCGCGATGCCAAAACGGTTTATGACAAGGCGATTGCTGCCATGAAGCCCGGCAAGACGCCAACCCAGGCCGCTGTATGCATCACCTGCGGCAAGGTCACGGCGGTCAGGGTCTCGGAAAAAGCCGGCGACAGCAATGCTGCAGGCCTGATCGCAGGCGGCGTGGCGGGTGCCGTGCTGGGACACCAGGTGGGTGGCGGCCTTGGCAAAGACCTTGCCACCATTGCCGGTGCCGCTGGCGGTGCTTACGCCGGCAAAAAAATCCAGGAAAACATGAACACCCGCAAAATTTGGACCGTGAGTGTGCGCTACAACGACGGCAGCACGGCTGAATTCGACTACGAGAAAGATCCCGGTTTTGTGACCGGCGATGCGGTACAAAAATCTGGCAACGGGTTGGTGCGCAACTGATCTTCTAATCAGTTGGGGTCAGAGCACATCGCTGCGCGAGTGGTCTCGCAAAGTTAGTTGGGGTCAGAGCACATCGCTGCGCGAGTGGTCTGACCCGCAAAGTTATAAGTTTCGCACCACCTCCATCGCCTGTTCGACGCGTTCGACAGCGTGAATCGTCAGACCCTCAAAGTCTTTGGTTTTGAGGTTTTTTGGCAGGTTGGCTTTGGGCACCACGGCCACGCTAAAGCCCAGTTTGGCCGCTTCCTTCAATCGTTCCTGACCGCGCGGTGCGGGCCGCACTTCACCGGCCAGACCGACTTCGCCAAAAGCAAAAAAACCTTTGGGCAAGGGCTTGCCACGCAAGCTTGAGGTAATGGCCAGCAGCACCGCCAGGTCAGCCGCGGGCTCGCTGATGCGCACGCCTCCCACGGCATTCACAAACACGTCCTGATCCATGCACGCCACGCCGGCGTGGCGGTGCAGCACGGCCAGCAGCATGGCCAGGCGGTCTTTGTCCAGCCCCACGCTCAGGCGCCGCGGACTCGGGCCGCCGCTGTCCACCAGCGCCTGGATTTCCACCAGCATCGGGCGCGTGCCTTCCAGTGTGACCATGACACAACTGCCCGGCACAGGCTCGGTGTGCTGGCTCAAAAAGATGGCGCTCGGGTTGCTCACGCCCTTGAGACCTTTTTCGGTCATGGCAAAGACGCCAATCTCATTGACCGCGCCAAAGCGGTTCTTGATGGCGCGCACCAGCCTAAAACTGCTGTGCGTGTCGCCTTCAAAGTACAGCACGGTATCGACCATGTGCTCCAGCACACGCGGGCCCGCCAGCGCGCCTTCTTTGGTGACGTGGCCCACCAGCACGATGCACGTCGCCCGGCCACGGGTGGCGCCGTCCGAGCGTCCGCTGGCTTTGGCATAGCGCGTCAGGTGGGCGGCGCACTCGCGCACTTGCGCCACTGAGCCGGGCGCAGAGGTGAGCTGGTCGGAATAGACGGTTTGAATCGAGTCGATCACCGCAATGTCGGGCTGCATGGCATCGAGCGTGGCCAGGATTTTGTCCAGTCCGATTTCAGCCAGCACCTTGACCTGTGAGCCGTCCAGCCCCAAGCGGCGGGCCCGCAACGCCACCTGGGCACCGCTTTCTTCGCCAGTCACGTACAAGGTGCTTTGGCCACTGCGTTGCAGCGAATCAAGCGCTTGCAGCAACAGGGTGGATTTGCCAATACCGGGGTCGCCGCCAATCAGCACCACACCGCCTTCGACCATGCCGCCGCCCAGCACACGGTCGAGCTCTTCGTGACCGGTGGGCGTGCGTGACATATCGACCGCGTCAATATCGCCCAGCACCGCCACTTCAGCGGTTTTGGTCAGCGAGGCAAAGCGGTTTTTGGTAGGACTGGCGCTTTCGGGCACAGTTTCGATCAGTGTGTTCCAGGCATTGCAACTGGGGCATTTGCCCTGCCATTTGGGGCTGGCGCCGCCGCAGTCGGAACAAACGTAGTGGGTTTTTTCTTTAGCCATGGTGGCATGTTACTGGATAAAACCACAGACCCACGTCGCCTCGGCTGTCATTGCGAGCGCCGCGCGGCAATCCATGATCCCTAGATACATGGACTGCCGCGTCGCTGGCGCTCCTCGCAGTGACGGTCAGTCGCCTACCACTGCACCAGTTGCACTTCGCCCGACTCAGAGGCCATCACGGCTCGCGAATCCTTCAACGGGCTCACGGTGGGACGCAGATCATGCGCAAACGGGATGCGCAGCAGTTCGCGGCCGTCGTCCAGCGCCAGCACGTGCAGCACCTGGTTCATGTCCAGGCAGTACAGCTTGTCCTCAAACGTCACCAGCTCAGCCATCATGTGGCCCCAATTGGCCGCACGGTTGCCATAACGGGTGGTTTGGTGACGCCAGCGCACTTTGCCTCTGGCCGCGTCAAGGGCGTAAATCCAGCCCGTAGGCGACCACAGGTAGGCTGCATCGCCCGCCACATGGTGCGAGTTGATGAAGTTGCCAGCCTTGAACTTCCACAAAATCTTGCCGGTGTCAATGGCAATGCCATACAACAGCTCGGTGTAAGTACCTGCCACCAGCACCTTGCCGCTGACGTACATCTGGCGGATGTATTGCCACTCTTGGCTGTCGTCGAGCTGCCATTTGAGCGAACCATCTGCTTTGTTCAGCGCGTACAACAAACCATTGCCCGGACCAAAAAACACGGTGTCGCCTGCCACCGTGGGCGCATAACTTGCCAGCGTGTCGGGGGTTCCGGCAAAGCGCCAGTCAATGGCACCGGTGCTGTTGCTGATGGCCAGCAATTCGTGCCCGTCGCCCACATAGGTGCGCTCTGGCGTCACAAACGGCGTGCCAACCTGAATGTGCGCCTGGTGCAGCCAGCGTGGTTGCCCGTCGTCAAATTGCCAGGCTCCCAGCTCGCGCTGACCACCGGCAATGACTGACTGCCCGGTTGCGCGCGGACGATAGACGGCGTCGCTGCTGAGCTTGTGCAGCACGTTCCATACGGGGGCCGCACTTTCCGGGTCAATGCGTCCCAAAGTCTTGTCACCGCTGAACAGAATTTGTCCGTCCAGCACGGCCAAAGGCACCAAAGTACGGTTACCACTGGCCCAGCGCCTGAGCACGGTGGGTGTTTGTGCCGCTGCAGAAACGACAAAGGTGGGCAAAAGCCCACCTGCTGCAAGTGCCGCCACAAAGTGGCGGCGGTTCAGATGACCCGATGCCATCAATCGCACTTGGCCCCTTGCTTGATCCAGGCAGCAAGGATGGTGGTGTTCGGGTGGTCACGGGCCTCAGACGGGCTGATGCCGGGAGGCATACGGTCTTCAGCCAGGTGTTGCCAGACAAAGCTCAGTTCTGGCTTGCCAGGAACGATCACCTTGGTGGCTTTGTCCACGCCCTTGGCCACCGAGTCAGCACCCAGCATGATGCCCTCGTAGGTTTTCAGGTTCAGCTCATGAAAACTTGGGGGTTCCTGATTGGACATGTGGCAGGCGGTGCAAGCCGGTGTTTCAGGACCAAAGGCATTGGCCGTCTTGAACAAGGGCAGCACGTTTTTGGTGAAGTTGTCGTCGTTCTTGGCACCGTCAGCAATCCATTGTTTGACCAGCATGTGGTTGGGTGTGAAGGTGGAATTCTCGAACCCCAGGCCCAGTGGCATGCGGTTGTTGCGCAGACGACGAATCAGGATGTCACGCTTGGGCTCAACACCTGGTTTGAACACAGTGCGTTTTGGTTTTTCAGTAGCGCCTTCGATCATGCCTTTGCAGGTGCTCAAATCCAGTCCACGGTAGCTCTTGCTGGCATCTTGTGAGTTGTGGCACACCGTGCACGCCACGCCGGGGCCGAAGGCATTGGGCGTGCTCATCAGGTTGTTGATGTACTGGTAGGTGATGGGAATACTGCGCTTGATGATCAACTCCTGCACCACATGGTCTTCGGCACCAGCTTCGCTCACCTTGCCGTCTTTCATGTCCTGAATGAATTGTTCGGCAATGGTGCGTTGCGCGTGGGCGTTGCCAGCAAAGGCAAAACCCAGAGCGGCAACGACACAACCCGCTTTGGCAATCTGAACAAGCTGGTGTTTGGTGGCGGATAAAAATGGCATCAAGGTCTCCTTTTGGTTGAATGCCGGCGTATCTTAAAAGCCTTAAGCTTTGTCAAGCGTAGGGGTTTTCTCTAACAAAACTTACAAAATGTCACATTTTGCCCAGGGCCTGACTTCAATCTTACGGAAATCGGCTTTGAGGTCCGGACTATTTTTTGCCTTGGTGGTGTGCCCGCGTTATGCAAAGTGCGTGACTTATCGCACGCTGCCGTCGTTGGCATTGTGATAACTTGGCAAATCGATACCAGCTGTTCATTCGGTAGCTGGTCACGTTTGACTTCAAGGATTGATGGGCGTGTATGGCAACTTTCGATCAGGGCATGACACTTCGTCAAAACGAAAACGGACTGAGCTCTCGCGAAGCGGCTGAGCTGCTTGGGCGTGTCGGACCCAATCGACTGAAGCCTTCACCGCAACGGGCTGTGGCCTTGCAATTCCTGATGCAATTCAAAAACCCGTTGGTGCTGGTGTTGCTGGTGGCCAGTGGTATTTCTGCCATGACTGGCGATGCCGGTGGCGCCCTCATCATCGGGTTGATCGTACTGATGAGCGTGACGCTCGATTTTGTCCAGTCGTACCGCGCCGGCCAAGCGGCGGACCGACTGGCGTTGCAGGTGGCCGTCACGGCCACCGTGCTGCGCGATGGCGCGCCGTGCGAACTGCCGGTAGCCGACCTGGTACCGGGCGACGTGGTGCTGTTGTCGGCTGGCTACCTGGTGCCAGCCGATGCACGGGTGTTGCAGGCCGACGACTTTTTTGTCAACCAGGCGCAACTCACGGGTGAGCCTTATCCGGTAGAAAAACGCGCACTGGACGTTGTCCTTGATCAAGCATCGCAGGGCGCGGACGCGGACCTGGCGGGCCACGCTGATAGCGACGCTTCGGCGCAAGACTGGGTGTTCATGGGCAGTTCGGTAGTGAGCGGCTCAGCGCGGGTGCGGCTGGAGCGCACCGGCAGCCGCACGGCCCTGGGGCAGATTGCGGTCAGCCTGACACAAGCCGCGCCACCCACCGCCTTCGAGATGGGCACGCGCCACTTCGGCATGTTGATCATGCGTCTGACGCTGCTGCTGGTGTTGTTCACCCTGCTGGTGAATGTGGCTTTGCACCGCCCGCTGCTGGAGTCGTTCTTGTTTGCCGTGGCGCTGGCGGTGGGCCTGACGCCCGAGTTGCTGCCGATGGTGGTGTCGGTCACGCTCACGCGCGGCGCACTGCGCATGGCCGCCCTGAAGGTGATCGTCAAACGCCCCTCCGCCATTCAGGACCTGGGCGCCATGGACGTGTTGTGTACCGACAAGACCGGCACACTGACCGAGGCCCGCATCCGGCTGGAACGCCATGTGGATGCCAGCGGTGCCGACAACCCGCAAGTGCTGGCGCTGGCGTACCTCAACAGCTATTTCGAGAGCGGCCTGAAAAGCCCGCTGGACGACGCCATCCTGGCCCACGAAGACCTCGACGTGTCCGGTTGGCGCAAAATTGACGAGGTGCCGTTTGACTTCGAGCGCCGGCGCGTCTCGGTGCTGGTCGAACGCGCTGCCGCCCGGCGGCTGGTGGTCAAGGGCGCGCCCGAAGATGTGCTGCGCCTGTGCACCCACTTCCAGGATACCGATGACCAGACCGTGGCGCTGGATGCGGCGGCACAAACGCGCATCACCGCCCTGTTTGACGGCTTGGGTGAAGACGGCTTTCGGGTGCTTGGCATTGCCTGGCGCGATGTGGCATTGGACCACCCGCATGCCGTGGTGTCGGATGAAAGCGCGTTGATCTTTGCCGGTTTTGCCGCCTTTCTGGACCCGCCCAAAGCCAGCGCCGGGCAAGCCATTCATGCCATGACGGCCAGCGGTGTGGCCGTGAAAATCGTCACCGGCGACAACGAACGCGTCACGCGCCATGTCTGCACCCAACTCGGTGTGCCGATTGAAGGTGTACTGACCGGCAGTGAGGTGGCCGCGCTCAACGACGACGCCTTGCGTGCGCGGGTGGAAAGTGTCAACCTGTTTTGCCGCGTCAACCCGGCGCAAAAAAACCGCATCATTTCAGCCCTGAAAGCGCGCGGCCATGTGGTGGGCTACCTGGGTGACGGCATCAACGACGCCCCTTCGCTGCACACCGCTGACGTGGGCATTTCTGTGGACAGTGCGGTCGATGTGGCCAAGCAGGCCGCCGCCATGATTTTGCTCGAACATGACCTGATGGTGTTGCATCTGGGGGTATTGGAGGGACGGCGCACCTTTAGCAACGTGATGAAGTACATCATGATGGCCACCAGCTCCAACTTCGGCAACATGTTCAGCATGGCCGCAGCCACCCTGTTCTTGCCGTTCCTGCCGATGTTGCCGCTGCAGATCTTGCTCAATAACCTGCTCTATGACGTGTCCGAGGTGACACTGCCGCTGGACAATGTCGATGCAGAAGACCTGGCGCAACCCAGGCACTGGGACATGGGCTTCATTCGCAACTTCATGTTGGCCATTGGCCCGATCAGTTCGCTGTTCGATTTCTTGACGTTCTATCTGCTGATCAAGCTGTTCGAGGCGCAGGAGTCGATGTTTCGCACCGGCTGGTTTGTCGAATCCATGGCCACCCAGGTGCTGGTGATTTTCGTCATTCGCACCCGGCGCAACCCGTTGCGCAGCCGGCCCAACCGCTGGCTGCTCTTAACCTCCCTGGCGGTGGTAGTCACGGCCATGGCACTACCGTTCACAATGCTGGCACCCTATCTCGGCTTTACGCCACTGCCGCCGGCGTTTTTTGCGCTGCTGGTGGCGCTGCTGGTGGCTTACCTGACGATGGTTGAAAAGGGGAAGCAATGGTTTTACAGGCAACAAACAAGGGCCTGAGTACAGCCGCTGATGCACAGAAGTCGCCCGAAGTCGTGGGCTTGAGCGGCGCGCAGGCGGCACAAGCCCTGCGGGACGACGGCCCCAACGAGCTGCCCGATGCGCAAAAGCGGGGGCTGCTGAGCATTGCGCGCGAGACGCTGTCCGATCCGATGTTCGCCCTGCTGCTGGCCGCCGGTGTGTTGTACCTGGTGCTGGGCGATTTGCAGGAAGGCCTGGTTTTGTTCGGGCTGGTGCTGGTGGTGCTGGCCTTGACGTTGTACCAGGAAGGCAAGACCGAGCGTGCCATTGAGTCACTGCGGGATCTCACCAGCCCGCGGGCTTTGGTGTTGCGCGACGGCGCCGCACTGCGCATTGCCGGGCGCGAGGTGGTGCGCGGCGATGTGCTGATGCTCGCCGAGGGCGACCGCATCCCTGCCGATGCGGTGCTGCTGCAAGGAAACGAATTGCAGGTAGATGAATCACTGCTCACTGGCGAGCCGTTGCCAGTGAGCAAAGTGGCTGCCATGTCAGATGCACCCACTGCGACGCACGCGCCAGAATGCACCCTGTTCTCGGGCACGCTGCTGGTGCGCGGACACGGCCTGGCGCGCGTCACGGCCACGGGCAGGCGCAGTGAAATTGGCCGCATTGGGCAGGCGCTGGTTGGTTTGACCACCGAGGCCTCACCGCTCAAGCAACAAATGACGCGTCTGGTCAAAGTACTGGCGCTGGTGGCACTGGTTGCCAGCCTTTTTTTACTGACGGCTTCTGGTCTGATGCGCGGCGACTGGCTGGTTGCCTTGCTGGCCGCCATCGCGCTGGCCATGGCCTTGTTGCCGCAAGAATTCACGGTGGTACTGACGGTGATTCCGGCCTTGGGCGCGTGGCGCCTGGCCAGGCAAAACGTCCTGACCCGGCGCATTGCCGCCATTGAAACCCTGGGTGCCACCAGCGTGCTGTGTGCTGATAAAACCGGCACGCTCACCGAGAACCGCATGACGGTGGCCGAACTTTATGTGCCACAACCCCAACCGCAGCAATCCACCAACGAGGGCGAGCGCAAAGCTGGTGAGCAAACCGACAGTCTGGTGATTGACTACGCCACCACCACTGAGTTGCCCGAGTGCTTTCACACGCTGGTGGAGTTCTCGATTCTGGCCAGTGTGAGCGACCCGTTTGACCCGATGGAAAAAGCCTTTCACCGACTCGGGCAACATTTTTTGCAAGACACCGAGCACCTGCACCGCGACTGGACTCTGCTGCAAACCTATGGCTTGACACCGGAGCTGCGCGCCATGTCGCACGTCTGGCAGGCCAACGAGGGCACGGCCCATGTGGTGGCCGCCAAAGGCGCGCCAGAAGCCATTGTGGATTTGTGTCATCTGGACGGGTCGGCAAACGCGCACATTGCCAGCGCGGTTGAAGCCATGGCGGCCAAGGGCCTGCGCGTCCTGGGGGTGGCGCGCGCCCGCTTTGAAGGACAGGACTGGCCAGCCATCGAGCACGACTTCGACTTTGAGTTCATCGGGCTGCTGGGGCTGGCCGACCCGCTGCGCGCCGAGATCCCGCAGGCCGTCACGGAAGCCCGCAACGCTGGCATCCGGGTGGTGATGATCACCGGCGACTACCCCGCCACCGCGCTGGCCATTGCCGCTCAAGCGGGGCTCAAGCCTGGGCCCGATGGACTGCTCACCGGCGATGCCCTGGCTGAATTGACCGACGCCGAGTTGCAACAGCGCATGCGCAGCGTGAGCATCTGCGCACGCATTGCACCGGCGCAAAAACTGCGCATCGTGCAGGCGCTCAAGGCGGCGGGCGACGTGGTGGCCATGACCGGCGACGGCGTCAACGACGCCCCGGCCCTGAAAGCCGCCCATGTCGGCGTGGCCATGGGCGGACGTGGCACCGACGTGGCGCGCGAAGCCGCCTCCATCGTGCTGCTCGACGACAACTTTGCCTCCATCGTCGGAGCCGTGCGGCTGGGTCGGCGCATATTTGACAACCTGCGCAAATCCATGACCTACATCATGGCCGTGCATGTGCCGATCGCCGGCATGGCGCTGCTGCCGGTGCTGCTGGGCTGGCCCACCGTGCTGTACCCGCTGCACATCGCGTTTCTGGAACTGGTGATCGACCCGGCCTGCTCGATGGTTTTCGAAAACGAACCCGCCGAATCCGATGTGATGCAGCGCCCGCCGCGCGATGTGGTTCAGCCCCTGTTTGGCGGCATGACGCTGGTGCTGGCGCTGCTGCAAGGCCTGGGCGCGCTGGCCGTGGTGATGCTGGCCACCGCCTGGGGCGCAACGCAGTTGACCGAAGGCAGCACGCGCGCTTTTGCCTTTGCCGTGCTGGTCGTCACCAACCTGGCGCTGATTTTTTCCAACCGCAGCCGTGCCGGGTCACTGTGGGCCAGTTTGTGGGTGCCCAACCGCACATTGTGGCTGGTGGTGGCGGCCGCCTTGACCCTGTTGGCACTGGCGTTGTACGTGCCGTGGCTGACGCGCTTGTTTGTGTTTGAGCCGCTACCCTTGGCTTGGCTGGCAGCGTCGCTGGGCTTGGGGCTGGCCAGCGTGCTGTGGTATGAGTTGCTCAAGGCCCTCAAAAGCAGAATGGCACCTCGCTAATCAGACACCTGCACCGGCACGCGCTGCGCCAGCGCGCACATCAGCTCATAACCCAGGGTACCGGCTGCCTGCGCCACTTCGTCAATGCCCAGCACGACCCCGTTGCCCGCGCGTCCCCACAGCGTCACCTCGCTGCCCATGCCGGCCTGGGGCACCGGCGTCAAATCCACGGCGATCATGTCCATACTGACGCGTCCCACCAGCCGGGAGCGCACACCGGCCACAAGCACGGGCGTGCCGCTGGGACAGACGCGCGGGTAACCGTCGGCATAACCACAGGCCACCACGCCAATGCGCATCGGGACATCGGCCACAAACCTTGAACCATAACCCACGCTGGTGCCCTGCGCGAGGTCCTGCACCGCGATGATTTTTGCCGCCAGGGTCATGGCGGGCTGCAAGCCCCAATCGGCCGCCAGGTGCTCAGGGTGATCGGGCGAACTGCCATAGAGACTGATGCCGGGGCGAATCCAGTCAGAAGCCGCCACCGCGTCGGCATGGCGCAGGCTGGCGGCGCTGTTGCTCAGGGAGCGCTCGCCAGGCAGGTCGCGCGTGACTTCGGCAAAACAGGCCATTTGCGCGGCAATACCCTGACCCCCATCGGCATCGCTGAAATGCGTCATGAGCGAGATCTCGTCCACCTGCGGCAAGGCGTTCAGGCGCGCCCAGGCGCTGCGGTAACGCTCTGGCGTAAAACCCAGCCGGTTCATGCCCGAGTTCATTTTTAAAAACACCCGGTGACCGACATGGGTCTTGCAGGCCGCCAGCATGTCGATTTGTTCGTCGCAATGCACCGTGTGCCACAGGTCCAGCCGTGAACACAGCTCCAGGTCGCGCGCCTCGAACACGCCTTCCAATAACAAAATGGGGCCGCGCCAGCCAAGCTCGCGCACGCGCCAGGCTTCAGCCAGGTCCAGCAGGGCAAACCCGTCGGCGCTGCGCAGGCCGTCGAACACGCGCTCAATGCCGTGGCCATAGGCGTTGGCCTTGACCACCGCCCACACTTTGGCATCGGGTGCCGCCTGGCGGTTGCGTGCCAGGTTGTGTTGCAGTGCAGCGGGATGGATGGTGGCAAGGATCGGGCGTGGCATGGCAGGTCTGGGGTAAATAACGTGAGGGGTGATTTTGACATTGCCGCGGCGTGCTATAACCCGGTACCGTTTGGAGACACGTCACCCCTTAAAGCACCGCCGCACGCGGATGCAAAAAACTATTGATGAAACGCGGCTTTTTTACCATCATGGCAGCGCAGTTTTTCAGCTCGCTGGCCGACAACGCCTTGTTTGTAGCCGCCGTGCAATTGCTGCGCACCAGCCACGCTCCGGAATGGCAACAGGCTGCCCTGGTGCCCATGTTTGCCCTGTTTTACGTGGTGTTGGCGCCTTTTGTTGGGGCGTATGCCGACTCCATGCCCAAGGGACGCGTCATGCTGGTGAGCAATTTCATCAAGGTGGGGGGCTGCCTGTTCATGCTGTTTGGCACCCATCCGCTGCTGGCTTACGCCGTGGTGGGCCTGGGTGCAGCGGCTTACTCGCCCGCCAAATACGGCATTCTGACCGAACTGTTGCCGGCCTCGCAGCTGGTCAAAGCCAACGGCTGGATTGAGGGGCTGACGATTGGCTCGATCATTTTGGGCGTGTTGCTGGGCGGCCAGTTGGTGGGCCATCATGTCTCTCGCTACTTGCTGGCCATCGACATCCCCGGCATCGACACCGGCATCAACAACCCGGCCGAAGCCGCGATTTCGGTCCTGATATTTGTTTATTTGCTGGCGGCCTGGTTCAACACCCACATCCCGTTCACCGGGGTGCTGATGCGCCCCATGCCCAAGCGGTTGTTGACCTTGCTGCCCGATTTCTGGACCTGCAACGCCCGCTTGTGGCGTGACAAATTGGGGCAAATCTCATTGGCTGCGACCACGCTGATCTGGGGCGTGGCGGGTAATTTGCGCTTTAT
>PHCO01000299.1 GCA_002842265.1 Betaproteobacteria bacterium HGW-Betaproteobacteria-18 | reverse complement strand
GGCACCTTGAACCCCCACTTGGGGCGATTGATAATGTCGTCGGGCAGGTGGCGGGCAGCCAGTTGACGCAGCAGCCATTTGCCTTTGCCCTGCTGCACTTTCATGGCCGCAGGCAATTCCCGCGCACAGAATTCGATGAGCCGGTAATCCAGAAACGGGCAGCGCAGTTCCAGCGAATGGGCCATGGACATGCGGTCGCCGCGCAGTAGCAGGTTCGCGGGCAGCCAGGCTTTCATGTCCAGATAAAGCATTTGCTCCATGGCCGAGTTCCACTCGCGCCCCGCCAGCATCGCGCGCGCCGCAGCGTGGGCGTCGGACCCGGCCAGCGGGCCGCCGGCCAGTAACCGCTGGCGCGGTCGCCTCGGGAATCCGCCAAACCACATGGCGTGGCGTTCGGCAGCGTCGCGCTCGGCGGAAGCCTCCAACGCCAGTTGTGCCCGACGCAGCTTGAAGGGAAGCGCCGCCGCCGCCGACCGCAGCAGGGGCGGCGGAAGGAACTTCAACCATCGCCCGATGCTCGTCTCAAAACCATACTTCGGATACCCCGCCAGAATCTCGTCGCTTCCCTCGCCCGACAGAACCACCGTCACATGGCGGCGTGCCTCCTGCGCCAGCAAATAAATCGGAATGTCGGACGGCTCGCTGACCGGTGTTTCGCGCATGAACATTGCGGCGGGCACGGCGCGAATCATGTCGCTCGCGCCGATGGTCAACTCGTGGTGGTTGGTTTTGAAAAGCTGCGCCACCTTGCGGGCGTGGTCCGCCTCGCTGAAACCCGTGTCAAACCCCACCGAAAACGTCTCCACGGGCATCGGATGCAGCCCCGCCATGAGCGCCACAATCACCGACGAATCGATCCCGCCGGAAAGAAACGCGCCGAAGGGAACATCCGCCACCATGCGCAGGCGCGTGGCATCGGTCAGCAATTCTTCCAGCCGTTCGCGGAGCACCTCTTCGCCGGGCGGATTCTCCGGCACGGCGAATTTCATATCCCACCAGCAACGCTGTTCGCCCGGCCCATCCGCCGTGAGGGTCAGATGGTGCCCCGGCAGGACGCACGTCACCCCCTCGAAAAGCGTTTCGTCCTGCGGCACGAAACGGTTGGCCAGAAATGCCGGCAGCCGCGCCGCGTCCATGCGCCGGCTGAGTCCCGGGTGTTGCAGCAGACTTTTTATCTCGGAAGCGAAAAGCCACGCGCCCGAAACCTGCGCCAGGTACAGCGGCTTTTTCCCCACGCGATCCCGCGCCAACAGTAGCGTGCGCGCCTGCGAATCCCACAGTGCCAGAGCGAAAAATCCGTTGAAGCGCTCCAGCGCCGCCGGCCCCCACAGCGCCAGACAATGCAGCACTACTTCGGTGTCGGTGCGCGTGATGAACTTCAGCCCGTGGTCGCGTTCCAACTCCGCGCGCAGATCGGCGTGGTTAAACACCTCGCCATTGAATGCGATGGTGTAGCGCCCGTCCGGACTGTGCATCGGCTGATGGCCGGTTGGTGTCAGGTCGAGAATCGCCAGCCGCTGGAAGCCCACGGCATAGTTGCCGTCGTGGAAAGAACCGGAGTCATCAGGCCCGCGATGCACCATGCACTTCATCATGCGCGCGAGCAGATCGGTGTCGGCGGGCGCGCCGTTGGTTTGCTGGATGCCTGTAATTCCGCACATAATTTAGCGCTTGTCTGGGGCTGTCGCAGGCGGTTTTGCAAGCCGGATAACAGTCGTGAGGCGACAAGCTGCACCGCTTGTGCGCGCAGAGATTTGCAAGATGGCCTGTTTGTGCAGATAACGCCGCGACCACCATGCGCGTGGTGGCGGGCCATCATCGCCGTGGTGAATGCAGAAAGTCGCTGGCGGCTCGGCTGTGATTGTCAGCAGAAGATCCGGCATGTCCCGAGCAGTGAGCAGAAATTCGGCCCCGCCGGACGACGTGGTTTCAGCATCTGAACCGACCAGCTGCACGGCCACCGCCGGACCGACGTTCCAGTTCAGTTCGAAATCGTGACTGACCGATTTGCGCTTGCCGCGCAGATCATCGGTGATGGTCCAGCCTGGTGCCTCGCCTTCCGGCGCCGCTCGCAAGGTGCGTTTGTGGCTCACCGGATCGCTCAGCCGTTGGTAGCCGTTATGGGTTCCGGTCACGCAGAAATCGTCGCCCAGCATCTCTGGCGTCAGCATGGCGTC
>PHCO01000298.1 GCA_002842265.1 Betaproteobacteria bacterium HGW-Betaproteobacteria-18 | reverse complement strand
AACGCGCAGGGCAAAAACGAGTTGGTCCACACCCTGAACGGCTCCGGTCTGGCCGTGGGCCGCACGCTGGTGGCGGTGCTGGAAAATTACCAGAACGCCCATGGTTCGGTGACCGTGCCCGAGCCGCTGCGGCCTTATTTGGGTGGCATGCAAAGCTTGCAGGCTTGATGTGAATCAGCTTGTCATTGCGAACCCTTCGACGGGCTCAGGACAGGCTGAAGCAATCCATGACTTCTGAACCCATGGACTGCCGCGTCGCTGACGCTCCTCGCAGTGACGAACGACGCTGATGCCTAGTCCGCAACGCATCTGCCTGATCGGTGCCGAGTGCAGCGGCAAAACCACCCTGGCACAGGCCCTGGCGGCGCATTTTGGTGGCTTGTGGGTGCCCGAGCAGTTGCGGGCGTTTTGCGGGCAGCAGGACCGCACGCCCAGGAGGGATGAACAAGCTGCCATCATGCGCGCCCAGTTCGATGGGGAAGAACAGGTGGCGGCCCAGGCACTGCAAACGGGCTGTGGCTATGTGTTTTGCGACGGCACACCACTGCTCACGGCCGTTTACAGCGACTATTATTTTTCGGATGTCTCCCTTTATGACTGCGCCCACGCCTTGCACGCACGCTATGTCTTGACGCTGCTGTTGCAGCCCGATCTGCCCTGGCAGCCCGATGGCTTGCAGCGCGAAGGTGAATCAGTGCGCGCCGCCGTCCACACCCGCATCCAGCACGCGCTGCAAGCCATGCGCGTTCCCCAGATCGAGGTGGCTGGCTTGGGTGAAGCGCGCCTGCAGGCCGCGATTCTGGCGGTGGAGACGCTGACCTGCTGACATGGCCAGGGTTGGCTGACGCGCGGTGTCGGCTCAGATGGATGTCGCTTCATTACAATCACGGCCTCACCGGGGGTGTCCGTTGCAACACGGGCTGAGACAGTCCCCTTACCTGATCTGGATCATGCCAGCGTAGGGAGCGTGAAGGTTCGAGCCTTGCCGTCTGCCGGTTTTGCCTTTGACCCCGCGCACCTTGCGCTGGCGCTTTGAAAGGCTTTGCCATGAACCGTCGTCTGTTTGCCCTGGCCGCCACCGCGCTGGCCGCTTTGTCTGTTTCCACCCAAGCCCTGGCGGCCGATGAGCTGCGCGTGATGGTGCACAGTTCTTTTTCACTGCCCAAGCCCTTGCTGGCGCAGTTCGAGGCGCAGAACAACCTCAAGCTGGCGATCATCAAGGGTGGTGATGCCGGTGAGATGCTCAACAAGCTGATCCTGACACGCGCCCAGCCTGTGGCCGACGCGGTGTTTGGCATCGACAACACGCTGGTCGGCAAGGCGCTGGCGGCCGGTGTGCTGGAGCCCACACTGCCCCAGACCGCCGCTGCACCCGATGCCGATCTGGGCGCTGCGCTGGCGGCTGTCGATTATGGTTTTGTGACCCTGAACTACGACAAGGCGGCGGTTGCCAAAAGCGCCGTGGCCTTGCCCAAAACATTGCAGGAACTGACGCTGCCTGCCTACAAGGGCTGGCTGGTCACGCCCAACCCGGCCACCAGCAGCACCGGTTATGCCTTTTTGCTGGCCACCATCTCAGGCATGGGCGAAGAGCCTGCCTTTGCCTGGTGGGCGCAGATGCGCGGCAACGGCCTGAAAGTGGTGAAGGGCTGGAGCGAGGCCTATTACACCGACTTTGCCCGCAACAAGGGCGCCTACCCGCTGGTGGTGAGCTACGCCACCAGCCCGGCGGCCGAGGTGTTTTACAGCAAGGAAAAAATCACCGAATCGCCCACCGCCAGCCTCAACCTCAAGGGCGGCGTTTTCCGCCAGGTCGAAGGTGTGGGCCTGGTCAAAGGCGGCGGGCAACGTGCCGCGGCGCTGAAGTTTGTCGATTTCATGCGCTCCGGCCCAGTGCAGCAAGCGCTGCAAACCGAGATGTGGATGTACCCGGTGCAGGCCGGCACCGCGCGCGCCGAGGTGATGCGTCACGCCGCCGAGCCGACCGACTTTGAGGCCCCGGCCGAGCAAGTGATCGCCAGCAAAGGCGCCGATTGGGTGGCGCGCTGGACCAGAGTGGTGTTGAAGTAAATTTATCCTCTCCATGAACACAGCGTTTGGGCTTGTTGTGGGGTCGACTTCAGTCGACCATGGCGGACTGAAGTCCGCCCCACAGGGTTCAAGGTCCGTGTGCGGTATC
>PHCO01000297.1 GCA_002842265.1 Betaproteobacteria bacterium HGW-Betaproteobacteria-18 | reverse complement strand
ACATCTTTCACGCTTGTTGTGGGGGTCAGTGCGTTTTTCAGGGGCAGGGCATCCTGGTCGTTGGGCTTGACACGTTCAATCCACTCGCCGAGCAATCTTTGCGTGTGCGCGTAGAAGGTCTTGCTGCCTATCGGTTTGGCGAACCTATCCACCACCTCTGTCGCAATTTCGGTGAAACGCGGCACTTCCTTTGTCTCGTACTTCCAGACGAGGAATCCGATTGGGAAGTCCCCTTTAAGGCCTTCAAATGCCTTGCTGTGAATGATGAACCCGCCAAGGTAGCTTGCGTTCCATCGCTCCCGAAACGGGGCAAAGTTTGGTGCGTTGATGTGTTTGAGCTTGCTGAAGCATGCGATCGTCGCAGTGGGGATCTCTCGTGCGATGCGGACAAGAAACTGCACGAAGAGTTCGCGTGCGGCATACCCGTATCCATCCATTGTCTTGCCCATGCGCGTGGCAGAGACCTCTGACTTGGCCTCTGCATCGCCGTCGCCGCGGTTGGCATCGGCATTGGCCGCCTCCGCATACGGGGGGTTTATCAGGATCAGGATCTTCTTTCCCTTCGCGATGGCGTCGCGAAGGGCCTGCGGGACCTTCCCCGTAAGGCTGTAATCGATAGAGCCATCGGGGGCGATGTCGTCGTTGAGATAGTCGTACTGAAACTTGGTTGCGGCAGGGCAAGTCTTGGTGGAGGCCATCATGGAAAGATCGGCCTGGTCCAGCGTGCTCATGAACAGGTTGCGATGGTTCGTGTGCTTGACTTCGAGGTTGCCAACACCGCAGCACATGTCCCAGACGACGTAGTCCTTCTGCCAGGTCGGCCCCAGCAGATCTGCCAGCGTTTCGTAGGCCTTGTCCACCGTCGACAAGGCTGTGTAGTACGCCCCTTTGAACATGCGTTCATCGAGCGGAATCAGGCTATCCCGCCGCTCAAGAAGGTAGTTTCGGTACTCCGACTTCGGGGGGCGGTGGTAGATCGCCCAGAAGCGGCGATAACCCTCTTTGTTGCCCAACTTGTAGAGCTTGTTGTGCAGGATGAAAGCTGGCTGGCCATCGACTTGCGCCAGACTCGCTGGCAGACCTTTGTAGCTTGAGATCACGCCGTCGTGCATGACGTCGGCATAGAAGAGGAGGGTGTAATCCTCAGGGCTTGCCCCCTCGATCTCCTTGCCTATGAGATCAACCCACTTGTCAAAAACCTGCCGGAGATTCGATGGAGTGATCTGCGTCCGGATGATGTCACCGGTCTTGATGGCAGTCTTGAGCGTCTGGATGAATTCCGCTTCACTGGTCGCAAGCCGAAACGAGACGAAGTGCGTTCCAATGTGAGCACTGATTTCTTCCAGTGCCTCCTGCGTATATTTCGATGCCGACTTTCCCCACTTCACCGTCTTTTTATCCAGGAATGGGACGACATCTGCCGACTTCATGATGGCAGCCTTCTCGGTGTCGATGACTGCGAGAAACGGCGGGATGTGCTCGCCCTTGTTCAGCGCGACCTGAACGTAATGGAGGAGCTGAGTAAACTGGGCGTATGTCGACAGCTTTCCCGTATCCTTTGCCTCGAACCAGACCTCCTTGGTCTGGATATCGATCAACCCTTTCGTGTAGGACTTGAGCCCCAGCGCCTTGATGTAGGCGTCTTTCACATCCTCTTCGGAACTGACGTTTCTGAGTGTTTCGTACAGACTGGCCATGGGCGCTCTATGTTGGGTTGGTCAAATGCGGGAAAACCGGAATCAAAGGGTATGCGGCCCATCCTTCAGCCGATCAACCAGCCTCCAGTCCTTCGCCAACTGCTCGAACTTCTGCCCGCCCTGTGGAACGTAGTTGTGCACCTCCTGGCGCGGCTGGTAGTCCATCCGCAGGACCGCCATGCAGTCTTCAAACAGGGCGTAATCCAGGCCGCGCAGATCGGTCAAATCGAACGGGAAGCGGGTGCCGTTGTAGAGCCCCAGCAGGAACGATGCAACGCGTCGCGATTGTCCGGTGTCCCGCTTTGCGACCTGGTACAGGCGCTCCAAGGCCTCACGGCCTGCTTGCTCAATCGCTGGGCGTTGCGCCTCTCGCCTGGCACGCTCGGCATACATTCGGTTGAACGCCTCGCGGGCCACCGGATCGGGATGGTTGCTCGCCATCGGCGCCTGCATCGCTGGCGACAACTCACCGGTACCTGCACCTGGATTCG
>PHCO01000042.1 GCA_002842265.1 Betaproteobacteria bacterium HGW-Betaproteobacteria-18 | reverse complement strand
ATGGCTGGGACCACATTGTTTTTCAGAAACTACTACACCGTCATTCCGCGTGAGCTCATTCAAGCCGCACGCATGGACGGCGCCGGTTTCTGGCGCATTTTTTACCGCATCGTGATCCCCATGTCCACGCCGATTTTGATGGTCACGCTGATCTGGCAGTTCACCAACATCTGGAACGACTTTCTGTTTGGCGTGGCTTTCAGCGGCGCGGACAGCAAACCCATCACCGTGGGCCTGAATAACATGGCCAACACCACCAGCAGCGTCAAACACTACAACGTCGATATGGCGGCAGCCATCATTGCGGGCCTGCCCACCATGCTGGTGTATGTGCTGGCCGGTCAGTATTTCGTCAAAGGTCTGACCGCCGGTGCGGTCAAAGGTTAAAAGGATTCACCCATCATGGCAGCAGCACTCCATATCGCAGGCATTCGCAAAGTTTTCGGCAAAGGCGACAAAGCCGTCGAAGTGCTCAAAAAAATCGACATCGAGGTCGCCCCCGGCGAGTTTCTGATTCTGGTCGGCCCGTCGGGTTGCGGCAAATCGACCCTGCTCAACATCATTGCCGGGCTGGAAGAACCGACCGAGGGCGAGCTCAAAATTGCTGGCAAAAACGTCATCGGTGTGGCCCCGGCGCAGCGCGACATTGCCATGGTGTTCCAGAGCTACGCGCTGTACCCGACCATGAGCGTCGCTGACAACATTGGCTTTGCATTGGAGATGCGCAAGGTGCCCCTGAACGTGCGCACCAAGCGCATCCACGAAGTGGCGGCCATGCTGCAAATCGAGCATTTGCTGGACCGCCGCCCGGCGCAACTCTCAGGTGGCCAGCGCCAGCGCGTGGCCATGGGTCGTGCCCTGGCGCGTGACCCGCAACTGTTTTTGTTTGACGAACCCTTGAGCAACCTGGACGCCAAGCTGCGCGTGGAAATGCGCGCTGAAATCAAACGCCTGCATCTGGTGAGCGGCATCACCACGGTGTATGTGACGCATGACCAGATCGAGGCCATGACACTGGGCAGCCGTATTGCGGTGATGAAAGACGGCATCCTGCAACAAATTGGCACGCCAGATGAGATTTATCGCCTGCCTGCCAATACCTATGTGGCTGGCTTCATTGGCTCGCCCACTATGAATTTTATAGCCGGGAGTACCAGCGGCACGGGGGCTGATGCCGTGTTTTCATTTGAAGGTGGGTCACTACAGCTACCTTGCCCGGCAAACGGCAAAGTCACTTTGGGGCAACGCCCTGAACACGTCCACTTGAGCGACGACGCGTCCTGGCGCGGCCAGGTGATGCTGGTTGAGCCCACCGGTGCCGACACCTACGTGGTGGTAAAAACAAGCGTGGGCTTGATCACGGTGCGCACCCCACCAAGCACGCAAGTGAAGATGGGCGACACCGTGGGGATGACGGTCAGCGCCAACCACAACAACTGGTTTGATACGCAAAGCGGCCTGCGCCTGGCATAACATAGGCCCGCTGCGCCATGGCGGATCACACGGCTTGGTCCAGCGCTTCTTCTGAGCGTTTCACCATGGCCTCGAATTCAGTGACATTCACCGGGCGCGAGTACAAATACCCCTGCGCATAATCGCAGCCTGCTGCTGCCAGCAAATCACGTTGCTGTGCGGTTTCTACACCTTCGGCAATCACTTTCATGCCCAAGGCATGGGCCATGGCAATGATGGCCTGGCAAAGTACCAGGTTGGTCGAGTCGGGCGTCAGATGGCGCACAAATGACTGGTCAATCTTGATGAAGTCAATGTCAAACTTTTGCAGATAAGACAGCGACGAATAACCGGTGCCAAAGTCGTCCAGCGACACATTGATCCCTTGATCACGCAACTTCAGCAGTTGCTCGACCACGCCACTGCTGGTGGACAGCAACAAGCCCTCGGTGATTTCAACCACAATGCTTTCACCGGGCAGCCCGAGGGCACGCAGTTGCTCGATCCAGGGCACATGGTTGGGATTCGGGTTTTCGAACTGCAAGGGTGACTTGTTGACACTGACCTGAAACTGCGGGTGCAAACGGCTCCGCCAGGCCTTGACCTGGGCTGCCGCCTGGGCAAAAACCCATTCTCCCATTTCAACAATCAGGCCACTGCTTTCGGCTACGGGAATAAAGTCAGCCGGACTGATCAGGCCGCGCTGGGGATGTTGCCAGCGAATCAGCGCCTCGGCTTTGTGAATCTCGCCGCTGGACAAGGTCACGATGGGCTGATAGACAATGCAGAACTCTTGCGCCGGCAAGGCCGCGCGCAGGTCATGCGTCAATTGGGCACGCTGCATCGCCGCCTCTTGCAGGGCCGCCGTGAAAAAGCTGAATCGGTTACGCCCTGCGGCTTTGGCCACGTAGAGTGCCTGATCGGCGTTTTTCAGCAGATCTTCCACTTCCAGGGTATCCGTGGGATAGACCGTGACGCCCATGCTGGCAGACACAAAAACCTGATCCAGACCGAGCTGAAACGGTGCACTCAAGGCATAGAGTAGCTTGGGCAAGATGCCCTGCAGATTGGCCTCATCGGACAATCCCGTAACGATCACGGTAAATTCATCACCGCCCATGCGGGCGACGGTATCGACTTCACGCAGGCAGCGCTGGATGCGCCTGGCCGCCTCGACCAGCAACTCGTCACCGCGATCATGACCGAGCGTGTCATTGACCTCTTTGAAATGGTCCAGATCGATGAACAATAGCGCCAATTTGAGACGATTGCGGCGGCATTTCTTGATTTCCTGAACCAGACGTTCACGCATCAAACGCCGGTTGGGCAGACCGGTCAGTGCATCAAAATGCGCCTGCTGCCAAACCAGCGCATCAGCCGTTTTACGCTCGGTGATGTCGGAGTGGGTGCCGATCATGCGCAAGGGTTGGCCTTGCACATCACGGCTGATCACCATGCCGCGGCTGTGTACCCATTTCCAGCTACCGTCTTTGCACAGCACCCGATGCTCATTGCTGATGGTTGGCGTGAGACCCTGAAAGTGGGCCTGCCGATCATGCTGTAGCCGCCCGATGTCCTCCGGGTGAATCAGCGCATCGAGCTCATCCAGGCTTGACTTGAGTTCACCATCGTCGTAGCCATACATGCGCAGCAAGTTGGGCGACAGATACTGTTCACCACTTTGCACCTGCAAGTCCCACAGACCGTCGCCCACGCTTTCCAGTGCCAGTTTCCAGCGCGCCTCACTGTCGCGCAAGGCCAACTCGGTTTGTTTGCGCCGGGTAATGTCCTGCACGATAGCGGTACGCTTGACGGCACGATCATTCACCCAGTTCGTGGTACCCCGTGAATGCAACCAGATGTGCCGTCCTTTCAGGGTGATCACTTCAACTTCAAACTCGTGGGGGGACGTTGGCTGTCCCATCGGCTGGTAAGAAGCCTTTTCAATCGCCAGGGCTTGCTCGGTAAACAATGGCCTGATCGTGACCGGTGTCGGTGTGAAGGCTTGCGGGGTGGTGTCAAAAATCCGGTAAACCCCGTCCGTCCAGGTCACCTGGTTGAGTTGCAAATCCACTTCCCAACCACCCAACTCGGCAATCGCCTGGGTTGCAAAAAGCAACTGGTTCGCCCGCTTGCGGCCGGCCTCAGCCTGCATGTAATCGCTGACATCGGCAAATATCTGGATCAGACCGGTACCCGGCAGACGTTTGGTTTGCACCTGCAAGGTACGCCCCAGGTGTTTCAACCGTAATAAATGGTCCGGGATCAAGCCCTGGCCATCTTCAAGAGAAGCCTCCCAGGACGGGTTATCCAGCGGATGAGGCGCGCCTGCAAAATCGCCGCGCTGCATCTGAAAATCATAAACTTCGCGCAAAGAAGGGCGGCTGGCCAAAAATTCCTCGGGCAGGTCCAGCAGTTCAGGCAAACAGTGATTGAACAGACTGATGTAGCCGTTTGCATCGAACACACAAACACCCTGGCTGATGCTGGCCAACAAGGTTTGCCAAAAATCGGCTGTTTCCTGCCCCGGATTGAATTCAGAATATTTGATCACTGACTGTTTTTACCACAAAAAAACGACCTTGATGGTCACAAAACTGCGGCTGCATCATGGCTGATCGGCAACCACAACTGCACCCGCAAACCCTGCGGCTGGGCCGCCAGTACCTGGGCTTGACCGCCATGGCGCTGGGCGATCTCAGCCACAATGGCCAAGCCCAGACCACAGCCCCCGGGCACATCGCTGGCACGCCAAAAGCGCTCGAACACATGCGGCAAATCATCACTTGACAGGCCCTGGCCATTGTCTGCCACTTCCAGCAGCACCAAATTGCCATGCGACTGCACCTTGATCGTCACCTCACTGCCCGCTCCGGCGTAAGTCAAGGCGTTGTCAATCAGGTTATTCAGGGCTTCACGCAGCGAAAACGCTTCACCATCCAGGGAGAGGTGATCTTCACCTTCGAACCCCAGATCAATCCCGGCTTTGAGCGCGCGCGGCGTCCAGTCACGGGCCACCTCACGCGCCAGGGTAGCCACATCGAGCGGCTGCAAACTAACCTCGACCTCGTTGCGCGCCAGCGACAACAACTGATGCACCAGGTGGGCACTGCGCTGGGCACCGGCCAGCACTTTGGTCAGGCGCGCGTGCAAGGCCTGCGGATCACTTTCGCCCAGCGCCAGTTCGGTTTGACTGATCAAGCCCGCCAGCGGGGTGCGCAACTGGTGCGCCGCGTCGTTCAAAAACCGCTTTTCCTGGCCCAGGCTGCGCCGTACTGCCGTCAGCAAATGGTTGACCGCACCGGCCAGCGCGCGCACCTCTTGCGGTGCCTGCGTCATCTCGATCGGCGACAAATCAAACAGTTCCTGGTCGCGCCGGTCGCCCAATTGCGCCTGTAGCCGGGTCAGCGGTTGCAAGCCGCGTGAAATGCCGCCATACACCAGCACACTGAGCACCACGCCCAACAGCAACAACGGGGCCAGCATGTCGGCAAACAACTCGGTGGTCAGGCGTTTTTGCACCGTCAGACTTTTTGCGACCTGCACCCGCATGCGCTGGGGCGAGCCCGCGTCACCGTAATCCACCTCCAGCAGCGCCACACGCATCGGTTTACCATCCACCTGTGCGTTGTAGAGCAGCGCCTCCTGGGTCTGCGGCAGCAGCACCCCAGTCGGTCCCGGCAGCTTGCCGTTGCCCAACAGGAAACTGCCCGGCGGGCTCGACACCATGTAACTCACGCGATCCGTGGGGTCTTGCTCGATGATGTCTTGCGCGGCCCGTGGAAAGTCAATCAGCAAGCCCGAGCCAATCGGCTTGACCTGACGCGCCAGCGAGCGCACCGATTGGGTCAGGGACTGGTCAATGGCCTTTTCAGCATAACTGAGGGCAATCCGGTAGGCCAGGGCACCGCCCACCAAAAACAACACCAATTGCGGCAACAACAGCCACAGCAACAACTGGCGCTTGAGCGACAGGCCCTGCCCAAGGTGCTCAGGTGAGGAGGCTAGGGTCATGGGCGCACAGCGACATTCAGGCGATGTTGGTTTCCAGCATGTAGCCCAAACCGCGCACATTGCGAATGTTCAGGCCCGAGTCCACCAACTTGCGTCGCAGGCGGTGAATATAGACCTCCAGCGCATTGGATGCCAGCGCGCCGGGCTCACCGGGATCACTCTGCCAGGTTTCCAGCACGTCCTCGCGACTCACCACGCGCCCGGCATGGGTGACCAGCAGCGACAACAGGGCCCATTCGCGCTGCGTGAGTTCCAGCGCCTCGTCCCCGAGCCAGGCTTGCGGCAGGGTGGCATCCACCCGCAGCGGCCGCTCGCTGTGACTGCTGGCCAGCTCCAAAGAGCCACCAAAAGCTGGCAGTCGGGCGCGCCGCAACAAAGCCCCCAGGCGTGCCTGCAATTCCGCCATGTTGAAGGGTTTGGTGAGGTAATCATCGGCGCCGGCGTTGAGCCCCTGCACCCGGTCATCAATGCCGTCACGCGCCGTCAAAATCAGCACGGGTAGCGCAGGCAGGCGCTTGCGCAGCCAGCGCAACAGCGCCATACCACTGATTTTGGGCAGCCCCAAGTCCAGCACGACACCGTCAAAACGTTGCGCCTCCAGCAAGGTTTGCGCAGCCTCCCCATCGGCGACTGCCATGACGTTGTGGCCCGCCTGGGCAAGCTGTGCACAGAGGCCGTCGCGCAGCAATTCGTCGTCTTCAATGATCAGCAAACTGGACATGGTGCAAGCATACCCGAGGAGTTCATGAAATCAAGGCGACAACAGAAGCGCCATCTGTACCGCCCGGATCCTGGCCTGGTGAATCAGTCCACCAACTTTTTGGCCACTCGCGCCAGATGCCATTGCATTGGAAGCTATTGATTTGGTCTCCACGGATTGCATCGTAGCGAAAACATTGAGCAGTCGCTGGCGCTGCGGATAAGGCGAATCAAAGTAGCCCAGTCGCCCCCGTGCATCGCATTCGCAGGCCAGCAGCACTTGCGCGAAACGCTCAGGCTTGCGCAGTGCGTCGCAGCGCTCCAGCAGCCGCACCAAAGCGGCGGCATCGAGTTCCGGTGAGCGGTGGATATTGCTGTGCTCGCGTGCTACCACATCGGCCAGTTCGCGGCAGTCGGTCGGTACGCGCAAGCGCTCACACAGGCTCTTGAGCAACTGGGCGCTGCGCTGCTCGTGCCCCAGATGACGCGGCAGGATGTGTGGCGGGGTGTTGCCCTTGCCCAAGTCGTGGCACAGGCAGGCCAGCCGCACCGGCAGCGGGGCTTGCAGGCGCGCGCTCATGTCCAGCACCATCATCACGTGAATGCCGGTATCCACCTCGGGGTGGTAGTCTGCGCGCTGGGCCACGCCCCACAGAGCATCCACTTCGGGCAGCAGTTTGATCAGCGCGCCACAGTCGCGCAGCACCTCGAACATGCGCGAAGGCTTGACCTCCATCAGACCGCGCGCCAACTCTTGCCAGACGCGCTCGGGCACCAGGTGATCGACCTCGCCAACGGCCACCATGTCACGCATGAGTTGCAGCGTTTCGGGGGCCACCGTGAAGTCGGCAAAACGCGCCGCCAGGCGCGCCACGCGCAGGATACGCACCGGGTCTTCACGAAACGCCGGGCTGACGTGGCGAAACACCCTGGCCGCCAGGTCTTGCGCACCGCCATAAGGGTCGATCAGATGGTGCGCATCCCATTGGCCATCAGAATGAACATGGCAAGCCGCTACCGCCATGGCATTGACCGTGATGTCGCGCCGTGCCAGGTCTTCCTCCAGGGTCACGTCGGGTGCCGCGTGAACGGCAAAACCGTGGTAGCCCGGCGCAGTTTTGCGCTCGGTGCGGGCCAGTGCGAACTCATCATGGGTTTGCGGGTGCAAAAACACCGGGAAATCCTTGCCCACCGGCACAAAGCCTTGCGCCAGCATGTGACCGGGGGTTGCCCCCACCACCACCCAGTCGCGGTCTGTCACGGGCCAGCCCAGCAAGGCATCGCGCACGGCACCGCCAACCAGGTAAGTGCACATCTCAGCGGTGCAGGCGGTAAGGCTCTTCAAAGTCCAGAAAATCCTGCTCGGCCAGCGCGCCATCGATCCAGGCTTTAATGCCTGGCAGCGCGCAAACGCGTTGGACATAGGCCTGAATGTCATCGGGCAGCGGCAGCGCGTGGGTGACCAGGCGCGTACAGATCGGCGCAAAGTAGGCATCAGCCACCGTAAAACTGCCAAACAACAGCGGGCCACCACTGGTTTGCAAACACTGCTGCCACATGCTCACCAGGCGCGCCACATCGGCACGCACAGCCGCTTGATCGCGCCAGACCAGCGCGCCCACCTCAGGCAGCCTGGCCTCGATGTTCATCGGGCAATGGGTACGCAGCCCGGTGAAACCGCTGTGCATTTCGGCACAGATGCTGCGCGCCCGGGCACGGGCTGCTGTGTCTTGGGGCCACAGGGCTTTATCTGGGAACTGCTCGGCCACATATTCGGCAATGGCCAGCGTGTCCCACACCACCAGGTCGCCATCCATCAGCACCGGCACCTTGCCGGTGGGTGACAGCGGGCGTAGCGCGGCCTTGAATTGCGAATCGGGTGTAAAGGCGTCAAAACGCAACATCACTTCTTCAAACGCAATGCCCGCCTGCGTCAGCAGCACCCAGGAGCGCATCGACCAGGACGAGTAGTTTTTGTTGCCAATGTAGAGCTTCATCATCAGGGTCAGGGTAGGTCCCGGTTCACGACCAGCGTGCCATCACTCGGCCCCACTTGCCCCAAACGGGCTTTGAGCGACTGGGTCTGGCCGCTGATCATGGCGGCATAGATGGTGGTATTGGCCAGCACTTTTTTGACGTAATCTCGGGTCTCGGCAAAGGGCACATTTTCAGCCCAGATGGCGGCTTCCATCACCGGCGCACCCGTTTGGCCACGCCAGGTGCGCGGCCGGCCAGGGCCGGCGTTGTAGGCGGCGGCGGCCATTGGCATGGAACCGGAAAAATCATCAAGCACCAGCTTGAGGTAGCCGGTACCAATGGCGATGTTGGTGTCGCGCTCGGTGATCTGATGGGACTTGAAGCTGGTCAGGCCGATTTTTTTGGCGGTCCAGCGCGCGGTGGCGGGCATCACCTGCATCAGCCCCGAAGCGCCCACACCCGAGCGGGCATCGACGATGAATCGGCTTTCTTGCCGAATCAAGCCATAAACATAGGCCGGGTCCAGCCCGATGACGCGGCTGCGCGCCAGCACCGCCTGTTTGTGCGGCATGGGAAAGCGCTGGGCCAGGTCGATCACCGACTTGGTGCGCTCGCTGGTATTGATACAACGGTCCCACACCTCATGCTGGCAGGCGAGATCGGCGGCGGCCAGCAACTCGCGGTCACTCATGCCGCCGGCGGTGTGCAGGTTGGTGCTGTAGTTCCATTCACGCACGCCCTCGCTGCGCAACCCCAATGCAATGGCGGCCAGTGCCCGCTGCAAACCGGCATTGGCACGGGCAGCTTCTTTTTCGGCGGTACTCAGCGGTTCGGGCAGCGCCGGTGGCGTGATCGGCTGGCCGAGTTCTTCCAGCGCCAGCATGTTGTAAAAACCGCCCACACCGGCAATGCTTTGCAACAATCCGGCCGCCTGCGCCCGCTCGGGCTCGGTTTTGGCCAGCTGCTTGAGGGCACGGCCGCGCCAGTAAACCCAGGTGACCTCGCTACTGGCCTGCGGGCTCATGGCCTCCAGGGCGGCCAGCGCATCGGTCCACTGCCCTAGGCGCAAGGCAGCACGGGCACGCCAGGCCAGGTGCTCATCACTCATGTCGGCAGGGCTGGCATGGTTAAAAAAGCCCAGGGCATCGGGAGAGAGTTTTTGTGCTGCCTGTGTTCCGATGGCCCCCCAGGCCCAGGCGCGTTGCCTAGCATCGAGCTGCTTGTCCCAGCGGCTTTGCAGCAGGCGGGCGGCGGCGTCAGGACTGCTGTCAGCCAGCCGGATCAGCGCCAGCACCGCCAGCTCTTGGTGGTAGCGCAGGCTGCCGGGATTGAGCTTGCCGAGAAAAAATTCGGGTTTGGCCAATAAATCTGTCAAGGCGGCGCTGGCTTGCGGCGCCACGATGTCAAGCGCCTGCCGGGTGGCTTTGATCTGGCGCGCTTCCAGGCTCAAGCGGGCTTTGCGCCAAATGTCTGCCGGCGTCAGCAATTGCTTGTCAAAGTGCGCTTGTGCTGCCAGGGCGCAGCCATCGCCCGCGTCCTTTTGTGCGTACCACTGACCTTTGACCTCGTTGGCCATGTCCACACCGACCAGAATTTGCTCCATGGCCAGGACGTAACAGCGCACCTCGCGGTCGTCCTTCATGCGGAAGTTGGGGGCCTCCAGCACAAAACGGCTCCAGTCGCGGTTTTGGCCCAGCAACAACAGCCAGTCGTTGCGCAAGCGGTCTTCCTGGTAGGTGCCCGCATAGAGGGTCAAGAAACTGCTGATCTCGGCGGGCGTGGCAGACTCCAGACGAGCGCGCAGCTCCCAGTAGGCGGCCCAAGGTGCCAGCACATGACCCCGGGTGCGCGGCAGCAGCTCGGTCAGGCGCTTGGCCTGGCCATTTTTAAAAGCATCATTCATCTCCAGAATGACCGCATCAGACGCGCTCAGGACCGGCGTGACGCTTTGGGCCAACGCTGGCAGGCCGCTCAGCACGCCAAGCAAGCCAATCAATGTCAAAATCGTTCTGAACTGCATGTGGTGATTATGAATAAATCTGACGAAAAAAAGGCCATTGAAAAAAAAGCTTTACGCAAGCGACTGATTGAACAACGTTTGCGTTTGCCGGACCGCTTGCAACGTGTTGCCATGCTACAGCAGGTGCTGCGCATCTGGCTAGTGGGTCGCCCAGATACCGTGATTGGCGCCTACTGGCCGATCAAGGGGGAATTCGATCCCCTGCCGGCCCTGCACCGCTGGAAAGAAGACGGCGAGCTCATCGAGCAACAGCAACTGCGCAAGATTGGACTACCGGTGGTGGACAAAGTTCACAAAACCATGCGCTTTCACGCCTGGTACCCCGGTTGCCCGATGGAAGAAGACGCTTACGGCATCCCCAAACCCAAAGACACCGAGGTCATCACCCCCACCCTGATCTTTGTGGCCTGCGTCGGTTACGCGCCCGGCGGCTACCGCCTGGGTTATGGCGGCGGCTTTTATGACCGCACCCTGGCCAGCCTGAATCCACGCCCGTTTACCGTGGGCCTCGGTTTTGGCACCGACTTTTTGCCCGACTTTGAGCCCGAACCGCACGACCTGCCGATGGATGCCATTTTGAACGACCACGGCGTGGTCTGGCCGGTGTAAGCCCCATGCCCCACACGTCTGCCGCCCTCCCCACTTACCGTTTAAGTGACTTCGACTTTGAATTACCTCCCGAGCTGATTGCCCAGCACCCCACACCCGAGCGCAGCGGCTCGCGTCTGCTCGATGGCACCTCAAGTGTGCCCATTGACCGCATTTTTAACGAACTCCCCACGCTGCTCAAAGCAGGCGACTTGATGGTGTTCAACGACACACGGGTGATGAACGCGCGCCTGTTTGGCGAAAAAGCCACCGGCGGCAAGCTGGAACTGCTGATTGAGCGCGTGCTCGGCGGCAACCAGGTGGCGGCGCACATGCGCGTCAGCAAAAAACCGGAAATCGGCGCTACGGTCGCGCTCGTCAGCGCGCCCGCTCACCCGGACCACCTGAGCGCCACGCTGCTGGGTCGCTGGCCCGATGCCGATGGCCCGATGTTCAGGTTTGTGCTGTCCAACGACGCCGGTGACGATCCTTTCACCCTGATGGCACGCCACGGCCATGTGCCGCTGCCACCCTACATCACGCACACGGACTCCGCCGAGGACGCGCAGCGCTACCAGACCGTTTTTGCCAAAAACCTGGGTGCCGTGGCCGCCCCCACGGCGGCGCTGCACTTTGACGAAGCACTGTTATCACGCATCGATGCCATGGGTGTGCAGTGCGCGCATGTCACGCTGCATGTGGGCGCCGGCACGTTTCAGCCCGTCAAAACGGAGAACCTGTCCGAGCACCAAATGCACAGCGAGTGGTATGAGGTGCCGACGGCGACCCAGCAGGCCATTGCCGATTGCCGCGCACGGGGTGGCCGCGTCATCGCGGTGGGCACCACCACGGTGCGCACGCTGGAATCCTGGGCGCAGGAAAGAGAAGATGGGGTCAGAGCCGAATCTACGGATCCGCTTCGCGACTCCCGTAATCCGGATCCGACCCCATTTTCTGGCGACACCCGCATCTTCATCACCCCGGGTTTCGAGTTCAGAATGGTGGATGCGCTGGTCACCAACTTTCACCTGCCCAAGTCGAGCTTGATGATGCTGGTGAGCGCGTTTGCCGGTTATGACCATGTGATGGCGCTGTATGCCCACGCCATCCGTGAAAAGTACCGCTTTTTCAGCTATGGCGATGCCATGTTGCTGACCCGCGCAACCAGTAGCGCGAGTGCAGCCAGGCCTTCAGCCCAAAACGCTCAGCGTGCCTGAAGTCGGTTGATGTATTCAAGCAAAGCCAAAATACGTGCCCGAACCAGGCCTGGGGCGTCGTAATTGCCACGCGCTTCCAGGAGGTTTTGGGCATGTTCAGCCTGGTAGGTCCGGCCCCAGATCGGCATATCGCGCGTGCCATGGCTGGGCACGCCAGCGCCATCGATCACTTCGTACAACCGGCCCATTGGCAAGATACCCTGATTTTTCCTGGCCAACTGGGTCAGATCGGGCGGACTGACCCGCAGCAACTCGCGCAGTGACCCATTGCCCTTGCCATCCATGCCATGGCATACCGCGCAATTGGTATCGTACTCAAGCTTGCCAAAGTCGTATTTCTGCTGCGCCAAGACAGCGCCGCTGCACAATGCCAGCGCCACGGCCATGAGAGAGACTTTCGCATTTGAACTTTTCATGGTAATTCTCCTGAGGGTTGATCGGCATGAAACATCCTAGGACCGGCAAATGCATCCCCAATTGCGAATTCTCAATTTCAGTGCATCCATGACAACTCGTTCGATCGTCTTTAGATCAAAGACAATACCCGCCAAGTTCCTCCCAATCGCCATGACACACACTCACCCACACGACCCTGCGCACCCGCATCCAACCCAACCCGTGGTGCAATTCGACCTGCTCCGAACCGACCCCGCCCAGCCTGTTACCGGCTACGCGGGCAGCCACGCCCGCCGCGGCACCATCGTGCTCAACCACGGCATGGTGCAAACGCCCATCTTCATGCCGGTCGGCACGTATGGCACCGTCAAGGGCGTGATGCCGAGCAGCCTGGAAGACATGGGCGCGCAAATCATTCTGGGCAACACTTTTCACCTGTGGATGCGCCCGGGGCTGGACGTGATGCAGAGCTTTGGCGGCCTGCACGACTTTGAGCGCTGGAAGAAACCGATCCTGACCGACTCGGGCGGCTTTCAGGTCTGGAGCCTGGGCGCCATGCGCAAGATCACCGAGGAAGGCGTGCATTTCTCATCGCCCGTGAACGGCGACAAACTGTTCATGTCGCCCGAAGTGTCCATGCAGATCCAGACCACGCTGAACTCCGACATTGCCATGCAACTGGACGAATGCACGCCCTATCTGTCGGTCGAGCCCAAAACCAAGGGCCAGATCACCACCGAAGCCGAGGCCAGGACTTCGATGGAAATGAGCCTGCGCTGGGCCAAACGCAGCCAGGCCGAGTTTGCGCGTCTGGAAAACCCCAACGCCCTGTTCGGCATTGTGCAAGGCGGCATGTTCGAGGGGCTGCGGCAGGAGTCACTGGAGCAACTGGTGGCGATGGATTTTCCCGGCTACGCGGTCGGCGGTGTCAGCGTCGGCGAGCCCAAGGACGAGATGCTGCGCATCATGGCGCACACGCCGCACCGCCTGCCCTGGCACAAGCCGCGCTACCTGATGGGTGTCGGCACGCCCGAGGATCTGGTCGAGGGCGTGGCCCAAGGCGTGGACATGTTCGACTGCGTCATGCCGACCCGCAACGCGCGCAACGGCACGCTGTTCACGCGTTTTGGCGACCTGAAAATGCGCAACGCGCGCCACAAGTCTGACCACGGCCCGCTCGATGCCACCTGCACCTGTTACGCCTGCAAGGGCACGACGCGACCCAACGGCACAGTCAGCGGCGGCTTCAGCCGGGCCTACCTGCATCACCTCGACCGCTGCGGCGAAATGCTCGGCCCGATGCTCGCCAGCATCCACAACCTGCACTACTACCTGAACCTGATGCGCGAGGTGCGCGCCGCGCTCGATGCCGGCACCTTCGGCGCGTTCCGCCAGCAGTTCAAGGCGGATCGGGCGCGCGGCGTGTGAATTTATCCTTGCAAATCATGGAATGAAACTCCATATTTGCAAGGATAAAACTGTGCGTCCATCCATCTATTAAGCTGATTGATGCGCCTGCTCATTCGCATCCTGAAAATCTTGTTCAGATTAGCAGCTGCTGATCATGTTGGTGGGATGAGCTGGCAATGGTTATATTGCTGTTGATACCGACAAATCAAGGCGCCAAGAGCGGTAAGTACCGACTGCTAAGATGACGATATGACACCTAAAGAACTAGCCCAACACAAAACTGCTGCAAAGCAGTTGCGTGGCGCGCCTGTCTTCAAACCACTTAAACGCAACAAGTTACCCAAACCACTTCACAAAATGGGCTCCGCACGGATCATGTCCACCGACTTGCTGGCAGTCTCGAACACGCATCGCGTGGTGTTGATGTGGCGTGATGGCGAAACCCTTCAGGATTCAGCTTTCATGGCGTGGCTGTTTTGCGTTCTTGAAAATCAATCCTTGTACCCGCTGTTTGAATTGCATTTTCACCCCAGCCACAAAGGTGTTCATTGCAAAATGCCCTGTAAAACAGCGCCTGATTACACCAACCGTCAGCTTCCCGGCGCACCCGAGCTGGAATTATTGACCATTGACGGACTCGACCCGCGGGTTGATGTGGACCGTCAAAAACTGACACTGCAATTTTGCAAGGTGTGTGGCATCACACTGGCATCGGAGAAAGACACGTGGACTTTGCCCCTGGCTTAAAACAAACCATTTGCGCCTTGTTTGAAGTGCATGAGGACAGCGCATCGGTGCAGCGCATCGTCACGCCACTTGAATACCCTGGCAGCAACGACAAAGTCGTGATTCGGGTTCGCCAGCGCCCCCATGGCTTTGAAATTGATGAAAACGGCGAAGCCGCGCTCTATGCGTCCATGTATGGTGGGGATGTTGACTCTGACTTGGTACAGCGCTGGGCTGAAGAGTTGAGCCAAACCGCAGGCGTGAACTATTCAGACGAAACCTTGATCGCCAGCCTGAGCGACCAGCACTTGATTGCTCCCACCATTTTTCAGGTTGCGGCTGCCGCCCAACAGCTTTTTGCACTGGCCACCTCGCACAAAGAACGTGCAGCCAATGACTTCAAAGACCGTGTGGCCGAGGTTGTGGCCGAAATTGCAGGCGCACTCAACTTGCCGCACCGCAGCAATGTCGAATTGCCGTTTGCCGGCAACATGGTGGCTGACCACGTGATTGACCACACCACGCCACTGATCATCATTGCAGCGTCAAGCACCACACGATTGTTAGAAGCTGAAGTTATTCACATGCAATACCTCTACACCCGGGAGCCCGGTTTTGTACTGGCTATTGCCGAAAGCGAACTGGCCGTTGGCAAAAAACAATTCAAACGCGCCAATTTTTATACTGGAAAAACAGTTGATTTCAGCCCACCTGACTTGAAACAGTTGCTGCGGCAGCAACTCCATTGACTTGGGATATCCCGTCAATTCGCTATTTATTAAATTGCGCGGCTGGACTTGCAGGAAGGCGTCTTCCGCGCCCAAATCCCCGACTGGCGCGCGGTGGTGGACTGCGTGCTGATTGACGCAAACCATAACGGTGAAGTGTTCAACGTGACGCTGGCCGATGTGCCCGAGCGCAAGCAGGATATGGTGACAGGCCGCTACGAACTTGCGGCCCCGCCAGCCGGTGCCAACGTGGCCATCAAGGTGGTCGATATGCTGGGCGAGGAGCGTACTGTCGTGTTCTCAACCTGATTCAATGCGCTATTTAGACCAAAATACCTGGCCATGACCAACCCGCCGCCTGACCCAGGCAATTTTTGGCTTGGGTTGGCCCGCCTGCCACTGCGCCTCATGAAAACCCTGTTCGGCTGGCTGCTGGCGCTGGTCATCCTGTTCGAGGAATGGGGCTGGGAGCCGCTGCAGCGCGCGCTGGCCTGGGTGGGACGTCTGCCGGGGTTGCGCTGGCTGGAGCGACGCATTCAGCGGCTGCCACCCTACGCCGCGCTGGCGCTGTTTTTGCTGCCCACGCTGATGCTGCTGCCGGTGAAGCTGCTGGCGCTGTGGTTCATCAGCCAGGGCAAGGTACTGTCGGGCACGTTGGTCATCCTGATAGCCAAGCTGGTGGGCACGGCCGTCGTGGCGCGGCTGTTCACTTTGACGCGCCCTGCACTGATGCAACTGGCCTGGTTTGCCCGGGTTTACATGCGCTGGACGAACTGGAAAACAGCCCTGCTGGCGCAAGTGCGCGCTTCCTGGCCGTGGCGGCTCGGGCGCGTGCTCAAACGCCGACTGAAAAGGCGTTGGCAACATTTATAAAATCGCCCATCGAAAGCAGTCAACCATGCCCCATCAAAACCGCCACTTCCAGGACCATCAACCGCCAACACCCACCCCACCAGCACCCGGTGCTCAACTGGTGTTGAGCGCACTCAAGCTTGGCGCCGGTCCCATGTCGCCAGCGCAAAAGCGCTTCAACCAGTTGCTCAACCAAACCGAAACCCTGGCGAAAAAAATCGAGGAGACCCGCAAACTGGCCGACGCGCATCGCCTGGTGCTTGATCGCACGATGGCGCCGCTGGAGAAGGAGCGCACCGCACTGATGCGCCAGATGGCCGTGTGGCTTGACGCTCGCTTGCAGCGCAAGGGTTTGAGCGCCAGGCAAAAAGCCATCGCCACCGAAATCCTCTGCCACCTGGCCGCCGCCGTAGCCAGCACCGGTGACGAGACCATGCACGCGCTGTACGAGGCCCACAGCAAAACGTCCCTCGCTGACGAAGAAAAAGCCGTGGCAGCCGACATGAAAATATTCATGGAAGACATGCTGGGCGAAGAAATGGGCGGCGACGACACATCGTTTGACAGCCTGGAAGACCTGTTTCGCGCCAGCATGGCCAGGATGCAGGAAAAAGCCGCCGCCGAGGAGGCCGCGCGCGCCAGCCGCAAGTCCAGGCGCAAAAAGTCAGCGGCACAGCTCAAGGCCGAAGCCCGGGCCACGGCCCAGCTTAAGGATGCCAGCGGCGCCCTGCGCACCATTTACCGCCAGTTGGTCAGCGCCCTGCATCCGGATCGCGAGACCGATCACGCCGAGCAGTTGCGCAAGACCGCACTGATGAAAGAGGCCAATGCGGCTTATGAAAAGCGCGACCTGTTGGGCCTGCTGCAATTGCAGTTGCGTGCCGAGCTGATCGATGCCAATCAGATGGCCAGCATGGCCAAGGACAAGCTGATGACGTTGACCGCCTTGCTGAAAGACCGTGTGAAAGTGCTCAATGATGAGCTGTATGCCATTGAGCGGCAGATGGTCGGCGAGTTCGATTTGCCCCTGTACATCAACCTCAGTGCCGCGGGCTTGCGACGCCATCTCGCTGAATGTGAACTCAATTTGCACGAGGAAATCACCGTGATGAAGCAAGACCTGGCCTTGGTGCAGGACGATGCCCGCTTCAAGCGCTGGCTGAAACAGCAGCACCAGGCGGCGCAAGACGACTTTGATCCGCTGGATTTTTTCTAAGATCGAGGAACCTGACGAAGCTCGCCGTCAGAACTGTTTGTCATTGCGAGCCAGCCGTGTCCTGCCCGATACCGCACACGGACCTTGAACCCTGTGGGGCGGACTTCAGTCCGCCATGGTCGACTGAAGTCGACCCCACAACAAGCCCAAACGCTGTGTTCA
>PHCO01000041.1 GCA_002842265.1 Betaproteobacteria bacterium HGW-Betaproteobacteria-18 | reverse complement strand
TGCCAATTATTTTCAGGCCGCAAAAATTCTTCGTGATAACCCTGCATGCGCTTTTGAGCAAATGGTGGACTTGTGCGGCGTGGACTATTCCACCTACAAAAATGAGGTCTGGTCAGGTCCCAGGTTTTGTGTGGTGTTGCATTTATTGTCGGTGAGTCTGAATCAGCGTGTGCGTCTGAAGGCTTTTGTGCCGGATGATCTGTCACCCGTCATGCCTTCAATCTGCGAGCTTTGGAGCGGCGCAAACTGGTTTGAACGTGAAGCATTTGACTTGTTCGGTATTGTGTTTGAAGGCCATGACGACCTGCGTCGCATCCTGACCGACTATGGTTTTATTGGTCACCCGTTCCGTAAAGATTTTCCTATGCTGGGTCATGTGGAAATGCGCTACGACGCAGAGCAAAAACGTGTGGTCTATCAGCCGGTCACGATCGAGCCGCGCGAAATCACACCGCGCATCATCCGTGAAGAAAACTACGGAGGCCCTGCTAACCAGCAGTAAGAGACATGGCTGATATCAAGAACTACACCCTGAATTTTGGTCCACAGCATCCGGCTGCCCATGGCGTTTTGCGCCTGGTGCTGGAGCTCGATGGCGAAGTCATCCAGCGCGCCGACCCGCACATCGGCTTGCTGCACCGCGCTACTGAAAAACTGGCAGAGAGCAAGACCTACATCCAGGCGCTGCCTTACATGGACCGCCTTGATTACATGTCCATGATGTGCAACGAGCAGGCCTATTGCCTGGCCATCGAAAAAATGCTGGCGCTTGAAGTGCCCTTGCGTGCCCAATACATCCGGGTCATGTTTGCCGAAATCACGCGCATGCTGAACCATTTGCTGTGGGTTGGCGCCCACGCCATTGACTGTGGCGCCATGACCGTCATGCTGTTTGCGTTTCGTGAACGGGAAGATTTGCTTGACATCTATGAGGCGGTCAGCGGCGCGCGCTTGCATGCTGCCTACTTTCGACCGGGCGGCGTTTACCGTGATTTACCCGACACGATGCCGCGTCATTCGCCCAACAAAATTCGCAGTGCCAAGTCCACCGAAGGACTCAATCGCGCTCGTGATGGCAGCTTGTTGGACTTCATCGATGACTTTACCCAACGCTTTCCTACTTATTTGTCCGAATATCACACGCTATTGACAGACAACCGCATCTGGAAGCAGCGTACGGTCGGTATTGGTGTGGTTACGCCCGAGCGTGCCCTGAACCTGGGTTTCACGGGTCCGATGTTGCGGGGTTCTGGCATTGCCTGGGATCTGCGCAAGAAGCAGCCCTATGAGGTTTACGACCAGCTTGACTTTGATATCCCCGTGGGCAAGACCGGCGACACTTACGATCGTTATCTGGTTCGCATGGAAGAGATGAAGCAGTCCAACCGCATCATCAAACAGTGCGTGGACTGGCTGCGTGTCAACCCAGGCCCGGTCATCACTGACAACCACAAGATTGCGCCGCCCGATCGTGAATCCATGAAGTCAAATATGGAGGATCTGATCCACCACTTCAAACTTTTCACTGAGGGTTTCTCTGTGCCAGAGGGGGAGGCTTACGCGGCCATTGAACACCCCAAGGGCGAGTTTGGTATTTACCTGATCAGTGATGGCGCCAACAAGCCTTACCGTCTGAAGATCAGGCCACCCGCCTTTGTGCATCTCTCTGCCCTTAATGAGATGGGCAAGGGTCACATGATCGCCGATGCGGTTGCGATTATTGGAACCATGGACATTGTGTTTGGGGAAGTTGATCGATGATTTCTGAAGAATCCAAAGCGCGCTTCGCCAAAGAAGTCGCCAAATACCCGGCTGACCAAAAACAATCTGCGGTGATGGCCTGTTTGACCATCGTCCAGCAAGAGTTGGGCTATGTCAGCGCCGAAAGCGAGCAGTTGGTAGCCGACTACCTTGGCATGGCGCCCATAGCCGTGCATGAGGTCACCAGTTTCTACAACATGTACAACCAACAACCGGTTGGCAAGTACAAGCTCAATGTCTGTACCAATCTGCCCTGCCAGTTGCGTGACGGCGGTAAAGCCATGGCGCATCTGAAAGAAAAACTGGGTGTGGACAACAACCAGACAACACCTGATGGTTTGTTTACCTTGCAGCAGTGTGAGTGTCTTGGGGCCTGTGCCGACTCTCCGGTACTGTTGGTGAATGACACCACCATGTGCAGTTTCATGACCAATGACAAGCTGGATCAACTGATTGACGGATTGCGTGCTGCCGAGGAGAAGTCATGAACGTCAATCAATTGTTGGCGCAGTTCGAGGCAACCGGGAAAGAAACCGCGTTTCATAACAGGCACATCAAGCCTCAGATATACGCTGATTTGAATGGCAGCAACTGGCATTTGAAAGATTACGAAGCACGCGGCGGGTATCAGGCCTTGCGCAAGGTACTTGGACTGGATGTCGGCACCGGACTGACGCAGGATCAGGTGATTGCCATCGTCAAAGAATCCGCCCTGCGCGGACGTGGCGGCGCCGGTTTCCCGACCGGGCTCAAGTGGAGTTTCATGCCGCGTCAGTTCCCTGGCCAGAAATACCTGGTGTGCAACTCGGACGAAGGTGAACCGGGGACGTGCAAAGATCGCGAGATCATGCAGTTCAATCCGCATATCGTGATTGAAGGCATGATCATTGCCGCTTATGCGATGGGCATTTCGGTGGGCTACAACTACATTCATGGTGAAATATTCCAGACCTACCAGCGTTTTGAAGAAGCCCTGGAGGAAGCGCGAGCAGCGGGTTTGCTGGGCGACAACATTTTGGGCAGTGGTTATGGTTTTCAGTTGCATGCAGCGCATGGTTTTGGTGCCTACATTTGCGGCGAAGAAACCGGTCTGCTGGAGTCGTTAGAGGGTAAAAAAGGTCAGCCCCGCTTCAAGCCGCCGTTCCCTGCCAGTTTTGGTCTGTACGGCAAACCGACCACCATCAACAACACCGAAACCTTTGCAGCGGTGCCCTGGATCATTCGCAACGGCGGACAAGCCTATGTGGACTGCGGCAAGCCCAACAACGGCGGTACCAAAATTTACTCGGTCAGTGGCGACGTCGAATTGCCCGGCAATTTTGAAGTGCCGATGGGAACGCCCTTTGCCCAGCTCCTGGAGTTGGCGGGCGGCGTGCGCAAGGGTCGTCAGCTCAAGGCCGTGATTCCTGGCGGCTCATCCTCTCCGGTGTTGCCTGCCGACATCATGATGGACTGCACCATGGACTACGACTCCATTGCCAAGGCGGGTTCCATGCTGGGTTCGGGTGCCGTGATCGTACTGGATGACTCGCGTTGCATGGTCAAGAGCTTGCAGCGCCTGAGTTACTTTTACATGCATGAGTCCTGCGGCCAGTGCACACCTTGTCGTGAAGGCACGGGTTGGTTGTCACGCGTGGTGGATCGCATTGAAACCGGTCAGGGCCGGATGTCTGATCTTGAGTTACTGAACTCGGTGGCTGAAAACATCCAGGGGCGCACGATTTGCGCGCTGGGTGATGCTGCTGCGATGCCAGTGCGCGCCATGCTCAAGCACTTCATGCCTGAATTTGAATACCATGTGGTGCACAAGACCTGCATGGTTCCTGCTTACGTTTGAGCGAGTCCCAAGATGATTGAAATTGAACTCGACGGTCACAAGGTAGATATTGCAGAAGGCAGCACGGTCATGCATGCGGCCGAGAAAGCGGGCACCTTCATCCCCCATTTCTGCTATCACAAGAAACTCAGCATTTCGGCCAATTGCCGCATGTGTCTGGTGGACATTGAAAAAATGCCCAAACCCATGCCAGCTTGCGCCACGTCCGTGACGCAGGGCATGATCGTTCACACCAAGACCGAAAAAGCGATCAAGGCCCAGCAATCGGTGATGGAGTTTTTGCTGATCAACCATCCCCTGGACTGCCCCATTTGCGACCAGGGCGGTGAATGCCAGTTGCAGGATATTGCGGTAGGTTATGGCAGCTCTGCTTCTCGTTATCAGGAAGAAAAGCGGGTCGTTGCGGTCAAGGACGTCGGTCCGCTGATCTCCATGCAGGAGATGACACGCTGTATCCATTGCACCCGTTGTGTGCGTTTTGGTCAGGAGATTGCCGGTGTCATGGAGTTGGGCATGTCCCAGCGCGGTGAACACTCACAGATCGAGACCTTTGTTGGTCATACCGTGGACTCCGAACTTTCCGGCAACATGATCGACATCTGCCCGGTAGGAGCCCTGACCAGCAAGCCCTTCCGCTACAGCGCCCGTACCTGGGAGTTGTCGCGCCGCAAGTCCGTCAGTCCGCATGACTCGACCGGCGCCAACCTGATTGTTCAGGTCAAGAACAACCGTGTCATGCGTGTCGTGCCGTTCGAGAACGAAGCGGTCAACGAATGCTGGATTGCTGACCGTGACCGTTTCTCCTACGAAGCCTTGAACGGTGATGATCGTTTGACCAGTCCCATGATCAAACAAGGCGGTCAATGGAAGACCGTGGATTGGCAGACGGCACTTGAGTATGTTGCCAATGGTTTGAAACAAATCAGTGCCGAATTTGGCGCCTCCAGTCTGGGTGCATTGGTGAGTCCGCATGCCACGCTGGAAGAGTTGTATCTGTCCGCCAAACTCATGCAAGGGCTGGGGTCCAACAACATTGATTACCGCTTGCGCCATGCCGAGTTTCCGGCTTCTGAGGGTGTGCGCTATTTAGGGACCTCCATTGCCTCTTTGTCGGAACTGCAAAGTGTGCTGGTCATCGGCTCCAATCTGCGCAAGGACCATCCGTTGTTCGCGCAGCGTATTCGGCAGTCGGTACGCAAGGGTTGTGTGGTCAGTTCGATCGCTGCGAGCAATGACGATTGGGCGATGCCGGTCGCGCACCGTGTGCAAGTCCCCGCAGCGCAATGGGTTCAAGCATTGGCTTCCATTGCCGCCGCCATTGCCGTTGAAAAGGGCACGACGGCCCCGGTCCCGGTTGAAACCAATGACACATCTGTTGCCGTGGCACGCAGCCTGCTGTCTGGCGAGCGCAAAGCAATCTTGCTGGGTAACGGTGCGGCACACCACGCGCACGCGTCCAGCTTGCTGGCGCTAGCCCAATGGATTGCTGATCAAACCGGCGCCAGCTTTGGTTATTTGACAGAAGCTGCCAACACTGTGGGGGCGCAATTGGTGGGCGCAGAGCCAGCGCCAGACGCCTTGAATGCGGGCAAAATGCTGGCTGGCGCGCTCAAAGCGGTCGTGTTGCTGAACACCGAACCCGAGTTCGACTCGGCAGCCGGGGCGCAAGCGATCGAGGTGCTGGGCAAGGCGCAAATGGTGGTCTCCTTGAATCCGTTCAAAGCCAACATGGCGTTCTGTGATGTGATGCTGCCAGTGTCTCCTTTCACGGAAACATCCGGCACGTTTGTCAATGCCGAAGGACGCGTCCAGAGTTTCCATGCCGTGGTTCAACCGCTGGGTGAAACGCGTCCAGCATGGAAAGTGCTGCGTGTGCTGGCCAATATGCTGGAGGTACCCGGCTTTGATTTTGACTCGTCAGAACAAGTTCTTCAAAGTATTCCCGGTTTGACATTGGGAGAGACGGCGCAAGTATCACCTGACCTGCTGAGCAATTGCACCACGGCGGCCATTCAACTGGCCGCTCCTGCTAACGACGCGCCAGTGGTTGCCGGCATTTATCAACTGGATGGCATCGTGCGCCGCGCCCCTGCGCTGCAACACACGGCAGATGCCCGGGCCGCTGAGACCCAGGAGGTGGCAGCATGAGCGACTTTGTATATTCTTTCGGCCTGGGGCTCCTCGCTGCGCCCTGGTGGGCTACCATCGCCTGGCCAACGATCTGGGCACTGATCAAGGTCACCGTGGTGCTGATGATCGTGTTGGGAGCCGTGACTTACGCCACGCTTTGGGAACGCAAGTTGCTGGGTTGGGTGCAGATTCGTCTCGGCCCGAACCGTGTCGGGCCCTGGGGGCTGTTGCAGCCGATTGCCGATGCCTTGAAGCTGATGACCAAGGAGATTGTCCGGCCTGCTGCTTCTGACAAGTTTCTTTTCTATCTTGGACCCGTGATGACCGTCGCGCCAGCGTTGACGGCATGGGCTGTCATTCCGTTCGGGCCGGAAATTGCGGTGGCCAACCTGAACGCGGGTTTGTTGTTTTTGATGGCGATTGCGTCAATGGAAGTTTATGGCGTGATCATTTCGGGTTGGTCGTCAAATTCCAAGTATGCGTTTCTTGGCGCTTTGCGTGCCTCGGCGCAAATGGTGAGTTATGAGATTGCCATGGGTTTCTGTCTGTTGATCGTGCTGATGGTTTCATCGAGCATGAATCTGTCGGATATTGTGGCAGGGCAGGGCCAGGGTTATTTCGCGCAGATGGGCCTGACTTTTTTATCATGGAACTGACTGCCTCTGTTACCGATTGTTGTGGTTTTCTTTATCTCTGGTCTGGCTGAAACCAATCGAACCCCCTTTGACGTGATTGAAGGTGAATCCGAGATTGTGGCGGGCCATATGGTCGAGTATTCCGGCATGTCATGGGCCATGTTCCAGATGGCTGAATACGCCAGTATCTGGATGCTCTCGATTTTGTCGGTCACCTTGTTCTTTGGTGGCTGGATGTCGCCCATTGACAGTGCCTTTTTCAACTGGATTCCAGGCTGGATCTGGCTGGGCATCAAAACGTTTTGCATGATGACCATGTTCATTTGGGTGCGGGTAACTTTTCCCCGGTTCCGGTATGACCAGATCATGCGCCTGGGTTGGAAAATCTTTATTCCAGTGACCTTGGTGTGGCTGGTGGTGGTTGGGGTGTGGATGCAAACCCCGTGGAACATTTGGAAGTAATTCGAGCTGTTTATGACTACCCCAATTTCAAATACTGTTAAAAGTCCTGCTGGACGGGCCTTCTCATTGAAGGACTTTTTGTCGAGTTTCATGCTGATCGAGCTGCTTAAAGGCATGAAGCTCACGGGCAAGTATGCATTTCGAAGCAAGATCACACTCGAATACCCTGAAGAAACAACGCCTTTGTCACCCCGCTTTCGTGGTCTGCATGCGTTGCGTCGTTATGACAATGGTGAAGAGCGCTGCATCGCCTGCAAGTTGTGCGAAGCAGTTTGCCCGGCGATGGCGATCACCATCGAATCAGAGGTACGTGCTGATGGCTCACGCCGAACCAGTCGCTACGACATCGACCTGACCAAATGTATTTTTTGCGGCTTCTGCGAGGAGAGCTGTCCGGTCGATTCCATTGTTGAAACGCACATATTTGAATACCACGGTGAAACGCGGGGCGACTTGTACTTCACCAAGGAAATGCTGCTGGCCGTCGGTGATCGCTATGAGCGTGAAATCGCCGCCAACAAGGCTGCAGATGCCAAGTACCGCTGACCACTCAGAAAGATAAGTTAACTATGGATGTCAAGACGGGTTTGTTTTATATTTTCTCGACGGTGCTGTTATTGGCGGCGTTTCGCGTTATCACGACACGAAATCCGGTTCATGCAGTGCTGTTCCTGGTGCTGTCATTTTTTCAGGCATCCATGATCTGGATGCTTCTCAAGGCTGAATTCCTTGCGATTACGCTGGTGTTGGTTTACGTCGGTGCCGTCATGGTTCTTTTTCTGTTCGTGGTGATGATGCTTGACGTCAATGTGGATGGCATCCGCAAAGGCTTCTGGAAACACTTTCCGCTGGCTGCCGTGGTGGGGGTGGTCATCATTCTTGAAATGTCTGCAGTGTTGATGGGTGGATTCAAGGTCAGTGAAGCGCCGGCAACACTGGTCACTCTCGGTCAGGCAACCGTTGAGGTCTCCAACACCAAAGAACTGGGCATGTTGCTTTACACGCATTACTTGTATCCCCTGGAAATTGCCGCTGCGCTTTTGCTGGTAGGCATGATTGCCGCCATTGCCCTGACTTTGCGGCATCGCAAGGATATCAAGGCGGTCAAACCTGATGACCAGGTTCGTGTCAAGTCGGTGGATCGATTGACGGTCGTCAAAATGGGTGCCACTCAACCCTCATTGCCTGCGCAACTCACTGATACACCAGTCGTGGAGAACAAAGCATGACGCTTACATTGGGTCACTATCTGTCATTGGGAGCCATGCTGTTTGCGCTTTCGGTGGTTGGAATTTTTCTGAATCGAAAAAACTTGATCGTGTTGATGATGGCCATTGAACTGATGTTGTTGGCAGTCAATACCAACTTTGTCGCCTTCTCACATTATTTGGGTGATTTGAACGGACAGATTTTTGTATTCTTCATCCTGACCGTGGCTGCGGCAGAAGCTGCCATTGGTCTTGCTATCCTGGTGCTTTTGTTCCGTCTTAAATCGAACATCAATGTGGACGAACTTGATTCGTTGAAGGGGTAACAAAATGAGTCAAACCCTTTCTTCTTCAACGCTTCTGGTGATTGCCCTGGCACCTTTGGTGGGTGCTCTTGCCGCCGGTATTCTGGGTACCAAGTTTGGTGGCAATGTGATGGGTCGGCGCATGTCGCACACGCTGACCATTCTGGGCGTGTTGCTGTCCTTTATTTTGTCTGCCATGACCCTTAACAGTGTGGTCTCGGATGGTGCCCGCTTCAATGAGACCATTTACACCTGGATGGTGGTGGGTGGCCTCCATATGGAGATTGGTTTCCTGGTGGACGGACTGTCCGCCATGATGATGTGTGTGGTGACTTTTGTGTCCTTGATGGTGCACATTTACACCGTCGGCTACATGGAAGAAGACGAAGGCTACAACCGCTTCTTTGCCTACATTTCCCTGTTTACTTTCTCGATGTTGATGCTGGTCATGAGCAACAACATGCTGCAGTTGTTTTTCGGCTGGGAAGCTGTTGGCCTGGTGTCTTACCTGCTGATCGGTTTCTGGTTCAACAAGCCCAGCGCCATTTTTGCCAACATGAAAGCTTTTTTGGTGAACCGGGTTGGTGACTTTGGATTTATTCTGGGCATTGGCTTGCTGGCTGCCTACACCGGCACGCTCAATTACAGTGAAACCTTTGCGCAATCGGCAGAACTGGCCAAGCTGAATTTGCCCGGTACGGACTGGATGCTGGTGACCGTGATCTGTATTTGTCTGTTCATTGGCGCCATGGGCAAGTCGGCGCAGTTTCCGCTGCATGTCTGGTTGCCGGACTCCATGGAAGGCCCGACCCCCATTTCTGCCCTGATCCACGCCGCGACCATGGTGACCGCAGGCATCTTTATGGTGGCCCGGATGTCGCCGCTGTTTGAACTCAGCGATACCGCGCTCAATTTTGTCCTGATCATTGGCGGCATCACCGCACTGTTCATGGGCTTTTTGGGCATCATCCAGAATGACATCAAACGCATCGTGGCGTACTCAACCCTGTCGCAATTGGGTTACATGACGGTGGCCCTGGGTGCCTCGGCCTACTCGGTGGCGGTGTTCCACTTGATGACGCACGCGTTCTTTAAAGCCCTGCTGTTCCTTGCCGCAGGCTCCGTCATCATGGGGGTGCATCACAACCAGGACATCCGCTGGATGGGTGGCTTGCGCAAGTACATGCCCATCACCTGGCTGACCTGTCTGCTCGGTTCGCTGGCCTTGATCGGAACCCCCTTCTTCTCTGGCTTTTACTCCAAAGACGAAATCATCATGGCGGTTCATGCGAGCCAGTTACCGGCGGCCGGTTTTGCCTATTTCGCGGTATTGGCTGGGGTCTTTATCACCGCCTTTTATTCGTTCCGCCTTTATTTCCTGGTGTTCCATGGCAAGGAACGATTTGACCAGAATCCCGATGCGCATCACGGGCATGACCATGGCCATCATGGCCATGACAGCAAGCCGCATGAATCGCCCTGGGTAGTCACAGTGCCTTTGATCCTGTTGGCCATTCCCTCGGTGCTGATCGGCTTCATCACCATTGGTCCGATGTTGTTCGGCGACTTCTTCAAGGATGCGATTTTTGTAAATCTTGAGCTTCACAAAGCCATGGAGATGTTGGGTGAAGAATTCCATGGCCCTGTTCAAATGGCGTTGCATGGCTTGACCAGTGCCCCGTTCTGGCTGGCATTGTCAGGTGTGGCGTCTGCCTATTACATGTACATGGTCAACCCGGCTTTGCCGGCAGCCATCAAGCGCCGTGTCGAGCCGATTTACACCCTGCTTGAAAACAAATATTACATGGACTGGTTCAACGAAAACGTGTTGGCCCCTGCCGCTCGCGGCCTGGGGGTGGCACTTTGGAAAGTGGGTGACCAGGCTGTGATTGATGGCGCCGTTGTCAATGGTTCCTGGCGCGTGGTGGGCTGGATTTCTGGTGTGGTTCGAAAAATCCAGACCGGTTATCTGTACGACTATGCACTGACCATGGTGTTGGGTATTTTTGTTCTGATGACGTACTTCGTCTGGCTCAAATAGGAGAAATATAAAAATGGGTTTGCTGAGCCTGGCTATTTGGACACCGATTGCTTTCGGTGTGGTGTTGCTGGCACTTGGTCGTGATGACCAGGCGCAGGCTGTTCGCTGGATCGCGCTGGTGGGGGCGGTGGTGAGTCTGCTGGTGACTTTACCGCTTTATACACAGTTTGATGTAGCCACTGCGGCCATGCAATTTGTGGAAAAAGCACCATGGATTGAACGCTTCAACATCAATTACCACCTCGGGATTGATGGCATCTCGGTGTGGTTCATCCTGCTGACGGCGTTTATCAATGTCATTGTGGTGATCGCCAGTTGGGAAGTCATTACGCGGCGGGTGAACCAGTACATGGGCGCTTTCCTGATCTTGAGCGGTCTCATGATCGGTGTCTTTTGTGCGCTGGATGGTATGCTGTTTTATGTCTTCTTTGAAGCCACCCTGATACCGATGTACCTCATCATTGGCATCTGGGGCGGTCCCAACAAAATCTACGCGGCGTTCAAGTTCTTTCTGTACACGCTGTTGGGTTCTTTGTTGATGCTCATTGCCTTGATTTACCTGTACACCACATCGGGCGGCAGTTTTGATTTGTTGACATGGCACAAGCTGCCGCTGGGACAGACGGCGCAGACCTACCTTTTCTTTGCATTCCTTGCCGCGTTTGCGGTCAAGGTGCCAATGTGGCCGGTACATACCTGGTTGCCTGATGTGCACGTGGAAGCGCCCACGGGTGGTTCTGCAGTGCTGGCGGCCATCATGCTAAAACTTGGCGCCTATGGTTTCCTGCGTTTCTCGTTGCCGATTGCGCCAGACGCTTCTCATGAGTGGGCAGGTTTGATGATTGGTTTGTCGCTGGCGGCTGTCATCTACGTCGGCCTGGTCACCATGGTGCAGAAAGACATGAAAAAGCTGGTGGCTTATTCGTCTGTAGCGCACATGGGTTTTGTCACGCTGGGCTTCTTTATCTTCAACGATTTGGGTGTTGCCGGGGGTATCGTGCAAATGATTTCCCACGGCTTTGTCTCGGCTGCCATGTTCCTAGGCATCGGTGTGCTGTATGACCGTGTGCATTCGCGTGAAATTGCGGATTATGGCGGTGTCGTCAACACCATGCCCAAATTCACAGCCTTTGCCTTGTTGTTTGTCATGGCCAATTGCGGCCTGCCGGGCACGGCGGGTTTTGTGGGCGAGTGGATGGTCATTTTGGGTGCTGTCAAAGTCAATTTCTGGGTCGGTATGGCAGCAGCCAGCGCCTTGATATTTGGTGCAGCTTATTCCCTCTGGATGTTCAAGCGCGTTTACCTGGGGCCGGTAGCCAATGACCACGTCAAACATTTGAAAGACATCAACGCGCGTGAATTTTTCTTTTTGGCACTGCTTGGTATGGCGATCCTTTTCATGGGTTTGTATCCCAGGCCGTTCACCGATGTGATGGATGTTTCAGTCGCTGAGCTGTTGAAACATGTGGCCATGACAAAACTGAACTGATCAGTCTGTACTGACAACTTCGAGATAAGAGATACCTATGATTGACAAACTCAGTTTGATTGCGGTTTATCCAGAAATAATCCTGCTGGTCATGGCGTGTGTGATTGCCTTGTTTGACTTGAGTGTCAAAAGCCGTACGCGCACCGCCACTTATGTGGTCACGATGCTGACGCTGGCTATCGTGGCCGCCTTGCAGGCCAATTACGCGTCCTCGGGCCAGACCATTTATGCGTTTGGCAACATGGTGGTCAGCGACGTCATGGGCAACTGGCTCAAGTGTTTTGCTACGCTCGCGGTCATGGTCTCTTTGGTCTATGGCCGGCTTTATGCAGCAGACCGCGACATGTTGCGCGGTGGTGAACTCTTTGTGTTGAGTTTGTTTTCCCTGCTGGGTATGTTTGTCATGATTTCCGGCAACAACTTCCTGGTGATCTACATGGGTGTCGAGTTGTTGACGCTGTCGAGTTATGCACTGGTGGCGTTGCGTCGTGATTACATCCTGTCGATCGAGGCCGGCATGAAGTATTTTGTGCTCGGCGCACTGGCATCCGGCTTCCTGCTTTACGGCATGTCCATGCTTTACGGTGCCACGGGAACGCTCGATTTGCAGGAGGCTTTCAAAGCCATTCATTCCGGTCAGATCAAGCACCAGGTGCTGGTGTTCGGCCTGGTATTTATTGTGGCGGGCCTGGCCTTCAAACTGGGTGTGGTGCCATTTCACATGTGGATTCCCGACGTTTACCAGGGTGCACCCACGGCCATCACGCTCATGATTGGTGGCGCGCCCAAGTTGGCAGCTTTTGCCGTGACGATTCGTCTGCTGGTGGAAGGCTTGATGCCGCTGGCTTTCGATTGGCAACCCATGCTGATGTTGCTGGCGATTGGCTCCCTGGCCATCGGCAATTTGGCGGCCATCGCGCAGACCAACATCAAGCGCATGCTGGCTTTCTCAACCATTTCACACATGGGCTTTGTGCTGATCGGCATGATGTCGGGGGCCGTGAGTGGCCATCCAGAGGCCGCTGCCAATGCCTACAGCTCATCCATGTTTTACGTGGTGTCGTATGTGTTGACCACGCTGGCCAGCTTTGGTGTGATTTTGTTGTTGTCGCGCAGTGGTTTTGAGAGTGAAGAGATTTCTGACTTTGCCGGCTTGAACCAGCGCAGTCCATTCTATGCGGGCATCATGGCTGTTTGCCTCTTCTCGCTGGCTGGCATCCCGCCCATGATCGGCTTCTATGCCAAACTGGCGGTGTTGCAAGCCTTGGTGGCTTCGGGCGGTACCCTGCAACTTGTGCTGGCTGTATTTGCCGTCATGATGTCGCTGATTGGTGCTTTCTATTACCTGCGTGTGGTCAAGGTCATGTATTTTGATGCGCCTGCTGGTTCATCCGAGATCACCTCACCGTTCGAGGTTCGTGCCGTGTTGTCACTCAATGGCGCTTTGCTGCTGATTCTGGGTGTGGTGCCTGGCGGTCTGATGGCTCTGTGTACCAATGCCGTGGTGCAGATGCTGGCCACTTGATCGTTCTGTTTCCACAGGTCAATTGAACAGCTTATGGGCAAGCTTGCGTTTGACCATTTGATCGAAAACAAACTAAGTAGCACCGAACTTTTCAAGGGACGTCTGCTTCACGCTTTCCGTGATCAGGTACGTCTATCCAATGGTGCCGAAGCCACGCGCGAGTATGTGGTGCACCCCGGTGCCGTGATGATCGTTCCTCTGCTGGAAGATGCAACAGGCGTCTTGCAGGTGGTGCTGGAGCGTCAGTACCGTTATCCGCTGGGCCGGGTCATGATTGAGTTTCCCGCTGGCAAGCTCGATGCCGGCGAAGACTGTTTCCATTGCGCACAGCGGGAGTTGCTTGAAGAAACCGGTTACTCCGCAAGCCAGTGGGCGCATGCGGGTGTGCTGCACCCGGTTATTGCCTACTCCACGGAGTTCATCGACATCTGGTTTGCGCGTGGTTTGCGGGCGGGGCAACAGCAACTCGATGAAGGCGAGTTTCTGGATGTGTTCACGGCCACTCCCGCGCAGTTGCTCGACTGGTGCCGCCAGGGACTGGTCACCGATGGCAAGACGCTCACGGCCGCATTGTGGTTGCAAAACGTACTCTCTGGCGCCTGGTCGCTCGATTGGCAAAATGCCCAATGATGCCTCATGTGTTTTTTGCATATCTGGATGATTTGACGGGGTAGTGCGCTCTTTCGACCGGCTGCGGTTCCTAAAATCCTGCTGTTCAAAACATTATTTGGAGAACTGCATGACCCATGCGAACCTTGCTGACCTGCGTACCTATACCCTGGAAAACGCCGGTGCAGCCGCCCCCGTGTTGGCTGACTTTGTGTCGGCCTATTTTGACAACACCGACCCCGATGAATTGCAGCAACGTGGTTCAGCCACACTGCTGGCCCTGGCCTCCGCGCACTGGCGTTTGCTCGACGCCGCGCCTGATGCCTCTGGCGAACGCATTCGCGTTTTCAACCCCACGCTCGCTGAAGACGGTTTTGACAGTGAGCACACCGTCATTCAAATGGTTCATGACGACATGCCGTTCCTGGTGGATTCGGTCACCATGGCCATCAACCGCAGTGGCCGCATGGTGCACTGGATCGTGCACCCGCTGCTGGCGGTCGAGCGCGATGCCAATGGCAGTGTCAAGAGCGCCAGTTTGGCCCGACAGGACGCAGACCACAACCGTCAGATATCTTCACTGATTCTGGTGGAGTGCGACCGTATTTTGCTGGCGACTGACCGGTTACAACTCGCTACCGAGTTGTCCCAGGTTTTGCACGATGTGCGCGCTGCAGTGAGCGATTGGGCGCCCATGCTCAAGCACTTGCAAAGTGTACGCGAAGCTTCATCGCGCTCCCCCTTGTCTGCCAAGGGGCAGCAGGAAGGCGTTGAATTCCTGCACTGGCTGGAAGCCCAGCATTTCACCTTTTTGGGCGCGCGCGACTACCAGTTGCTGCGTGACGATGACGGCATCAAGCTGCTGGCCGTGGCCGAATCGGGCCTGGGGATTTTGCGCGGTGAGCCTAATTCGTCGGTCAGCCGTTTGCCTGCTGATGCGCTGGAATTTTTGGACTCCGACCAGTTGGTGCTGGTCACCAAAGCCATGACACGCGCCACCGTGCATCGTCCCGCATGGCTGGACTGTCTGTCGGTCAAGCGCTATGACGATGGCGGCAAAGTCATTGGCGAAGCCCGCTTCTTGGGGCTTTACACCTCCAAAGCCTATGCCGCCCAGGTCGGTGACATTCCGCAAATTCGCCGCCGCGCCGCCGATGTCAAGGCGGCTGTCGGCGTGCTGCCCGAGAGCCATGCCGCCAAGTCCTTGCAAACGATTCTGGATGATTACCCGCGCGACGAACTGTTCCAGGTCGATACCGCCACGCTGACCGAGCATGCCCTGGGCATACTGCGTCTGCAAGAGCGGCAACGGGTGCGCGTCTTCCTGCGCCGCGACCCTTTTGGCCGCTTCACCTCGGCCCAGGTATTTGTGCCGCGCGACCGTTACAACACCGAGTTGCGCTCCAGAATTGGCGACGAACTTTGCCGTGCGCTCGATGGCCAGTCCATTGAGTACACACCCACGCTCACCAACAGCCCGCTGGCACGCATCCACTATTTCATTCGTGCCGGTCAGCAGGCACCCGTCAATGTCGATGTGTCGGCGCTGGAGGCGCGCATTACCCAGCTCTCCCTGCGCTGGGAAGACGATTGCAAGCAGGCCCTGCTGCACATTCATGGCGAAAGCCAGGGCCTGGCGCTGGCCGCTCGTTTTGCAGACAGTTTTCCGATCGCTTACCAGGAAGATTTCTCTGGCCGCATGGCCGCTGATGACGTGCAGGTGCTCGCCAGCCTGGTGCTGCAGCAGTCGATGGCGGTGCGCCTGTACCGGCCGCTCGACAGCACGCCCGGCATGGTGCGCTTCAAGATTTTCAGCCTGAGCAAGGTGGCCTTGTCGGATTCTCTGCCGGTGCTGGAGCGCATGGGCGCGCGCGTGCTCGACGAGCATCCGTACCAGTTGCAGGCTGGCGTGCCAGCGGCCGAGGCGTCTGCAGCGGTCGACTACTGGATTCACGATCTCGGCTTGCAACTGCCGCCCGCGGCCGGGTTTGCCCTGATCCGCGAGCGCTTTGAAGCCTTGTTTGTGCAGGTGTGGCGCAAAGAGCTCGACAGCGATGACCTCAACAAGCTGGTGCTGGTCACCACGCTCGATGCACGTGCCATTGCGGTGCTGCGCGCCTACACCCGCTACTTCAAGCAGCTCGATTTTCCCTACAGCCAGAGTTATCTGGAGGCCACGCTGTACAAAAACGCGGCCACGGCACAGGCCCTGTACCAGCTTTTCGAGGCCCGCTTCAGTCCAGCACAGGAGCAGGACAGGACGGCGCTACAAAACCAGTTCAGCGAGACCATCGAAGCGCAATTGGGCGCAGTAGCCAGCCTCGATGAAGACCGCATCCTGCGCCAGTACCACAGCACCATCCTGGCCACCCTGCGTACCAACGTCTGGCAAGTGACTGCGGCGGGTGGGCACAAGCCCTACATGAGCTTCAAGTTCCAGTCGCACGATGTGCCGGGCATGCCCGAGCCCAAACCGATGTTTGAAATCTGGGTTTATTCGCCGCGCGTCGAAGCCATCCATCTGCGCATGAACAAGGTGGCGCGTGGCGGTTTGCGCTGGTCGGACCGCCCCGAAGATTTCCGCACCGAGATTCTGGGGCTGGTGAAAGCCCAGCAGGTCAAAAACACGGTGATCGTGCCGGTCGGTTCCAAGGGTGGTTTTGTGCTGAAAAACCCGCCGCCTGCCAGTGATCGCGAGGCCTTCAGGGCCGAGGGCATCGCCTGCTACAAGCTGTTGCTCTCGGGCATGCTCGATGTCACCGACAACCTCGTCAAAGGCCAGGCGGTGCCACCCAAAAATGTGGTGCGGTACGACGTGGATGACCCTTACCTGGTGGTCGCGGCAGACAAGGGCACAGCCAGCTTTTCCGACATCGCCAACAGCGTCTCGGCCGACTATGGCTTCTGGCTCGGCGATGCCTTTGCCTCGGGCGGATCCGTCGGCTATGACCACAAGGAAATGGGCATCACGGCGCGTGGCGCCTGGGAGTCGGCCAAGCGCCATTTCAGGGCCTTGTCGCACGACATCCAGACGACACCCTTCGCCGTGGTCGGCATTGGCGACATGTCGGGCGACGTGTTTGGCAACGGCATGCTGCTGTCAACCCAAATCAAACTGGTGGCTGCGTTTGACCACCGGCACATCTTTATCGACCCGACACCCGACGTGGTGCGTACCTTTGCCGAGCGCCAGCGGCTGTTCCATCTGCCCCGCTCGAGCTGGGACGATTTTGACCGCAGCGTGCTGTCGGAAGGCGGCGGCATTTACCCGCGCACGGCCAAGTCGATCAGTTTGTCGGCTGCGGCACAAATGGCACTGGGCATTGAGGCCACGGAGTTGTCGCCCAACGACCTGATCCATGCGCTGTTGCAGGCTCCGGTGGACATGCTCTACAACGGCGGCATTGGCACCTATGTCAAGTCGGTGCACGAGAGCCACGCCCAGGTCGGCGACAAGGCCAATGACGCCATCCGCGTCGACGGCGTCGACGTCCGGGCCAAGGTCATCGGCGAGGGCGCCAACCTGGGCCTGACCCAGGCCGGCCGCAACGTTCTGGCCGAGCAT
>PHCO01000296.1 GCA_002842265.1 Betaproteobacteria bacterium HGW-Betaproteobacteria-18 | reverse complement strand
GTTCGCCCTGAGCTTGGCCTGTCCTGAGCTTGACGAAGGGTCGAAGGGCTTCGACAGGCTCAGCCCGAACGGAACTTAAAACATCATCGGGCCGAATCTGTAGTTTATCCAGTCAAAATGCAGTAAACCCAACAACTTCGAGGGAGTTATGCTCTCTAGAGATGAACATCTAGGGAAAACCCTTATAGTTTGATCGCCATGACCGACACCTTGTCCAACACCTTCAATCCTGCTGTATCTGCTGATGCGGTGCCTGCCGCCTCGCCACCAGCGACGGCGCAGGGCAGGGTGCCCCGGAAACCGGATGTCATGGTGCCGATTCGTTCGCTGGGCGAAAACCACCGCGCGCGCATTGCCAGCCATCTCAAGGCACTCGATGCCCATGACCGCTATTACCGTTTTGGTTTTGCCGCCAACGATGCGCAGATTGACCGCTATGTGGATGGTTTGAATTTTGAACGGGATGAAATTTTTGGCATTTACAACCGGTATTTGGTGCTGATTGCGGTGGCGCATCTGGCCTATGCGCCCGATACGGGTGCGAATCCGAGCGCCGAGTTTGGCGTCTCTGTATTGCCGCAGGCACGTGGCCGCCACTACGGTGCGCGTTTGTTCGAGCGCGCCGTGATGCACGCCCGCAATGTGGGAGTGAGCAAGATGTACGTTCATGTGTTGAGCGAAAACACGGCCATGCTCAGAATTGCCAGCCACGCCGGCGCCACTTTTGTGCGCGACGGCGCTGAAACCGAAGGGCATTTGATGCTGCCACCGGCAACCCTCGGTAGCCACTTGATCGAATTGGTCGAGGAGCAACTGGCCCAGGCCAACTACAAGATCAAGGTGCAAGCCAGGCAAATCAGCAACACGCTGTCGAGCCTGCAAAGCGCCTGGCGTGGCAGTGACGGGACTGAAAAAAGCGAGTGACGGCAGGGTTGCGCCGAAAGATCCAGCAGGGCAAATGCGTTATCCGCTATCCTTATGGCTTGTTCAACAACCGCATGTCCTGCCTGACTGGCTGTGTCCGACCCTTACCCTACGCGCCCCGACCGGGAAGACAACCGTACTTTTTTACAAAAAATTGCCGAGTTCATCCACCCCGGTCCCGATTCGACCGACGAGCTGATCGAAACCCTGGCAGAAGCCGAGCACAACCAGCTCATTGGCGCCGATTCGCGCAAGATGCTCGAAGGCGTGATCCGCATGGCCGACATGAGCGCCGGTGACGTGATGGTGCCCACCACCCGCATGGAGCTGGTCAATATCGAAGACCCCTACGACACCATGATGCACGGGGTGATCGACACGGCGCACTCGCGCTTCCCGGTGTTTGAGGGCGAGCGCGAAAACATCATCGGCATCCTGATGGCCAAAGATTTGCTCAAGTTGCAGCGTGCGCCGGAACTCAACATCCGGGCCTTGTTGCGCCCGGCCGTGTTTGTGCCCGAGAGCAAGGGGCTGAACGATTTGCTGCGCGACTTCCAGAGCAACCACAACCACCTGGCCATCGTCATTGACGAATTTGGCCGTGTGGCTGGCCTGGTGACGATTGAGGATGTGCTGGAAGAAATCGTCGGTGAGATCGAGGACGAATTTGACATTGCCGACGACGAAGGCGACATCTTTGGCCTGGCCGACCGCAGTTTCCGCGTCAGCGGCGACACCACCATCGAGCGGGTCGAGCTGGCCTTTGGCGTCAAGCTCGACAGCAGCGACGCCGACGAAAACTTTGACACCATAGGCGGCCTGATCGCCCACGAGATGGGCCATGTGCCCCGGCGCGGCGAGCACCATGTGCGCTCGGGCCTGGACTTTGCTGTGATGCACACCAAAGGTGGCGCGGTGAAGTGGTTCAAGGTGTCGCCGGTGCCGAATGAACCGGCCTGACACGCAGCGCGGGGGGCGGGGCCTGTTTGTGCGGGAATCCCGACGCACTACCTTGATGACCTGGCTGGTGCTGCTGCTGGCAGGCGCCTTGCAGGCAGCCAGCCTGGCCTGGCCCGTGGCCATGCCGCAGGGGTTGGCGTGGACCGGCCTGGCGCAAGGCCAGCCGCTGTGGTGGGGGCAGGCGCTGGCACTGGCAAGCCTGGTGCTGCTGCTGCGCACCCCTGCCAGCTGGCGGGTCGCTGCGCTGCGCGGCTGGGTGTTTGCCACGGCCTGGCTGGCCTGCACCTTTGGCTGGCTGTTCACCTCGATGCATACTTATGG
>PHCO01000040.1 GCA_002842265.1 Betaproteobacteria bacterium HGW-Betaproteobacteria-18 | reverse complement strand
GTGGCAACTGGCGCAGTTGGTGGCACTGTTGAAGCTGCTGTGGTCAACTTTCGCACCCGACCAGGTGCTGGTCGATTTGTGGCAGCTTTCGCAGCTGGCCGTCGTAGCCAAATGGGTATTGGTCTTGCCGCTGGCAACGCTCCCATTGTGGCAACTGGCACAACCCGTCACCACAGACACATTGGCGTGGAACTTGGCGGGCGTCCAAGTGGAATAGCCAGCCTTGTGGCAGGAATCACAGTTGCCGCTGGTCACAGCCTTGTAGGGAATGTGGTTGGCGGCGGGTCCGTCTGCCGGCGGGTTGGCACCGCTGTGACAGGTGGAACACTGGTTGGCAACCACTGACTGGGTATGGTTCCATCTGGAGGGCTTCCAGCCAGAGACACTATGACAACTTGTGCAATTGGCGGTGGTCGGAATATGGCGCGAATTTTTACCGGTTGCCTTGCTGCCGTTATGGCAACTGGTGCAGTTGGTGGCTGGCGTAAAGCTGCCGTGGTCCACATTGCTGGCGGGCAGCCAGGCCGTGGTTTTATGGCAACTGTCGCAGGAGGCTTGCGTCGGAACGTGGCCAGAAATTTTGCCCGGCGCCACGCTGCCGTTGTGACAAGAAGAACAGGTCCCGGTAACCACACCGGTATGGCTGAACTTTGCACCACTGAATGTCTTGGTGGAATGGCACGTTTCGCAACCCGCCTGGGTCGGCACGTGGTTTTGTGGTTTCACCACATTACTGTTGGACAAACGCAAGCCGCTGGAATGGCAACTGGCACAGTCTTTGGGTGTACCCCTGAAGACACCATTCACATGACATGATTCACAGCGCGCCGACAAGTGCTCACCCGTCAGTGCAAAACCGGTCTTCAAATGGTCAAAATTGCGCGCCATGCTTTGGGCTTGCAGGGCCATGGCGCCGGTGATGAAAACAAAGGCAACCAGCACCTTGAGGAAACGGCTGAACAGCCCTGGAATATGCGTTGTCATGATGAAAGTCCAATCGTGTTTGTCCATACCCAACTCCTGACCAGATACACGGGAAGGGCTGGCGCCATCTCACTCAAAGAATCCCGCGCGTGAACTGGTGTACCGGCTTGACTCAGTCGCCGCTGAAACTTCTTCCAGCTCTCGGTCACGTGACACTGCTCACACCGCGCCCCAAACTGGCCGTCGTGAACATCGTCTTTCCGGTGACACGACAAGCAGTTGCCGCCCAGCGGCGCGGCGTCCTTGCCCTTGGGCGCGTCTTCCTTGTGGCAACTTTCACAAGCGACTTTGACGTGCCCACCTTTCAAGGAAAATTTGGTTCGTTTGTCGTGGTTGAAATCCCACAAGGTCCAGGCGCGGGTGTTGTGGCAACTCTCGCAACGCACACCCAGTTTCAGTTTGTGCTTGTCTTCTTTTTGATGGCATGAATAACAATCACGGGCGGCATCCTTGAAGCGCAACGTGAGATGACACGTCTTGCAGGGTGCGGGCACATGGCGCCCGGTGAGAACGAACTGCGTCAACGCATGGTTGAACTTATCAACCCGCCAGGACTTGTCGTCGTGGCAGGATTGGCAAGCCGTGCCAGACTGACCTTCGTGCTTGTCGTCCTTTTTGTGGCAGCTGGTGCATTCAACCGGCGTTTTTCGGTAACTCCCCAAATCCTTGTGGCATGCCACGCACTTGACTGTTATCTTGGCGTGCCCGTTGCGCAATGCAAACCTGGTTTTGTCATGGCTAAAACGCCCGGCGGTGGTCTTCCAGTCGCTTTCCAGGTGGCAGTCTGCACATTTCTCGCCCAAGGTGGCGTTGTGTTTGTCGTCTTTCTTGTGGCAGCCGATGCATTCCCTGGGGGCTTCCTTGAACATCGGGCTTTTGTGGCAGTTCTTGCACTCCACCTTGCCGTGCTTTCCCAGCAACGGAAAGCTGCTCTGGTCATGGTTGAAACTGGCTGGCTCTTTCCAGCTGCGCTCGCTGTGGCAACTGCCGCAATCCTTGCCCAAAGATTCCTTGTGTTTGTCATCCTTGGCGTGACAGGCCAGACAGGCCTGACCCAACTTGACCCGATACAGGTTGCCGGTATGGCAGACCGTGCAAGCCGTGGTGCGGTGCTTGCCACGCAGGGCGTACTTGGTGTCCGTGTCATGGTTGAAGCGGGTGGTCTTCCACAGATTGACCCCATGACAGGATTCGCATTTGTCGCCAAACTGGCCTTTGTGCCCCTTGCTACTGTCGTCATCCTTTTTGTGACAGCCGATGCACGTGCGCGGGGCATCTTTGTAATTGCCCGCCTTATGACACGCATCGCACTTCACGCTGACATGTTTGTCCAACAGCGCAAAACGCGTGGTGCCATGGTCAAATTTGGCTTCTTTCCAGTTGTTCTCACCGTGACAATCAGCACATTTGACGCCCAGTGACCCCTTGTGTTTGTCATCCTTGGCATGGCAAGCGTTGCATTGGGTGGCGGCCTGGCGGTACTTTTTTCCCGCTACATGGCACTTGGCACATTCCAGCGGCTGATGCTTGCCATTGAGCACAAAGTCGGTCTGGGCATGGTCGAACTGTTTCTTGTCAAAGTCCGCAATCTGCACATCCCGGCCCTTGTGATCGGTATGACAAACGTTGCAGGCCTGGGGCTTGAGCCGACCGTGAAAACCGGACTTAGCTCGCACGTCGGCGCCCACGTCCTTGTGGCAGTCCTGGCACAAGCCCGACTGCGCCTCCCGTTCGAACTTGACATGACACTGCTTGCAGTCGTCTTCCACTTTGGCGTGTCCCTGGATCAGCTTGCCGGGCGACAAAATGGATTCGATACCTTGTGCGCCTGCCAGCCCGGGCAAGGCCCAACACCACACCATCAGGGTGATGAACCACACCAGTTTTTGGCTGCGTGACTGGGGGCGTGTTTTCCATGGCATCAAACTGCTGTTCCCATCAGTACGCATGCACGGCAACCACGTGCACCACCGCACTGATCACCATCAAATAGACAAATGGAATATGGGCCACATGCCAGAGCGAAAAAAAGCGCGCGTAGGCGGTGAACTGGGCCACCAGGGTCACGGCTTGCAGGTATTGCCGCACCATGTTTTTTGAATATTTCTCCCGCTTCAGCAGGTCACTGGCGCTCCAATGGTGCTGTTGCGCCAGCGATCGCAAAGCCTGCTGCAGATCCTTGGCGCACTGGCGGTAGGTCAGCCACTGCTGTACCGGCAGCCAGAAAACCTGCCGCACGTAGGTCGGCCAGCCGGCCCGGGCTTTGAGCTCGTGCTGCTCAAACGCCAGCAACCGGGCTTCGACTGGTGACGCAAACGCCAGGCGCGAGCGCGCATCGTCTTCTTCAAGTCCGGCACGGGACTGCAAATCGCGCAGGCCCATTTTTTCCCCATGCAGGCCCCGATTGACCCGGGCAAAAATGAAACGGCCAATCACCCCACTGACGGCAACCACCACCATGCTGTACAGAGCCACCGTCGCATTGAGTGAGCCGACCCGAAAGGTTGAATGCAACAAAATAAGTACCGGGCCACCGACACCCAGTACCATGTGCACCAGAAACCACCACTTGACGCGGCCCCAACTTCTGGCAAAACTGAAATGCTTGCGCAGCGGATAACTGAACAGCATCAGCATCATGACGCCGCCCGCCACCCCGATCCAATAGCCGACATCGTCACCGGCCTTGAAGAACCCCGTCCGGCTGAACTGCCAGGCGGCCAACACCAAAACACCAATCGCCAGGTAAACCAAAACGTCAACGGGAAGGGAGCTGGTGAATTTGTGCTCTGCGTCCCGCGCACCATGCGACTTGGCGACTTGATGACCCCGTGCCAACACCAAATCCGGAAATACCGAGGCGCTGCCACCAAAGGCAAAAGACGAGATTGTTTCTGGAGGCGTACTCATGACCGGGTATCTTTGGTTTCAGGATTTGGAACAAGCGTTATATTTTTTAAAACTTGTTTTGATCGTAATCACCTTACCCAAAGTAATGCTTAATGACTCCCGTAACCCTTTGTAACTTTGACAGCTGCCATTTACATAACAGTCTGGTGGACACACGCAGAATGCATGCCCCGCGACGCACCCGGACAAACATTCTGTTACCAAGCCAAGGTTTGAAAAGGGCACATGCGCGGCTCTGTCATCAGACCCAAGCACCCCCTACACTGACAATTCATCCTATGTTGCATCACCTCCAAAGCCTGTTTCCTGTGCGCTACACCGTTTTTGGTCTCAGTGTGCTCGGTTTCCTCCTGGGACTGTTTGCACTGGTGGCGTTTGGTGAGGGTGGCAGCTGGGTATTGGTGTGTGGCGCGCTCAGCGCCATCGGCTTGTATGACGTGCTGCAAAACAAGCATTCCATTGCGCGCAACTATCCCATCCTGGGACACCTGCGCCACCTGCTGGAACACCTGCGGCCGCAAATGCGCTCCTATTTCCTGGACGGTGACCTGGAAGCCGTCCCCTTTTCACGCGCCCAGCGCGCACTGGTTTATGAGCGCGCAAAGAACGGGGCTGACAAGCACTCGTTTGGCACGCAACACAACGTCTATGCCGAAGGCTACGAGTGGCTGAACCACGCCATGGCCCCCACGCAATTGGATTCACACGACTTTCGCATCACCCTGGGCGAAACCCGCAACCAACCCTACAGCGCCAGCATTTTCAATATCTCGGCCATGAGTTTTGGCGCCCTGAGCGCCCACGCCATCCTGGCGCTGAACGCCGGGGCCAGGCGCGGCGGCTTTGCGCACAACACCGGCGAGGTGTGCCATTTCCAAATACCACTGGCAACACGGCGGTGACCTGATCTGGGAAATAGGCGCGGGTTATTTTGGTTGCCGCAATGCAAACGGCACGTTCAACCCTGACAAGTTCATCACCAACGCGCGCGACCCGCTGGTCAAGATGATCGAACTCAAGCTCAACCAGGGCGCCCAACCCGGCCAGGGTGGCCTGTTGCCGGGGATCAAAGTGACGGCAGAAATTGCAACGCTGCGCGGCGTGCCGGAAGGCGTGAACTGTGTGTCGCCGGCAGCGCACAGCGCGTTTGCCACACCCACCGAGATGATGCAGTTCATGGAACGCCTGCGCGAGCTCTCGGGTGGCAAACCCACCGGTTTCAAGCTGTGCATTGGCCACCCCTGGGAGTGGTTTGCCATGGTCAAGGCCATGCTGGAGACCGGCATCACGCCCGACTTTATTGTGGTGGATGGGGCCGAAGGCGGCAGCGGCGCAGCGCCCCAGGAGTTCTCCGACCATGTGGGTTCGCCGCTGCAAGAAGGCCTGCTGCTGGTGCACAACACGTTGCGCGGCGCAGGCTTGCGCAGCCAGGTCAAAATTGGCTGCGCTGGCAAAGTCACCAGCGCCTTTGACATCGCCCGGCTGATGGCGCTGGGCGCTGACTGGTGCAACAGTGCCCGTGGCTTCATGTTTGCGCTGGGCTGTATTCAGGCACAGCGCTGTCACACCGACGCTTGCCCCACGGGTGTCACCACACAGGACCTGCTCAGGCAAAAGTCGCTGGTGGTGACAGATAAAGCCGATCGGGTTTATCACTTTCATCAGCAAACCCTGCACGCCTTGAAGGAACTGGTACAAGCTGCCGGTTTGCAGCATCCGCGTGACATCAGCACGCATCACATCATGGTGCGCACGGTAGCGGGTCAGGTGCAGCCGCTGTCGCAACACATGCAAACACCGTTAGCGCCAGGGGTGCTGCTGCAAGCTGACCTGAGCAAGTTGCCAGCGGTATTCCAGCAACATTGGCCGCAGGCCAGTGCAGCGCGCTTTGCGCTTTAGGGCACCGCTGAGGCCATCAGGCCGTGCTGCACCGTGGCATACCGCAGCGCCAACCGCAGCTCTTTTTTCATTCGGGTGTTGTCCATGCGGCGCGACTCGCTCATGAAACTCAGCAGCATCAGCGGCAATTGCGCCGTGGCCGTGTCGCGTGGTACCCGGGGCGGGCGCGGCAGGCCATACAGGTCAGCGGCCAGGTCAAAGTAGTCACCCATCTTCAGGCAGGTGTCGTCATTGACGTTGTACACCCGCCCGGGCCGGCCGCGCCACAGGGCGGCAAGGCAGGCGCGCGCCAGATCGTCGGCATGGATGTGGTTGGTAAACACATCGTCACTGGCTTGCAGCACCGGCGTGCCCTTGAGCAGCCGTTCGCGCGGCGTGCCGCCCTCGCGGTTGGGCGCGTAGATGCCGGGAATACGCAGAGTGTTGACCCGCACCGCAGCGGCGCGGCCAAAGTGACAGATGCGCTGCTCGGCATCGATGCGCCGCTGCGCCCTGGCGGTGGCGGCGTTGAGTGCCCGGGTTTCGGTAACCACGTCGCCTTGGCAATCCCCATAGACACCGCTGGTGGAACCGTACACCAGGCTTTGCACGGGCGAGCGCCTGCGCAGCACCTGCAGCAGCGCCTGGGTGCGCGGGTCCTGGCCACCACTACCGGGCGGCGGTGCCAGGTGCACCACGCGCGTGGCCAGGCCGCTCAAACGCTTGAGGCTGGCGGGCTTGTCCAGATTGCCCACCAGCGGCGTGGCGCCTAAAGCGCGCAACTCGGCCACACGCGAGGCCTGTGAGGTCAGCGCCAGCAGCCGCACGCGCGAGCCCAATTGGCGGGCCACGCGCAGGCCGACATCACCACAACCGACCAACAACACACGCTCACGCCGAAAGCGCGCGGGCAAGGCCCCGGGACGGGTGGCATACAGGAGCGCATGGGGGCTTCGCAATGCAGGCAAAATCGACTCCTTTTAAATTTGAAGCTTTGAGGATAACCAGAATATGTCAGGCAGCGCCAGCCCAAGTGTTTTTCACATCACCATCGAACCCAGCGGCCGCGAATTCAATGTGGCAGCCGATGAAACCATCCTGGCGACCGGCATTGCGCAGGGCATCAACCTGCCCTATGGCTGCAAGGACGGCGCTTGTGGCTCATGCAAATGCAAAAAAATCAGCGGCAGTGTGACCCACGGTGTGCACCAAAGCAAAGCGCTCAGCGACGCGGAAGAAGCCCAGGGCTTTGTGCTGACCTGCTGCGCCAGCCCAATGAGCGACGTGGTGCTGGAGTCGCGCCAGGTCACTTTGGAAGGGGCTTTTGCCATCAAGAAAATGCCGACGCGCGTGACCTCGCTGGAAAAAGTCTCAAACGATGTCATCGTTTTAAAACTGCAAATGCCAGCCAACGAGGTCTTTGCCTACCACCCCGGTCAGTACATCGAGTTTTTGCTGCAGGGCGGCGTGCGCCGCAGTTATTCCATGGCCAGCGCACCACACCTGATCGGCCAGGGGCTGGAACTGCACATTCGCCACATGCCAGGCGGCAAGTTCACCGACCATGTCTTTGCCACCATGAAAGAGCGCGACATTTTGCGCATTGAAGGCCCTTACGGCAGCTTTTACCTGCGTGAAGACAGCGCCAAGCCGATGGTGCTGCTGGCCTCTGGCACTGGTTTTGCGCCGATCAAGGCGATGCTTGAGCACATGCAGTTCAAGGGCATCACGCGCGCGGCTACGCTGTATTGGGGTGGCCGCCGCCCGGCTGACCTGTACATGGACGATTGGGTGAAAGCCAGGTTAGCCGAGTTGCCCAACCTGCGCTATGTGCCGGTGATCTCGGATGCCTTGCCTGAAGACAACTGGCATGGGCGCACCGGTTTTGTCCATCGCGCGGTGTTGCAAGACCTGCCGGATTTGAGCGGCTACCAGGTTTATGCCTGCGGCGCGCCGATTGTGGTGGATTCGGCGCGTACCGACTACCTGAAGGCGGGTTTGCCCGAGGACGAGTTTTATGCTGACTCATTTACTTCCGAGGCGGACAAATCAGCACCCAGCGCCAGCTGAAAGAACTGCGCCAAGTTATATACCCCGCTTGAACCTTTGCGGATTGTCAATTCATCGCAATTTTTGGATTGATCTGTTCGGTAAAGCACAGAACGCACCCCGGTCCCGGTGATATAAATTGCTTTCAACAACAACTTACCAGGAACCATCATGAAAAATTCGACACCACTTCACCGGCCCATGCTTGCCGGCTTGAGCGCACTCATGGTACTGGTCAGCGGTTGCGCTGATATGACCGAGGCACAGCGCAGCGCCGCCATCGGTGCCGGCGTGGGCTCACTGGCAGGCGTTGCCATTGGTCACAACCGGGAGTCGGCCGCCATTGGTGCCGGTGTAGGCGCACTGGGGGGTTATGTCTGGTCCACCCAAATGGCCAAGAAAAAAGCCGCCATGGAACAGGCCACGGCAGGCACCGGCGTGGATGTGACGCAGACCGCCGACAACCAACTCAAGCTCAACATCCCGAGCGACATTTCCTTCGATATCAATAGCGCTGAAATCAAGCCCAATCTGCGCCCGATTCTTGACCAGTTTGCGCAAGGCTTGGCCAACCAGCCCAATACCGAGATCCGCATCATTGGCCACACCGACAGCACCGGCTCGGACGCCATCAACAACCCGCTGTCGGTCAACCGGGCCGCCAGCGCACGCAACTACCTGGTGTCCCGCGGGGTGAACTACCAACGCATCCAGATCGACGGCCGCGGCTCCTACGAGCCCATTGCGGACAACAGCACCGAATATGGTCGTGCCAAAAACCGCCGCATCGAGATGTTCATGGCCGAGCGCGCGCGATAACTGCGGGTGGCCAGCTTGGGTCAAACGGCGCCCGCTAGAACGCCAGGCTTGATTGCAGCGACGCGTCTGCCAGCGGCCGCAGGCGGGCGTAATGCCCTTGGTTTCCACCAGGTACACCGCATCAGCCGTGCGCACCAGAAAATCGGGTGAATAAACCTTTGCCAAGGTGCATATCGAGTCACCCCCATCTGAAGCCGCAAAATAATTCTGCAAAACAGAATCTTAATTTCAGATTAGAATCGCGCCATGATTCGGTCATTTCTTTGCACTGACACGGAACATTTGTTTCAAAGCCAACCCGTCGCCCGGTTCAAAAACATCGAACGCGTCGCTCGGCGCAAGCTATTGCAACTGAGTGCGGCCACTGAACTGAACAGTTTGCGCATCCCGCCCGGCAATTTGCTGGAGGCGCTCAAAGGTGATCGAAAAGGCCAACACAGCATCCGCATCAACAACCAGTGGCGTATCTGCTTTGCCTGGCATGACGATGGTGCGTACCGTGTGGAAATTGTGGATTACCACTGATGTGGTTTTGGAGTTCAACCATGCTTGATACATTGCTTGACGAAATTCACCCCGGCGAAATTTTGCTGGAAGAGTTCATGAAACCCATGGGCATCACGGCGCGCCAACTCGCTGCCGACATGGACGTGCCGCCCAGCCGCATCAGCGACATCGTCAACGGTGCGCGTCCGATCACGGCAGACACGGCGCTGCGGCTGGGCCTGTTTTTCAGCATGGAGCCGCGTTACTGGCTGAACTTGCAAACCGAGTACGACATGCGCACGGTGACGCGGCAGACACTGGCCAAAATCGCACCCCGCATCCGGGTGTACCAACCGGCCGAAGCTTGAGGCACACCCTCAATCGGTTTTAGCGCCGGTTTCAAACCACTGTTTGATGACCATGCGCTCGGCCTCCGAGATGCCGGTGGCGTTGGTCATGGGCATGATTTTGCTGACCACTGCCTGCTGATACATGCCCTGCGCGTGCAGCTTGACGTTGGCGGGTGAATCCAGTCGCACGTTTTTCATTTGCACTTGCGCACCATGGCACAGGTAACAACGTTGGGCCAGGATGGGTTGCAAAATGGCATAACCGATGGGGCCACCAACGCCCGTCCCGCCTGCGTGAGCAGCTACCGAATCTTCCTTGCTTGACTGAGCAACCTCCTGCACTGGCCGGGGTGCCAGCCAAATGACCATGGCAAAAATCACCGCCACCCCCACCCCCGCATAAGGCAGGGGATTGCCATTGCGGCCCAACTTGTAGCCGTGGCGCATGACAAAAAACTGGCGGATCGCAGCACCGGCAAACATCATGGCGATCAGCACCAGCCAGTTGTACGGATGCGTGTAGGTAAAGCTGTAGTGGCCGCTGAGCATGGCAAACAGTACCGGCAGCGTAAAGTAGGTGTTGTGCACGCTGCGCTGCTTGCCACGAATGCCGTGGATCGGGTCCACCGGCTCACCGGCCTTGATAGAAGCCACCACTTTGCGCTGGCCCGGAATGATCCAGTGCGCCACGTTGGCGCTCATGCTGGTGGCCAGCATGGCGCCCACCAGCAAGAACGCCGCCCGTCCCGCAAACCAGTGGCAAGCCAGCCAGGAGGCCACACAGACCAGCACAAAGACCAGGGCGCCAACGATGGCGTCACCGTTTTTGCGCTGCCCATAGAGGCGGCAAATGAGGTCATAAAGCAGCCAGAACACCACCAGAAACAAAATCGCCACGGTGATGGCCTGCCACGGCGCCCAATCCATTTTGGACTTGTCGATCAGGTAAGTGCCCGCGCTCCACAGGTAAGACACGGTGAACAGCGCAAAGCCGGTGAGCCAGGTGCTGTAGCTTTCCCAGTAAAACCAGTGCAGATGTTTGGGCAACTGCGGCGGCTTCACGGCAAACTTGACCGGGTGGTAGAAACCGCCGCCATGCACCGCCCACAGCTCGCCGCTGACGCCCTGTTGCTCCAGGTCTTCGTCTTCCGGCGGGGTCAGGCTGCTGTCCAGAAACACGAAGTAGAACGAGGAACCGATCCAGGCGATCGCCGTGATCACATGCGTCCAGCGCAGCAACAGGTTGAGCCAATCCAAAATATAACTTTCCATCAGGCTTCCTTGGTTGAGCTGAGAACTTGCAAGAGTTGTGCCGCTACCGCCACCGCAATCACCTCGGGTGCCTTGCCAGCAATACCTGGCACGCCAATGGGGCAAGTCACCTGCGCCAGTTCGGTCGCACCAAAACCCCGCGCAGCCAAACGATGCCTGAACGTGGCCCATTTTGTGCGGCTGCCAATCAAGCCGACAAAAGGCAGGTCGCCGCGCACGCGCTGGCGCTGCAAACAGGCCGCCACCACGTCCAGGTCTTCGGCATGGCTAAAGCTCATGATCAACACCCTTGACTGCGGAGGCAGCGCGGCCACAGCCCCCTGCACCGGCTCGGAATGCTCGGTGCAGATGCTGGCAGGCAAGGCTTCAGGAAAAATGGGGTCACGACTGTCAATCCAGCGCACCTGAAACGGCAGACGCTGCAGCACTTGCACCAGCGCGCGCGCCACGTGGCCGCCGCCAAACAAGGCCACCGGTGGCCATTGGGCTTGCTGCGCAAGAAACTGTTGCTGCAAGCGGGGAATATCTTGCGTACTCACACGTTCAAATTCCAGAAACACCTCGCCGCCACAACATTGTCCCAGCGACGGCCCCAAAGCATACCGCTGCACACGCTCACCGGGTTGCCCACTGAGTTGTGACCGTGCCTGGGCCATGGCTTGCCACTCCAAATGGCCACCGCCAATGCTGCCGACGGTGACAGTTTCAAACACCGCCATCCAGGCACCTGCCTCGCGCGGCACCGAGCCACGGTGCGCCTGCACTGTCACCCAAACGGCGTCCTGCGTGCCCAAAAGTCCTGAAATTTGTTCGCCGGCTGTCACAATCACTTACCTTTTTGAGTAATTTCCAGGTTACAGGCTAACATTTTTGAGGCACATTACAGTTTTGCCAGTGACCGCCAAAATTCGATTGCGCAAGCCATCCCTTATTCCGAGACAAAGCATGAACATTTTTGCCCCATCACGCTTCAAGGTGCACCCGCATGGCCTGCGTTTGGCTGCCAGCATGGCGTTGTTTTTGGCAGGGTGTACCACGACACCCTTGCCGCCCCCAGCCCCCAGGCCAGCTCCGGCACCGGTACCCGCACCGCCCGCGCCCATTGTGAAAGCCCCGCCTGCGGCTCTCCCCACTTACATCTCGCAAGCCGTGACGCCACAGGCCTACCGGCGCGATGCGGCCAGCCACCTGTATCAACGAAATATGCAGCGGGTTTACCGTGGCAAGATGCCGCCGCTGCTCTACGCCGTGGGCGTGTTGCAGGTGGAAGTGGACGGCAAAGGCAATGTGACGAGCACCAGCTGGATGCGCGCGCCCAGTCACGCACCGGAAGTGATGGCCGAGATTGAGCGCACCGTGCGCCAGGCTGCACCCTACCCCGCCCCCATCCGCATGGGTCGCGTCACCTACACCGACACCTGGCTGTGGCACAAAAGCGGCCTGTTCCAGTTGGATACGCTGACAGAGGGGCAAATGTGAGACCTTGCGGGACAGACCAAGATTTGCGCAGCAAATTTGCTCTGTCCTCAACTGATTAGGATTGCGGGACAAACCCAGTCCCATCACGACCCCCGATACGTTGAGTAGCTCCAGGGGCTCACCAGCAGCGGCACGTGGTAATGCTGTTCGGGCTCTGCCACGCCAAAGTCCAGACTCACCTGATTTAAAAAATTGGGCTCCGGCAACACCACACCGTAAGCCCTGAAATACGCCGCCACGTCAAACACCAGCCGGTAGGTGCCGCGCTTCAAGCTGGCAGCGTCGAGCAGCAGTCCCTCCGGATTGCGGCCCTCCTGATTCAGCACGCACTGCTTGAGCTGATGCAAAGTGCCGCCCTCGGTGGCATACAAAGTCACCCTCATGCCGGCAGCCGGTGTGCCGTGCATGGTGTCCAAAACATGCGTACTCAGTCCCATGGTGAGGTCCTCAAAAATTGGTCAAAGTGTATACACTGCGGACGAATCAGCCACCGTCTTCGCCCAACGTCATGAACCACTACAACAGCACCCTGCCCTACCCGCGTGACCTCAAGGGCTATGGCCGCACGCCGCCGCATGCCCAATGGCCCGACCAGGCCCGCATCGCGGTGCAGTTTGTGCTCAATTATGAAGAGGGCGGCGAGAACTGCGTGCTGCATGGCGATGCGGGCTCCGAGCAATTTCTGTCCGAGATGGCCAACCCGGCCAGTTACCCGGAGCGCCATATCAGCATGGAAGGCATTTACGAATACGGCTCGCGCGCCGGCGTCTGGCGGATTTTGCGCGAATTCGAGGCGCGTGGCCTGCCCATCACGGTGTTCGGCATCGGCATGGCCCTGGAGCGGCACCCCGAGTTGGTGCAAGCCTGTTTGAGCCTGGGCCACGAGATTGCCTGCCACGGCTGGCGCTGGATTCATTACCAGAACCTGCCCGAAGCCGTTGAACGCGAGCACATGGCGCGTGGCATGGCCATCCTGTCCCGCCTGATGGGCACGCGCCCGCTGGGCTGGTACACCGGGCGCGACAGCCCCAACACGCGCCGCCTGGTGGCAGACTTTGGCGGCTTTGCCTATGACAGCGACTATTACGGTGACGACCTGCCGTTCTGGATGGCCGTGCGTAAAACCGACGGTGACGTGGTGCCGCAACTGATCGTGCCCTACACGCTGGACTGCAACGACATGCGCTTTGCCCTGCCCCAAGGGTTTTCGCACGCCGATCCGTTTTTTCAGTACCTGAAAGACACGTTCGATACGCTCTATGCCGAAGGCGACCCGGGTGGCCTGAACGCGCCCAAGATGATGAGCGTGGGCATGCACTGCCGCCTGCTGGGGCGCCCCGGGCGCATCACTGCGCTACAACGCTTTCTGGACTACATCGGTCATAAAAGTCAGGTGTGGGTGTGTCGTCGCATCGACCTTGCGCAGCACTGGCACCATACCCACCCTTACACAACCCAGGCCTGAAGCCCATGGCGCTCACCCTTGAACAATTGAACAGCGCCAGTCCGGTCGAGGCACTGCAGCTGCTGGACGGCCTGTACGAGCACTCGCCCTGGATCGCGCAGGCGGCCTTGGCGCGACGCCCATTCCAATCGATTCATCAGCTCAAATTCATTCTGGCGCAAGTGGTCAGCGATGCCCCGCGCGAGGCGCAACTCAGCCTGATCCGCGCCCACCCTGAGCTGGCGGGCAAAGCCATGGTCGGCCAAAGCCTGACTGCAGAATCCAGCAACGAACAAAGCCAAGCAGGGTTAACCCACTGCAGCGCCGAAGAATTTGCCCGGTTGCAACAACTCAATGCCGACTACAACGCCAAATTTGGCTGGCCCTTCATCCTGGCGGTGCGTGGCCCGCGTGGCACGGGCTTGAGTCGGGCCGGGATCATTGCCACGTTCGAGCGCCGCCTGCAAGGCCACCCTGACTTTGAGTTGCAGGAATGCCTGCGCAACATCCACCGCATTGCCGAGATACGGTTGAATGACAAGTTTGGCTGCACGACCGATCCGGGCGATCTGGTGTGGGACTGGCAGGAACAATTGAGCCAATATTCGGAGGCCCCCGGGCAACTCACCGTAACCTACCTGACCGAAGCGCACCGCGCCTGTGCCTCCTTCATTGCAACGCAGATGCAGACCTGCGGCTTTGACAACGTGGGCATCGACGCGGTGGGTAATGTGGTGGGGCGGTATGACAAGATAACGTCATTGCGAGGAGGAACGACGCGGCAATCCATGAATTCAGAAGGCATGGATTGCCACGCTACAGCCGGTCCTGAGCCTGTCGAAGGGCTCGAAATGACAACAGCCCAAACCCTGCTCACCGGCAGCCACTACGACACGGTGCGCAACGGCGGCAAATACGATGGCCGACTCGGCATTTTTGTGCCCATGGCCTGCGTGCGCGAACTGCACCGCAACCAGCGCCGCCTGCCATTTGCGATTGAAGTGGTGGCGTTTGCCGAAGAAGAAGGCCAGCGCTTCAAAGCCACGTTTTTGGGCTCGGGTGCGCTCACGGGTGATTTCAAGCCCGAGTGGCTCGATCAAGTGGATGCCGATGGCGTCTCCATCCGCACCGCCATGCAACAGGCGGGCCTGTGCGGCGATCAGGATACCGCTGCGCTGCTGGCCCCCATCACCCGCCTCAAGCGCGACCCGGCGCACTACCTGGGCTTTGTCGAAGTGCACATCGAGCAGGGCCCGGTGCTCAATGCGTTGAACCTGCCGCTGGGCGTAGTGACCTCGATCAACGCCAGCGTGCGTTACAGCGGCGAGGTGATCGGCACCGCCTGCCACGCGGGCACCACGCCGATGAACCAGCGCTCTGATGCCGCCTGCGCCGTGGCCGAGTTCATGCTGGCCTGCGAACGCCGCGCCGCCCAGGACGGCGATTCGGTCGCTACCGTGGGCCAACTGAACGTGCCCAACGGTTCCATCAACGTGGTGCCGGGGCACTGCCAGTTTTCACTGGACTTGCGCGCGCCAAACGATGCGCAACGTGATGCGCTGCAAGCCGATCTGCTGACCGCATTGAACGCTATCTGTGAACGCCGCAAAGTGCATTGCCAAATCACCGAATCCATGCGCACCAGCGCTGCGCCCAGCGCGCCTGAGTGGCAGCATCGCTGGGAAGCAGCCGTGGCCAGCCTTGGCTTGCCGGTGCACCGCATGCCCAGCGGCGCCGGCCACGACGCCATGAAGCTGCACGACATCCTGCCCCAAGCCATGCTGTTTGTGCGCGGCCAGAACGCCGGCATCAGCCACAACCCGCTGGAGTCCAGCACCAGCGACGACATGCAACTGGCGGTGGAAGCTTTCAACCACTTGCTGATGCAATTAGCCATTGACATGCCCAACCCATGACCATACCCACCTACACCCAACTCGACGCCTGGATCGACGCGCACTTTGACGAGCAGGTGCGCTTTTTACAGGCGCTCATCCGCGTGCCCACCGACACGCCACCGGGCAACAACGCACCACACGCCGAGCGCACTTTCGAGCTGTTGCAGGCCATGGGCATCGAGGCCGAAAAACACGCAGTGCCTGCTACTGAAGTGCAGGCTGCCGGGCTGCAAAGCATCACCAACCTGATCGTGCGCCACCGCTACGGCGCGGGAGGCAAAACCATTGCCCTCAACGCCCATGGCGACGTGGTGCCGCCCGGCGAGGGCTGGACGCACGACCCCTACGGCGGCGAGATCGAGGACGGCAAGATTTACGGCCGCGCCAGCGCGGTCAGCAAGGGTGACTTTTCCACCTTCACGTTTGCCATGCGTGCACTGGAGGCCGTCTGCAAACCCCAAAAAGGCCAGCTTGAACTGCTGTTCACCTACGACGAGGAGTTTGGCGGCGAGCTTGGCCCCGGCTGGTTGCTCAAGAACAAGCTCACGCAACCCGATTTAATGATCGCCGCCGGTTTCTGCTACGAAGTGGTCACCGCGCACAACGGCTGCCTGCAACTGGAAGTGACCGTGCACGGCCAAATGGCGCATGCCGCCATTCCCGAGTCTGGTGTCGATGCCTTGCAAGCGGCGGTGCAGATCTTGAACGCGCTGTATGCGCAAAACACGCTGTACCAGTCGGTCAGTTCCAGGGTGCCGGGCATCCATCACCCGTATCTCAACGTCGGGCTGATCAGCGGCGGCACCAATACCAACGTGGTGCCAGGCAAGGTCAGCTTCAAGCTCGACCGGCGCATGATTCCCGAAGAAAACGCCGCCGAGGTCGAAGCCACCCTGCGCAGCCTCATTGCGCAAGCCGCGGCCCGGCAACCGGGCATTACGGTCGATGTCAAGCGCATCCTGCTGGCCCATGCCATGCAGCCGCTGCCGGGCAACCAGCCTTTGGTCGAAGCCATCCAGAAGCATGGCAAAACCATTTTTGGCGAAGACATTCCGGCCATGGGCACACCGCTTTACACCGACGTGCGCCTGTTTGCCCAACGCGGCATTCCCGGCGTGGTCTATGGTGCCGGGCCGCGCACCGTGCTCGAATCCCACGCCAAGCGCGCCGATGAGCGGCTGGATTTGCAAGACCTGCGCCGCGCCACCCAGGTGATCGCCCGCAGCCTGCACGACTTGCTGAGTTAACCTGGATCAAGACTTCCTGAAAAACCAGGCCGACGCACACCAACTTTCAGCCCAGGCTTGTCAGAAAATTGCCCTCCCGCGGGTGTAAAGTGCGTGCCATCTATTTCACAAGGAAACCAAGATGAGTAATGAACTTTCACCGGCAGAACAAGCCCTGGGCGATGCGTCACGCGACTACCACCGTTTTCCCACCCGCGGCAAGATTTCGGTCAACGCCACCAAGCCGCTGATCAACCAGCGCGACCTGGCACTGGCTTACTCGCCTGGCGTGGCCTACCCCTGCCTGGACATTCAGGCCAACCCGGACCTGGCTTATGACTACACCAGCCGCGGCAATCTGGTCGGCGTGGTCACCAACGGCACCGCCGTGCTGGGTCTGGGCGACATTGGCCCGCTGGCGGGCAAGCCGGTGATGGAGGGCAAAGGCTGCCTGTTCAAGAAATTTGCCGGCATCGACGTGTTTGACATCGAGCTGGCCGAGCGCGACCCCGACAAACTGGTTGAAATCATTGCCGCACTCGAACCCACCCTGGGCGGCATCAACCTGGAAGACATCAAAGCGCCCGAGTGCTTCTACATTGAAGAAAAACTCAAGGCCCGCATGGGCATTCCGGTGTTTCATGACGACCAACACGGCACCGCCATCATCAGCAGTGCCGCACTCATCAACGCCCTGGAACTGGTGGGCAAAAAGATTGGCGACGTGAAGGTGGCGGTATCGGGTGCCGGTGCAGCAGCCATCGCCTGCCTGAACGTGATGGTGGGCCTGGGCGTGCAGGCCAAGAACGTGTTTATTTGTGACTCCAAGGGTGTGGTTTACAAAGGTCGCCCTGGCGGTTATGACGA
>PHCO01000039.1:7453-25182 GCA_002842265.1 Betaproteobacteria bacterium HGW-Betaproteobacteria-18 | reverse complement strand
CCCCCGCCGATGACGGCCTGCCCCATGGGGGCGCGCATCTCGGAGCCCTCGGACAAGGCAAAGGCGAGTGGCACCATGCCGAAAATCATGGCCAGCGTGGTCATCAGGATGGGTCGCAAGCGCACTTTGGCGGCCATCAGCAGGGCGTCGTGGCGATTCATGCCGTCCTCGCGTGCGCGAATGGCAAAGTCCACCAGCAAAATGGCATTTTTGGTGACCAGGCCCATCAGCATCACCACGCCAATCACCGAGAACATCGACAGCGTGGAGTTGAACAGCATCAACGCCAGCACCACGCCAATCAGCGTCAACGGCAGCGAGGTCATGAGCGCCAATGGCTGGAAAAAGCTCTTGAACTGGCTGGCCAGGATCATGTAGATGAAGATCACCGCCAGCGCGAGCGCCGACAGCGCATAGCCAAAGGCTTCGGCCATATCCTTGACCGAGCCGCTGAACTTGTAGCTGTAGCCGGGCGGCATGGCAATGCTGTCCATGGCGACTTTGATGTCGGCAGACACTTCACCGGCCGAGCGTCCTGACACGTTGCCGGTAATGGCCACCTCGCGCGTCAGGTCGCGCCGGTTGATCTGGTTGCTGCCGCTGGACTCGGTCACGTTGGCCACCTGGTCCAGCCGCACCACGCGGGCGCTGCCGTCGGCCTGTGTGCCCACGGTGAAGGGTAGGGCGTTCAGGTCTTCGGGCTGGTTGCGCGACTGCGGCGACAGGCGCACGTTCACGTCGTAGGTCTGGTCATCGGGCGCGCGCCAGTTGCCCACGGTTTGGCCCGCCACCAGGGTGCGCAGGGCAGAGCCGATTTGCGCCACGCTCAGGCCCAGATCGGAAGCCACGTCACGACGCACCTGCACGTCGAGCGTGGGTTTGTCTGGTTTGAGGCTGGAGTCCAGATCCACCAGGCCCGGCACGGCGCGGATTTTTTCCAGTGCCAGCGCATTCAGTCGTGACAACTCGCCCATGTCGGCGCCCTGAATGGAAAATGCAATCTGCTTTTGTCCGCCCACCGGATCGAGCAACCCGACATGGGTGACGCTGATGCCGGGCACTTCGCGCAGGCGCTGGCGCAGCACGGTGGACATGGCATCGACACTGCGCGTGCGCAAGTGGCGATCGACCAGCCGGATGTAAATGCTGGCGTACATCTTGCCTTGCGCGTTGCCGGTGTTGATGGTGGTCAGGGTGTAATTGACCTCGGGGAAGGAGCGGATGATGCCCTCCACCTGGCGTGCCCGCGCTTCGGTCACTTCCAATGACGAGCCGACCGGCGTGTTGAACGTGAGGTTGGTCTCGGAAAAGTCAGACTTGGGTACAAATTCGGTGCCCAGTAGCGGTACCATGAAAAGGCTGCTGATAAAAATGGCCACCGCCAACAATACCGTGCTGATCTTGTGATCCAGCGCCCAGCGCAAAATGCTTTGATAGGCATCGACCAGCACGTCAGTACCGTGGTCAAAAAGCATGGTGATACGACCAATGGTTTTGTCGTACAGCGTGCGGGGGGCATGGTGCTTGCCAGGCGCTTCAATGCTGGGGTCGTGCCAGATGCTGGACAGCATGGGGTCGAGCGTGAAGCTGACAAACATCGAGATCAGCACCGCGGCCACAATCGTCAGACCAAATTCGTGGAAGAACTTGCCGATGATGCCGCCCATGAAGCCGATCGGCAAAAACACCGCCACGATGGACAAGGTGGTGGCAAATACCGCCAAACCAATTTCACGGGTGCCGTCCATTGACGCGTCAAACGCGCCTTTGCCCATTTGCACATGGCGCACAATGTTCTCGCGCACCACAATCGCGTCGTCAATCAGCAGCCCCACGCACAGGGACAGCGCCATCATGGTGATCATGTTGATGGTGAAGCCCAGCAGATTCATGAAGAAAAAAGTGCCAATCAGGGCAATGGGCAGCGTCAGGCCGGTGATGACGGTGGAGCGCCAGGAGTTCAAAAACAAAAACACGATCAACACAGTGAGCAGCGCACCCTCGAACAGGGTTTGCCGCACGTTGGCCACCGACACACGGATTTGTCGCGAGCCGTCAGTGATTTGCGTCAGCTTGATGCCGGGCGGCAATTGTTGCTGCAGTTCCGCCAGGGTTTTGTTGAGGCCATCGACCACGGCAATGGTGTTTTCATCCTGCGACTTTTGAATGTTCAACAGCAGGGTGCGCTGGCCGTTGTACAAGGCCAGGCTCTCGATCTCCTGCGCGCCATCTTTGATCTCGGCCACTTGTTCAACCCGCACCGGCGCGCCATTTTTGCGCGTGATGATGATGCGACCAAAGTCCTCGGGGCGCTGCACGCGCGCGGCGATCTGGATCACCCGGTCCTGCGCGCTGGAGCGGATACTGCCGACGGGATAGTCCTGATTTTCATTGCGCACGGCGCTGGCCACCTGCTCGGGTGTGATGCCGAACGACGCCAATGCCTGCGGGTTCAGGTAGATGTTGATTTCCCGCTGGGTGCCGCCTACCAGAGCCACGGAACCGACGCCACGCACGTTTTCCAGCCGTTTTTTCAGGGTTTGCTCAGCCCAGCTGGTGAGTTCTACGGCGCTCTGCGCCTGGCCATTGCTGGCATCAGGCAACACCGCCACTGACCAGATGGCGCGGCTTGAGGGATCGAAACGCAGCACCCGCGACTCCTTGACCTCGGTGCGCAGCGTGGGGCGAATGGCGGCCACTTTTTCACGCACGTCGTCTGCTGCTTTACGCCCATCCATGTGCAGACCAAATTCGATGATGACCACCGACTGGCTCTCATACGAGCGGGAAGTGAGGGCGTTGATGCCGGCAATCGAATTGACACCCTCTTCGATTTTTTTGGTGACTTCGCTCTCGACAATCTCAGGTGAGGCGCCGGGGTAGTCGGTGCTGATCACCACCACCGGAAAATCGACGTTGGGGAATTGGTCCACCTGGAGTCGCTGCATGGAAAACAGGCCCAACACCACCAGGGCCAGCATGACCATGGTGGCAAACACCGGGTTGTGAAGACTGACGCGGGTGAACCACATTTACTGGCTTCCTGCCGCGGCTGCGGTTGTGTTCACCAGCGTGCCGGCGCGCAGGCTCCCAACCGTGCCGTCGATCACCACGCCGCCCTCGGGCAGGCCGGTCACCGCCACCAGGGGGACGCCGTCTGCTTCACCGCGCTCACCCAGCGTCACGTTCACATGCTGCACCAGGTTTTGACTGACCAACTGCACATAGGGTTGCGGCTTGTCGGTGCGCACGGCGCTCAAGGGCAGGGCCAGGGTTTTCAAGCTGCCCACGGTCAGATGACCTTGGGCAAACAAGCCGTGGCGCAAATTGGCTTCCCGGGTGATGGCCAGATAGACCAGCACGGCGCGGCTGCCCGCCGAGGCGCTGGGGTTGATGCGCACCACTTTGGCGCTGATGGACTGGGCGGCGCCGTCCAGTGTCAGTTGGGCGCTTTGCCCCACCTTGACCTGCAGCGAGTCGGCCGCATTCAGGCTGGCTTCGAGCTCCAGTTGCCGGTTATCGACAATCTCCACAATACGGGTGTCTATCGCCACGCGCTCGCCCGGTTGCGCCAGACGTTGGGAAATTTGCCCGGCGATGGGGGCGCGCAGCACGGTGTCGGCCAGCGCCTTGGACGCCAGGTCGGCGCCCGATTGCGCGGCCGCGTAATTGGCCTGCGCTGCCGCCAGGCTGGCTTGTGAGGATTCGAGCGCCGTGCTGGAGATAAAACCCTGCGCCACCAGCGCACGGTTGTTGTCGAAACTGCGCTGGGCAATGTCCACCTGCGCTTTGGCCGCCGCGGCTTGCTGGCGTGCCTGGCGCACACGGGCATCGGATTCGGTGGGGTCGATGTGGGCCAGCACCTGGCCGACGATCACGCTGTCGCCCTCGCGCACGGTCAGGCCGCGCAACTCACCCGCGATGCGGGCCTTGACCATCGCCGTGTTGACGGCCTTGATGGGGCCGGAAAGCACCACGCTTTGCGCCAGCTCAAGCGATCTGACCTGTACCAGGTCGCTGGCGGCCAGGTTGATGCTGACCTGCGTTTTTTGTGCCACCTGTTGTGCTTCCAGTGCGGTCTGGCGGGCTTTGCGTGCCGTCAGTGTGCGAACTGTGCCGGCAGCCAGCAGGGCCACAACGAGGCCGGCAAGCGTCCATTTGATCCAGGGTTTCATGTCGGGGTGTGCTCCGTGGGTGTCGTCATGAGAGGGGTTTGCACGCCAAAGCCATGCAACAGCATGTCAAGTTGCGCAGCCAAATATTTTTGAGGATCGAGTTGCGCGTGATCGCCACAGCAGGTGCCCAGTGAATGTTTCCACAGCGCCAGAAACAACATGGGCGCCAGCACCAGATAGGCGCCGTAAGTGAAGTCCATCGGACGAAATTCGCCACGCGCCACGCCGCGTTTCAGGATGCGCTGGATCAGGGTGTTGCCGGGCTGTATCACTTCATGCTGGTAGAAGCTGGCCAGTTCAGGAAAATTTTGCGCTTCGCTCATCATGAGTTTGGGGATGCCGCTGGCCTTGGTGGTGCCCAAGCGTTCCCACCAGTTGAACAAGCAGTAGCGCAGCATGTCATGGGTGCTGCCTTCAAAGCGGTCGAACTCTTCGTTCCATTCGACAAAACGCCCGGAAATGTTCTCGCGCACCACGGCCTTGAACAGGTCTTCCTTGCTTGGAAAGTACAAAAACAGCGTGCCCTTGGAAACCCCGGCGCGTGCAGCGACTTCCTCGACGCGGGTGGCGGCAAAACCTTTTTCGACGAACAGGTCCAGCGCGGCAGCCAGCAATTCGCCCGGCCGTGCGCTTTTGCGCCGCGAGCGGCGTGCCTGTCCATCGGTCAAGGCGACGGCTTGGGGATGGCTATGAGGTGCGGTGCTTGGCATGAAGTTAATGACTAATGGGTTATTAGTGTAACTTAAGCCCGAACCCAGTCAATTCAAACAAAGACCCGGCCACATCAGGTTTGTCGGTTTGCGGCTAGCATGAATGTTCAAGTCATCGTCTGGTTTGCAATTTCAAGGGGGGTCGATTCATGCAACAAACAGGTCAAACCATCACGCTCGGCGGCGGTTGCTTCTGGTGCACCGAGGCGGTTTTTGTGCGGGTCAAAGGTGTGCTCGACGTGGCGTCAGGCTATTGCAACGGCCAAACGTTGCGGCCCACTTACGAGCAGGTGTGCAGCGGCAGCACGGGACACAACGAGGTGGTCAAGCTGGTCTATGACCCGCAGCAAATCAGCGTGCGTGACATTCTGGAGATATTCTTTGTGATTCACGATCCGACCACGCTCAATGCCCAGGGCAATGACCATGGCACCCAGTACCGCAGCGGCATTTATTTCACCACGCCAGAGCAGCAGCAGGAGGCGCTGGCGCTGACCGAGGAACTCAGTCACAGCGGCGTTTACCCGCGTGCCATCGTGACCGAGGTGCTGCCGCAAACGAATTACTGGCCGGCAGAAGACTATCACCAGGATTTTTTTGAGAAGCATCCTGACCAGGGCTACTGCATGACGGTGGCTGCCCCCAAGGTGGCGAAGTTTCGCAAGACGTTTGCGCGTTTGCAGAAGCCTGGCCGATAAAATCGACCCATGGCCACCAAACTCCCCAAATCCGTCCCTGCTCAGCCTATTGAAACTGTTGAAAACGACGGTACCGTGGTGCTGGAACGCCGTACCCAGCGTACCAAGCCGCCGCAGATGTACCAGGTGGTGATGCTCAACGACGACTACACGCCGATGGAGTTCGTGGTGATGGTGTTGCAGGAGTTTTTCAGCAAGGACCTCGAAACCTCGACCCGCATCATGCTCAAGATTCATCTGGAGGGCAAGGCGGTGTGCGGCGTGTATTCACGTGATGTGGCCGCCACCAAGGTCGATCAGGTGCTGGACGCGGCTGTCAAGTCCGGGCATCCGTTGAAGTGCTTTTGTGAACCTGTTGCTTAGTAAGTGATTGAATCCCGACGGGTTCAAATGAATTTGAAATCAGATTACAGTTAAAGCCTGAAACAAAAGCTATCAAAGGAACTTTATGATTGCCCAAGAACTGGAAGTCAGCCTCCACATGGCGTTTGTTGAGGCGCGTCAACAGCGCCACGAATTCATCACGGTGGAACATTTGCTATTGGCCCTGCTGGACAACCCCAGCGCCGCCGAAGTGTTGCGGGCCTGCTCGGCCAATATTGATGATTTGCGCAAGTCTTTGATCACGTTCATCAAGGACAACACACCGCAGGTTGCCGGTATCGAAGATGTCGATACCCAGCCCACGCTGGGTTTTCAGCGGGTCATTCAGCGTGCCATCATGCACGTGCAGTCCACCGGCAGTGGCAAAAAAGAGGTGACCGGTGCCAACGTGCTGGTGGCCATTTTTGGCGAAAAAGACTCGCATGCGGTGTATTACCTGCACCAGCAAGGGGTGACGCGCCTGGATGTGGTCAATTTCATCGCCCATGGCATCAAAAAGAGCGACCCGCCCGAGCCTGTCCGTTCCGCTGAAAATGCCGCCGAGGCCGAGGAAGGCACAGCCGAGAAAAACGAAAAGTCATCGCCGCTGGACCAATTCACGCAAAACCTCAATCAACTCGCCAAAGACGGCAAGATTGACCCCCTGATCGGGCGCGAATACGAGGTCGAACGGGTGATCCAGATTTTGTGCCGCCGACGCAAAAACAATCCACTGCTGGTGGGCGAGGCCGGCGTCGGCAAGACTGCCATCGCCGAAGGCCTGGCTTGGCGCATCACGCAAAAAGATGTGCCCGAGATTCTTGCCGAGTCGATCGTCTATTCGCTCGATATGGGCGCCCTGCTGGCAGGTACCAAATACAGGGGTGATTTTGAACAACGGCTCAAGGGCGTCTTGAAGTCGCTCAAGGACAAGCCCAACACCATTTTGTTCATCGACGAAATTCACACCCTGGTTGGTGCCGGTGCCGCGTCAGGTGGCACGCTCGATGCCTCCAACCTGCTCAAGCCTGCCCTGAGTTCCGGCGCGCTCAAATGCATTGGTGCTACCACGTTTACCGAATACCGCGGTATTTTTGAGAAAGACGCGGCCCTGGCGCGTCGCTTCCAGAAAATCGATGTGGTGGAACCCACGGTGGAGCAGACGGTTGAAATTCTGAAGGGGCTCAAGTCGCGTTTTGAAGAGCACCACCACGTCAAATATGCAGTGGCCGCCCTGCAGGCCGCCGCCGAGTTGAGCGCCAAGTACATCAACGACCGTCATCTGCCCGACAAGGCGATCGATGTGATTGACGAGGCCGGTGCAGCGCAGCGCATTTTGCCGCCCTCCAAGCGCAAGAAAATCATCACCAAGACCGAGGTGGAAGACATCGTGGCCAAAATTGCCCGCATTCCGCCCGCCAATGTGTCCAACGACGACCGCGGCAAGCTCAAGACGCTGGAGCGCGACTTGCGCAACGTGGTGTTTGGCCAGGACAAGGCGCTTGACATGCTGGCCTCGGCAGTGAAGATGTCACGCTCCGGCCTGGGCAAGGGCGACAAGCCGATCGGCACCTTCCTGTTCAGCGGCCCCACCGGCGTGGGCAAGACCGAGTCGGCCAAGCAACTGGCTTACATCATGGGCATCGAGCTGATCCGCTTTGACATGAGCGAGTACATGGAGCAGCACGCCGTGAGCCGCCTGATTGGTGCGCCGCCGGGCTATGTCGGTTTTGACCAGGGTGGTTTGCTGACCGAGGCCATCACCAAGAAGCCGCACTGCGTGCTGCTGCTCGACGAAATCGAGAAAGCGCACCCGGCTATTTTCAACGTGCTGTTGCAGGTCATGGACCACGGCACGCTGACCGACAACAACGGGCGCAAGGCCGATTTCCGCAACGTCATCATCGTCATGACCACCAATGCGGGCGCCGAGACCATGGCCAAGGCCACCATCGGCTTTACCAACCCGCGCGAGGCGGGCGACGAGATGGCCGACATCAAGCGCATGTTCACGCCCGAGTTCCGCAACCGGCTCGACGCCATCGTCAGCTTCAAGGCGCTCGATGAGAACGTCATCCTGCGCGTGGTGGACAAGTTCCTGTTGCAGCTTGAAGCCCAGTTGGCCGAGAAAAAAGTGGAGGTCACTTTCACTGACAAGCTGCGCAAGCACCTGGCCAAGAAGGGGTTTGATCCCCTCATGGGTGCCAGGCCGATGCAGCGTCTGATCCAGGACACCATTCGCCGCGCTTTGGCCGATGAGTTGTTATTTGGCCGCTTGGTCGATGGCGGCCGTTTGACGGTGGAGCTCGACGACAAGGACGAGAGCAAAACCGAAGTGTTGCTGGACATCCAGCCCTTGCCCAAAAAAGAGGGCAAATCCAAGCCCGAGGTTCAGGAAGCCGCTACCACCTGAGGCTGTTCCTCTGAGGTCAAAAAAAAGGATGCCATGCATCCTTTTTTGTTTTATGCCGGCATGGCAAGCCAGGGTTGCCGGGTTTATTCAATCCCCAGCAAATTGGCCAAAGCCGCCGTCTCCAGGGCGCCGTTGAAGCTCACAATTTCACCGGTTTTCCTGTGCTTTCCCAATAAAAATGGCACTGAATCCACGCCCAGGCGGTTCAACAACTGGGTGTTGTTGGCGATGGCCTGTTTGAGCTCTTCGGGCACGTTAGCACTGGCAGCCATGCCGCCGGTGCCCGCCAGTAAAGACTGCTCGTGCGCGTTCATCGCTTCTACCGGGTTGGCCGAAATCAGCAAGGCCGCGCCCTGGGGCAGGCTTTTGGCGGGGCTGAATGAGATCGGAATCCAGACAAATTTCCCCTTGTTGTGCAGCGGCAGTGATGCCTGCCACAAACGACCGCAGTGCGGACATTGCGGGTCAAACAGGACATAGACAGCTTGTGCACTCATCAGGGCACCTACGCTAAAGCCCTTGCCGTTGGCCGCCACCATGTCGTAGGAAGATCCGGTGTTGGCTGCAGGCGCGGTTGAAGTGGTCGGTGCCGTGCTGGTATTGGGCGTTGCGCTGGGGGCGGGCGCTTCTGTTTTGGAACAACCGGTGGCCGCCAACACAATGGCGGTCAATACAACAAGAGGTGCGTTTTTCATGGGAATGTGGCGAGGTTTGGGGGTTAAAAACATAAACGATGACCTGGCATCGGACGCTTGTTTTTTTCAAGCCTGAGAAGCCATTTTATCCAGGGAAGATTGGAGTTTCTGTGCTGATTTTTCGGGTTTCAATGTCAATTCTGTAGCGCCCCACCCAGCGTTTTGAAAAGCGCAATCTGGTTTTGTTGGCAGGCCAGACGGGTTTGTACCAGTGCCTGCTGTGCTGCGAACAACGAACGCCTGGCATCGAGCCACTCCAGCTGGTTGGCCACGCCGTGGTCCAGACGCAGTTGTGTCAGGTGATTTCGCGCGGTTTCGGCCTCCAGCAGCGCTTGACTGGCTTGCAACTGGTGCACCAGCGTGGCCCGGCTGGCCAGCGCATCGGCGACCTCGCGAAACGCGCTTTGAATGGCTTTTTCATACTGCGCCACGGCCACCTCGCGCCCGGTTCTGGCGGCGTCCAGATTGGCCTGGTTGCGCCCGGCATCAAAGATCGGCAGCACCAGTTGGGGCGCCAGCGTCCAACCCCAGGCGCCGTCTTTGAACAGGCCTGAGAGCGCGTTGCTGGCTGAACCAGCCCCAGCCGTCAGGCTGATGCGTGGGAAAAATGCGGCCCGGGCCGCGCCGATATTGGCGTTGCTGGCAATCAGCAGGTGTTCGGCCTGACGAATATCGGGGCGGCGCGCGAGCAGCTCGGACGGCAACCCGGCGGGTAACTCGGCAAACTGCAATGGGGTCACATTTTGCCGCTTCAATTGCTCCCGGCTGGCCTCGCCAAGTGGCTGTCCGAGCAGCAACACCAAGGCGTTTTCATCCAGGGCGCGCTGACGTTGCTGCTGGGCCAGCGTGACGCGGGTGCTTTCCAGCAGGGTTTGCGCGCCGCGCAGCTCAAAATCAGAGGCCGCCCCGTGTTGAAGCTTGAGTTCGACCAGCTTGAGGGACTCAGCGCGGGAGTCCAGCGTTTGGTGTGACACGGCCAGCAACGCTTCGTCAGCCAGCAGGCTCATCCAGCTTTGCGCCACGGTGGCAATCAGGCTGATCTGTGCGGCTTGTGCCGACTCTGAGGTGGCCAGATATTGGGCCAGGGCTTGCTCTTTGAGGCTGGCCACGCGGCCAAAAAAATCAAGCTCGTAAGCGGTCACCGTCAGTCCTGCGCTGTAGGCGCTTTTGATGGCGCCATTGCTGTCCGGGCTGCGTGATCCCGTGGCCGCGGCGTTGAGGGTCGGGAACTGGTCGGCCTGGCGAATACCAAGCTGGGCACGCGCTTGCTGGGTGTTGAGCACCGAGACGCGCAGGTCGCGGTTGTTGGCCAACGCTGTGTCAATGAGCTGGCGCAGCGTGGGGTCCGTGAAGTAATCCTGCCAGGCCAGCGCGGGGATGCTCCGGGCGCCTGTTGTGTCGCCGGGTGCACTGACCGCAGCGGATGCAGGCCATTGCGAAGCTACGGGTGCGATGGGTCGCTCGTAGGTGGGCATGAGCGAGCAGCCAGCCAGGAACGCGCTTGCAGCCAAAGCTGTACTTTTTGAAATGAAATTATGCATGTGAATGCACTCCCATGTGTTCGGCCTGTGCCGCATGCACTTGCTGCTGGCGCGCGCTGTCTTTGAACAGGCTGCGTACCACCACAAAAAAGATCGGCACAAACACCACGGCCAGACTGGTGCCGGTCAGGATGCCACCGATTACCCCTGTGCCAATGGCGCGCTGGCTGGCCGAGCCCGCGCCAGTGGCCAGAGCCAGCGGCAGCACGCCCAGCGTGAAGGCCATGGAGGTCATCACAATCGGGCGAAAGCGCAGGTGGGCCGCTTCCAGTGCCGAGGCAATCACGCTCTTGCCCTGCGCTTGCAGGTCTTTGGCGAACTCGATGATCAAAATCGCGTTCTTGGCCGACAGGCCAATGATGGTGATCAGCCCCACCTGAAAGTACACGTCGTTGGCGTAGGCGCGCAGCAGTGTGGCCACAATCACGCCCAGCACACCCAGTGGCACCACCAGAATCACGGCCAGCGGAATCGTCCAGCTCTCATACAGCGCGGCCAGACACAAAAACACCGACAAAATGGCAAAACTGTAAAGGATCATGGCTTGCGATCCGGCCAGCTTTTCCTCACGCGAGGTGCCGGTCCACTCAAAGCCAAAGCCGGGCGGCAGTTGGCTGGCGAGCTGTTCCATCTCAATCAGCGCGGCCCCGGTACTAAAACCGGGCGCGGCGCTGCCGCCAATGCGCATGGCGGGGTAGCCGTTGTAGCGCACAGTCTGCATGGCCCCGGTGATCCAGCGGGTGCTGGCAAAGGCGGACAGCGGCACCATTTGAGCCTTGTTGTTGAGCACATTGAGTTTGAGTAAATCATCAGGCTGCATGCGTGCCGGTGCGTCGGCTTGCACCATCACGCGCTGCAAGCGCCCGGCGTTGGGAAAGTCATTGGCATAACTGGAGCCCAAAGCGGTAGAAATGGTGGCGTTGATGGCCTCAAAGCCCACACCCAGTGCGGCTGCCTTGTCACGGTCTATGTCGAGTTGAAGCTGCGGGGCATCTTCCAGACCGTCAGGGCGAACTTGGGTTAACACCTTGCTCTTGGCCGCCATGCCCAGCAACTGGTTGCGCGCGCCCAGCAGCGCCTCGTGGCCAAGACCTGCGCGGTCTTGCAGCCTGAAGCTGAAGCCCGAGGATGCGCCCAGTTCAGGGATGGGCGGCGGGCTCAGCGGAAAGATGAAGGCATCACGGATGCCGCTCAAAGCGCCAAATGAGCGCCCGGCCAGCGCTTGCGCTGAAGCGCCAGGCCCGCTGCGCTCTGACCAGTCCTTGAGCGTGACAAACGCCAGCGCGGCGTTTTGTCCCTGGCCCGAGAAGCTGAAGCCCAGTATGCTGACCATGCCTTTTACCTCGGGCTGCTTGAGCATGAAGCCTTCGACCTGTTGCATCACGGCCAGTGTGCGCTCACGTGTGGCACCTGGCGGCAGTTGCACATTCACCAGCATCGTGCCCTGATCTTCATTAGGTAAAAACGAGGTCGGCAAGCTCTTGTACATCCAGACAGCCCCGGCCAGAATGGCCAGATAAATGACCAGGTAGCGCGCCGCCCGTGGCAGCAGTTTGGCCACGCCGCCTTCATAGGCCTTGGCCGTTTTGGAAAAGCCCCGGTTGAACCAGCCAAAAAAGCCGCTCCTGGCGTGGTGGTGACCCGCTTCGACCGGTTTGAGCAGGGTGGCGCATAGGGCCGGCGTGAGTGACAGTGCCAGAAACGCCGAGAACGCAATCGACACCCCCATCACGGTTGCAAACTGGCGGTAAATGTTGCCAATGGAGCCGCTGAAAAATGCCAATGGCACAAACACCGAGATCAGCACCACGGTCACGCCAATGATGGCACCCTGGATTTGTCCCATGGCCTTGCGCGTGGCTTGCAGTGGCGCCAGACCTTCTTCGCTCATGATGCGCTCGACGTTTTCCACCACCACAATGGCATCGTCCACCACAATGCCGATCACCAGCACCATGGCAAACATGGTCAGCACGTTGATTGAAAAACCCAGTGCCAGCAGCGTGGCAAAGGTGCCCAGCAAGGCCACCGGCACCACCAGCGTCGGGATGAGGGTGTAGCGCCAGTCCTGCAAAAACAGGAACATCACCAGAAACACCAGCAAAATCGCCTCCAGCAAGGTGGTGGCCACCTGACGCAGCGAGGTCTCGATGAAGCGCGAACTGTCGTAGGGAATGGCCCAGGTCATGCCCTGGGGAAAGAATTTTTCCAGCTCGGTCATGCGTGCGCGCACGGCTTTGGCCGTGGCCAGCGCGTTGCCGCTGGGGGCCAGTTGCACGCCAATGCCGGTTGAGGGTTTGCCGTTGAGCCGTGCTGCAGTGGCATAAGCCTGGGCGCCGAGTTCAATGCGCGCCACGTCTTTGAGCCGCACACTGGAGCCGTCAGTGTTGGCGCGTAACACCACATTGCCAAACTGTGTCACGCTGTTGAGTTGGCCACCCACCACCACCGTGGCGGCAATGCCCTGGCCGGCTACATTGGGAAGGCTGCCAATTTCACCAGCTGACACCTGAACGTTTTGTGCCCGGATGGCGGCGGTGACATCGCTGGCCGACAGGTTAAAACCTTGCAGCCTGGCCGGATCGATCCAGATGCGCATGGCGCGCTCGGTGCCAAACAGTTGCGCCTGACCAACGCCATTGATACGCTGTATTTCGGGCAAGATGCTGCGCGAGGCGTAGTCGCCCAAGGCCACCGGGTCGAGCTTGGGGTCGTCTGACGACAGGATGGTGAACAGCAGGAAGTTGCTGCGCGCCTTGTCCACCCGCACGCCTTGCTGCGTGACGGCTGCAGGCAGTCGCGGTGTGGCACGGGCCAGCCGGTTTTGCACATCCACCTGGGCCAGATCGGCGTTGCTGCCAGGCTGAAAACTCAAGGTGATTTGCCCGGTGCCGTTGGCTTGGGCTACAGATTCCATGTAGATCAGGCCGGGCGCGCCGTTCATTTCCTGCTCGACGATGGACAGCACGCTGTCTTCGAGCGTCTGCGCCGAGGCCCCCGGGTAGGTGGCCGAGATCACGATGGACGGCGGCGCCACCGGCGGGTACTGGGCAATGGGCAGCTGGGTGATGGCCACCGAGCCCATCACCATGATGAACAGCGCGATGACCCACGCAAAGATGGGTCGGTCAATGAAGAACTTTGCCATGGAAGTGGCTCCTTAGCGCGTCGCGCTGGACGAAGCGCTGGCAGGGGCTTGTGCTACAGGCTTGGAGGCTGCGCCTTCGGCGGTGGGTACGCTGGCTGATTTGACCAGAGCATGGCCAGGCGCCTGCCATGACACGGGCTTCACCGGGGCACCACCGCGCAGTTTCTGAAAGCCGTCCACCATCACCTGGTCGCCGCTTTGCAGACCGTCCAGGATCACCCACTGGCCGCGTTGCTGGCCACCCACCTTGACCGGGCGCGGGGCCACTTTGCCGTCTGCGCCCACCACCATTACCGAGTCACCTTGCGGCGAGCGCGTCACCGCCTGCTGCGGCAGGGTGATGGCGTTGCTGACCTGAGCTTGCTCCAGACGCACGCGCACAAACAGGCCCGGTAGCAGCGTGCCTTGCGGGTTGGGCACTTCGGCGCGCAGTGTGATCTGGCCGCTGGTGGCATCGACCGTCAGGTCCGAGAACAGCAGCTTGCCTGGCTTGGCGTATTCCGTGCCATCTTCCAGCACCACGCGCACGCTGGCGACCTGTGCCCCGGCTCGTTTGAGCTGGCCGGACTCCATGGCGCTGCGCAGCCTCAATATTTCAGAGGCTGATTGGGTGAAATTGATGTACATCGGGTCGGTTTGCTGGATCACGGCCATCGGTGTCGCTTCACCTTGACCCACCAGTGCACCTTCAGTGACCAGGGCGCGGCCAATGCGGCCACTGATCGGAGCGGTAATGGAAGCGTAGCCGAGGTTGATGCGCGCGGTTTGCAGCGCAGCGCGGGCCACGGCCACATCGGCCTCGGCCAGCTTTTGTGAGGCTTGTGCGTTGACAAATTCCTGCTGGCTGATGGCTTTGGCTTCGATCAGCGGTTTGAAGCGATCGGCTTGTGCAGAGGTCTGCATCAGGTTTGCCTCGGCTTTGGCCACCGAGGCTTGCGCGCTGGTCAGCGCGGCTTGGTAGGCGCTGGCATCAATCTGAAACAGCGCCTGGCCAGCGTGCACGTTGCTGCCCTCCACGAACAGGCGTTTTTGCACAATGCCGGCGGCGCGCGCCCGCACCTGTGCCACGCGCGAGGCTTCCAGCCGCCCGGGCAACTCGGTGACCAGGCCCACATCGCCCGGCGCGACGGTGACCACACCCACTTCAGCCGGGGGTGGCGCACCGCCTGGTCCAGCGGGGCCTGCCGTGGGGGTGCTACCTTGGCCGCAGGCGACCAACAAGGCGGACAAGGTCAGTGCCGGGGCCATGCGGTATGACAGTTTGCGGCCAGGCAATACGGCGGTTTTAGCCGTCGCAAAAAAACGGTTGAAAGTGATAACCATGGTGCAGTGGAAGGTAATGGTGTGGGGTGGACAGAAACGTAGAAATGCAAAAGCCGAAGGCTATCTGGTTTTTAAAAATTATACATACAATGCTGAATGTATTTAACCAGTCCGCCACGCTAACCACGTCGCAAGAAGGCTCAACATGGCCCGTCGAACCAAAGAAGATGCACTCGCCACCCGCCATCAGTTGCTGGACGCGGCGGAGCGGGTTTTTTCCGACCAAGGCGTTTCGCGCACCAGCCTGCAAGACATCGCACAGGCGGCAGGCACCACGCGCGGTGCCATTTACTGGCATTTCAAGAACAAGGCCGATTTGTTCAACGCCATGATGTTGCGCATCACCTTGCCGATGGAAGAGGCCCTGCACCTGATCGGGCACGACCCCGCGCAGGATCCGCTGGAGGAATTGCAGCGGGCCCTGCTCGATGTCTTGCGCAAGATTGCCACCGATGAGCGCACCCGCCGGGTGTTTGAGGTGGCGACGCTGAAGGTGGAGTATGTGGATGAATTATTGGCCGTCAAGCAGCGGCAATTGCAAACACAAGAAGCTGTCACGCAGCATATTCAGAGCAGTTTGCGTGATGCTTATGCGCGGCGTGCCCGGGATCTGACCGTGCCGCTGGCGATTGCGGCGCAAGGCTTGCATGCTTTGGTTGTGGGGCTGATCCATACCTGGTTGCTGGCACCCAAAGCGTTTGATTTGGTGGCTATGGCAGCGCCGGTGATCAGCGCTTATCTGAGGGGCATTGGTGCTGCGCGTGAGCCATAAAACGTCAAGCAGCGGACTCAGCTCCATGCCCTCTATCTGAACCTGGCACTAGAGCTTGCACAGCGCTAGCATAATCCGCAACAGCAATATTTTTAATAACGTGATCAACATTTTGAAAAGGAAACATCATGACCGACAGCAAAAAGTACGTGTACGCATTTGAAGAGGGTGATGGCAAAAACAAGATGTTGCTGGGTGGCAAGGGCGCCAATTTGTGCGAGATGACGCAGATTGGCTTGAATGTGCCGCCCGGGTTCATCGCCACCACCGATGCCTGCAACGCCTACCTGGAAAAGAACCAGTTACCCGTGGGCCTGATGGCTGAAATCCGCGCCCACATGACCGCCCTGGAAAAAAAGACCGGCAAGGGTTTTGGTGACAGTACCAACCCGCTGCTGATTTCGGTGCGCTCTGGTGCGGCGATGTCGATGCCAGGCATGATGGACACCATTCTTAATCTTGGTCTCAATGAGGTTTCGCTGAAAGGCTTGATTGCGCAAACCGGCAACGAGCGCTTTGCCTACGATGCCTATCGCCGCTTCATTCAGCTCTTTGGCAAGATTGCGCTGGGCATTGGCGATGAACATTTTGACGAACGCATGGTGGCCATCAAGCGCAAATATGGTGCGCCGCTGGATGTGGACCTCAGTATCGAACATCTGAAAGAACTGGCGGGCGAATTTCTGGCCATTGTGCAACGCCAGACCGGCCAGTCCTTTCCGCAAGATCCGTTTGTGCAGCTTGAAATTGCCGTGGGCGCGGTGTTTCGCTCGTGGATGGGCAAGCGTGCGGTGGACTATCGCAAACAGTTCCGCATCACCAAGGCGCAGGCCAACGGCACGGCCGTGAGCATCTGCACCATGGTCTTTGGCAACATGGGCAACGACTCGGGCACTGGCGTCGGCTTTACGCGCAACCCCGGCACCGGCGAAAACCTGATTTATGGCGAGTACCTGGTCAACGCCCAGGGCGAAGACGTGGTGGCGGGCATCCGCACGCCCAAGGCCATTGCCGAGATGGAACAGGAAATGCCCGAGATTCACCGCCAGCTGATTGAGCTGCGCAGGCGGCTCGAGTCGCACTACCACGAGGTGCAGGACTTTGAATTCACCATCGAGAAAGGCGTTCTGTACTGCCTGCAAACGCGCAACGGCAAGATGAACGCGCGCGCCATGGTGCGCACCTCGGTCGAGATGTTTCATGAGGGGCTGATCACCAAGGAGCGCGCGCTGCTTCGCACCGAGCCGTCCGTGCTGGAGCAGCTGCTGGTGCCGCAGCTCGCGCCCAATTTTCACGCCAAGTCGCTGGCGCAGGGGCTGTCGGCCTCGCCCGGCGCGGCTTCGGGCAAGATCGTGTTCGACGCGGACACCGCAGAGACGCGCGGGCGCGCCGGAGAAAAAATCATCCTGGTGCGCGAAGAGACCAAGCCCGAAGACATTCACGGCTTCTTTCAGGCACAGGGCATCCTGACCAGCCGCGGCGGCAAGACCTCGCACGCGGCCGTGGTGGCGCGCGGCATGGGCAAGCCCTGCGTGTCGGGCTGCGAAGACATCGTCATCAACGATCAGTTGCGCAGCGCCAAAGTGGGCGACACGGTTCTCAAGGAAGGCGACGTCATCACCATTGACGGCGGCACTGGCCATGTCTATGCCGGTGAAATCCCGACCGTGGAAGCCGAATTTTCCGAAGAAATGAACACGCTGCTGGCGTGGGCCGACGAGGTGGCGGCGCTCAAGGTCATGGCCAACGCCGACTCGCCGGCCGATGCCTTGCGCGCCCGTGAGTTTGGTGCCATGGGCATCGGTCTGTGCCGCACCGAGCGCATGTTCAATGCCACCGATCGCTTGCCGATCGTGCAGGAAATGATCCTGGCTGAGACGCTGGAAGAGCG